>JBHHUU010000087.1:0-10553 GCA_046753905.1 Nitrospirota bacterium | reverse complement strand
CTTTTCGGAAGCTGAGTACAATCGAAGCATTAGAAGAGTTAGAAAAGTAAAAATAGTTAGGAGGTGAGATAATGCTGATTACTATTAGAGGATTATATGAAGAAGGAATAGTAAAGCCTTTAGAAAAGGTAGATATTAAGGGTAAGGCAGAGGTAATGATTACTTTTCTGGATACTCCTAAATGGACGAAGTCTGTCTTCATATCTGCTGCTGGTTCATGGAAGGATATGGATACCGAGGAATTAAAAAAACAGATATATGAGAGTAGAATGGTTTCTACCAGAAGAGAAGTGAGGTTATGATCTCATACCTTATTGATACAGATTGGATCATTGATTTTCTAAAAGGAAAAGAAAAGGTAGTAGCGAGGTTAAATACCTTAATAGATGATGGTCTGGCTATCAGTATAATCTCTTTAGCAGAATTATATGAAGGGATTTATGCCTCTAATAATTTAGAAAAGCAGATAAAAGGGTTAAATGATTTTTTGACAGGTGTAACCATTTTGGGGATTAATGAGGAGATTGCCAAGATATTTGGACGTTATAGAATGATGCTGAGGAAAGAAGGAAGACTGATTGATAATTTTGACCTTCTAATTGCTGCTACTTGCCTACATTATGATCTTATCCTAGTGACTAATAATATTAACCATTTTGGAAGAATTAAAGGGTTGAAACATTCATGAGTAGTTGTTCTACATCAGTGAGATAAGGGATTGATTTGGAAGATAGGTTATTAAAAAAAACTCTACTCAGTTGGGCAATCTGGACAGGCAAAAAAGAGATAATTCAGGAGGCTATAAAGATAGAGGATAATGGTCAACTTTTAAGGGGATTTGATAAGGGTAAAATAAAGGAGATACTTTCTAAGATTGCAGCATCTCTATATCTTCCTGTTTCTGAAGATTTTAAAGGAGAATTATTTGATACAGTCACCCCATGGGTAGATTCATTATATCGTTCGTTGTCTGATATAAGCGGTATTAAGCCATTGACATTCTGGCCTGGAGATGCCCCTTATACACTGTTAGTTACCCATGATATTGATAGGATTACAAGGACATATCAGAAGGGATTAGGATTGATTTTAAGAAGAAAAATATTTGATGGATTAAATACTATTGTTAAAGATTATCTATCCTCGCGTGGGGAGGGGATTAATCCGTTTTTTAATTTTTACAAAATTAAAAAAATGGAAGAGGGATGGGGTATAAGGTCTGCATTTTATATACTTAGAGAAAAGAAGAGATGGGAATATCTTCTAAAAATGGAACCTCAACATATTTTTGGTTTATATGATCCTGCCTATATAGCAGATATTATGGAGAGATTGGGAACAGATGGTTTTGAGATAGGGTTGCATGGTTCATTAGATATTCCAGATAATCAGGATGCCTTATCTTATGAACTTGAGTATTTACATACTATCTTTGACAGAGATATTATAAATATTAATGGAATAAGGATGCATTACCTTAGATTTAGCAAAGGACTTCCAGAAATATTATTAAAAAAGGGGTTTGTATATGACTCTACTATGGGATTTAATTTTTCCAATGGTTTTAGATGCGGGACGTCATTCCCTTTTGTTCTTGTTGGAGGGGAGAATATAAATGATATGGATTTTTTATTAGAACTTCCATTTCAGGTTATGGATACTGCCTTATCATCTCAATCAAGTGATGTATCACAATGGTTTAAGATTACAAATAAAATATATCAAGAGGTAAAAAGATCAGGTGGTGTTCTTATAATAAATTGGCATCAACGATTTTGCAATAGAGATGAGTTCCCGGATTACTATAATCTGTTTACAGGATTGATTGAAAATGCTATTAGTGATGGTGCATGGATAACAACTCCTGTTAAATGTGCAAAGTGGTGGGGAGAACAAAGGATTAGATGAATAAAAAGGTGATTCTATGATTCCACGGTGTAGTCCTAGTTACAGTTTAGATGAATTACAAGGAGCCTTCAGGCATTCCCCTGATGTAGTAGAATTATTTGAGAAGGAATTAGCAGCATATTTCAACATGAAGTATGCCATTACCTTTCCCTATGGTCGTAGTGCAATCTATGCCTGTCTGCAGGCACTTGAATTAAGCGGCAATGAGGTAATACAACCAGCTTATAACTGTGTGGTAGTAGCCCATGCTACGGTAAAAGCAGGCTTTCGGCCTGTCTTTGTAGATACCCTTCCAAATGATCCTAATCAAGATATGGAAAAGATGATAGAGAAGGTAGGTTTTAATACTGCAGCAGTAATACCTACCAGTATCTTTGGAATGAGTTTTGATGCTGTCCAATTATGTAAGGAGATCAGGAGAAAAAATCCTAATACCTTTATTTTAACGGATTGTTGTCAAAGTTTTAATGCCCAGTGGAAAGGCAATTTATTGGTTCGCGAGGGAGATGCTGCAATACTTGCCTTTGGCATTGGTAAACCTATGACATCTCTCTTCGGTGGTGCCCTTTTAACCAATAGAGCTGATATCATTCTTACAGTAAAAAGATATCGTGATAGGGTATATACAAAACCAGACATATTTCGGTCTTTCAAACGATTAACTTATTTTTTGGCTTCGTGGATAGCATTTTCTGGTCCATGCGTTAACCTTACTAATTTTTTGGAGTCTTCCTCTAACCCTTTGCAATGGTATCTGAAGAGATTTCGCACCAGGGAGGCTATAAAACTCCCAAGAGATAACCAATTTCTTTTGACAAAACTGGAGGCATCTATCGGTTGTATTCAACTTCGTAAGGTTAAACAATTTATGGATCGTCGCAGTGAGATAGCATCGCGATATAATTTAGCCCTTGCACATATTCCATACCTAAAACTACTTGATTGGACTAAGGGATCAACCTATGCCATTTATTCTGCCAGGTTTACCAGACCTGAAAAAAGGGGAGAGATATTGTCAAAATTAATAAAGAAAGGGATTCAATGCGGAACTGTTCTTAACTATGTAGTGCCTGCACTTTCTTGTTATCAAGAGATAGGTTATTCTGGCCTCGAATTTCCTCATGCTATGGCATGGGCAGATAGTGTGATCAATTTCCCTGATCATCCAACTATGACTGATAAACATATCCAATATTGTATTAATACAATAAGTAAGACCTTTTATGAAGAATATGGTGATTAAGTGAAAAAAACAGTTGATTCAGATAGACCGTCATGGAAAGACTTACGGAAATATTACGATCCAGCCCTACATGATACAGACCAACGGTCCAAAAGGGCAAAACGTCATAGGAAAGCATTGATAGACGCAGGAGTCTGGAACTCTCCCCCCATGCGTATTTTGGATGTAGGCTGTGGGTCAGGTTACTTATTAGATGAATTCGGCATCGATGCCTCTCAAAGGGTAGGGTGTGATATTCGTCGGGACATCTATTTGCAGGCTAATATTAAGAAAAAAAATAATATCCTATTCATCCAGACAGATGCTGCAAAACTTCCATTCCACCGAGACTATTTTGATCTGGTTATATGCCTCGCAGTAATTGAAGAATTTCCAGATTGGCAAAAGGCATTAGAAGAGATGGCTTGTTGTGTATCTCCAGGAGGACTATTATATCTCACAGTTACCAATGGAATTACCCTACTTCCTATTTATACACTATTAAGTAAAATTGGTCTTCATATCTCACCTGCCTCATTGGAATATGCTAAGGCAAGTATTTCAATAATGCAAGAAGATCCTGGAGATGGGTTTGGACTATCATCGTTAAAAGGATGGACATTTTTTAATATAACACCATATTTGGCATATAATCAGTTTTCCATATTTCGCTTAATCCCTATAGGGTTACTCAACCGATTAATGAGTTGTTTATCTCCTTCTCTTGGATATGCATGGCGCAGGCCAGAATCATGAATAAAAAGATTATTTCTATATTTATTGGAATTTTAATAACTTATATTTATGTAAGCCCTTTCAAAAATAATAATCTATTTAAATTATATGCACTTTCACCATATCAGGCAATAGAAAATAAAGAATTTTTATCTGGTAAGGAGTTCAAGATAACGGGTAGGACAACTAATATTAAAGATAAGAGCATATCTATTACAGGTAACACAGGAAGGGTGATTGAGATTGTAAATCAAGGAGATGATAATCTCAAGTTAGGGAAAGAACTAATTTTAGATATAAAGATAGATTCCAAACATAGAGTCTTATTAAATAAGGCATACAGATATTCTGGTATTACCAAATATAGGGTTCTTGTATCGATCCTTCCCATACCAGTCATTATTATTATCTTTTTTAGAGAATTTAGATTACACAACTTTAAATTTGAAAGAAGAAAGAATTATGACATGGATTGAACATTCACTGGTAGGAACAGGGATATACTATGCCTCTAAGGGAATAAAAAGAAGGCTTAGCCTCTCTTTATTACTCATATCCTCTACTCTTATGCTTGATATTGATCATCTCTGGTTTCGTATAGGTAATTATACTTTTTTAAAAAATAATCCATCTATTGAACTTGGTTTTTGGACTGTTTCTGATACATGGACACATTCAATCTTATACTTAGTTTCTGTATCTTATCTTCTATCCTATCTTTTTAAAGAGAGAAAAGTCGCGTTATATTCCTTATTTCTGGGAGGTTTTTCTCATTTGTTAGGAGATTGGATTTATAGAAAGATATTATTTGATATGGGTCTTCTCTGGTTATGGCCTTTTTATTGGAAACTATTTTGATAATTTATAGGTGTGAAAATAAGATTACTAAGATGAGGTGAAAAAAATGTTGTCTAATATTTTAAAATCTATATTAATAATGCTTTTAATAATCAATTTAATATCCTGTGGAAAGGTAAATATCAATCCGAAGAACAAATCCCCCTATATCCCCCTTTGCTAAAGGGGGACTTCCCTACCCTCCCTTTGGAAAAGGGGGGGTAGGGGGGATTTTCCCAACTTATTGGGTAATTACTGTTAGCTTACAATTCATGTGTTACAATATAGGAGAGTTTATTTGTTACTGACAATCTATGTTTTGGGGTTGATGATACTCACCTAAAAATGCTATTATTAAACAATTATTATGCATGATTTTAAGTTTAAAAATAATTTACTCTATTGTGAAGAAGTTCCCATAGATAAGATAGCAAGAAAAGTAGGCACACCATTTTATCTATATAGTAATAGTACGCTTCAGAGACATTTTGAGGTCTTTGATTCATCATTCTCCGGTGTTCCGCATATTATCTCTTATGCAGTAAAGGCAAATTCCAATCTGGCAATCCTGAAGATACTTGCACAAAAGGGATGTGGGGCAGATATAGTATCAGGGGGTGAGCTATACAGGGCATTGCAGGCAGGCATATCCCCTGATAAGATTGTATTTGCTGGTGTTGGAAAGAGAGCAGATGAGATCAGGTATGCATTAGAGTCAGATATACTGATGTTTAATGTAGAATCATCTCAGGAATTGGAGATGATAGATAAGATAGCAAAGGCTATGGGCAGGAGGGCAAGGATAGCCTTAAGGGTAAATCCTGATATATCTGCGTCCACACATCCTTATATATCAACAGGTCTAAAAAACAATAAGTTTGGTATAAGCATAAATATTGCAATTGATGAATATATAAGGGCAAATGACCTGAAAAATATTGAGATAGCAGGTATTCATAAACATATAGGCTCTCAGATTACAGAGGTCAGACCAATAGAAGATGCCGTAAGGAAGATAGTTGATCTAATATATCAGTTACAGGATAAAGGGATAGAGATAAGATACATAGATATAGGGGGCGGTTTTGGAATAGCGTATGATACTGAAGAACCTCCATATCCATCTGATTTTGCAGATGCAGTAATTCCATTAATTAGTGGTCTCAACTGTAGATTAATATTAGAGCCTGGAAGGATAATCGTGGGGAATGCAGGTATTTTAATAACAAGTGTATTATATACCAAAAGAGGTGAGGGAAAAAACTTTATTATTACAGATGCCGGCATGAATGACCTGATGAGGCCGACTCTATATGATGCCTATCATTACATTCAACCAGTATTTAAGAAAGATAACGAAGAAATAATAGCTGATGTAGTAGGTCCTATATGTGAATCAGGTGACTTTATAGCAAAAGATAGAAAAATAGAGAGGATAGAACAAGGAGACATGCTTGCTGTTATGAGTGCTGGCGCCTATGGGTTCAGTATGTCATCCAATTATAATTCAAGACCGCGAGTACCTGAGGTGCTTGTTGCTGGCGATAGATACTCTATTATCAGAGAGAGAGAGACTTATCAGGACTTAATTAAAGGAGAAAAGATACCATCCTCAGACCTGTTTCAGTAATAAGGCACACCCTGGTAAAAAATAAATAGACAAAAAAGGGGCTGTTTTCAGTGAAAAGAGCAAAGAAAAAGGGAAGGCGATTCTTCCTGTTTTTGCTTATTATTGCAGGCTTGATGGTCTTTACATTTGAACTATATAGTTTTAAAATGAAGGACATTACTATATTTCTGATCCAAAGATTTATGATAGATGATACCTTTGTCAAGATATTATCAGAGAATTATAGTCAGGAAGAGGTAAAAAGGATTAGAAACAAGGCATATCATTTTTATGAAATGGCAAAAAAGGGTGAAAAGGTTAATGATGATACATTAATAGATGTAAGTGAGAGATTACAGGAAATAATCGCAGACAAAAAGGTTACAGATGAAGAGATTAAGGAGTTTGAGAGGCTTATTAATCAGTATTAACTTGCAGGGGTACTAAGGTATGGATAGAGATAAGATTTCTTTTTCAAAGTTGAGTGGTTCAGGAAATGATTTTATCATTATTGATAATAGAGATAATATCATTAAGAAGCGTGGTCTGCCTCTTTTTGTAAAAAATATATGCAGAGATAGATTCTCTATAGGTGCAGATGGTGTTATATTAATAGAATCATCATCAAAGGCAGATTTAAAGTGGAGAATATTCAATTCTGATGGGAGTGAGGCAGAGATGTGCGGAAATGGAATGCGATGTTCAGCCAGATTTGCTTATATGAAAGGGATATCAAAAGAAAAGATGACCTTTGAGACAGTAGCTGGCATATTCAATGCCGAAATAAAAGAGAAGAATGTCAAGGTAAAATTCAGAGACCCCCATGATATAAGACTGGATATGGCTATTCTTATTGAAGATGATGTCTGTAACGGGCATTCTATAAATACAGGTGTCCCGCATCTTGTCTATTTTGTAGATGATGTAGATAAGACTGATGTAGTTAAGATTGGAAGGATCACAAGATATCATGAGCTATTTAAACCCGCAGGAACAAATGTAAACTTTATAACAGTTATGGACAGAGAGAATATTAGTATCAGGACATACGAGAGAGGAGTAGAGGATGAGACACTATCCTGCGGCAGCGGTTCTGTAGCATCAGCCCTTATAGCAGCATTATTCAATAAGGTTGTATCTCCTGTTATTATATCTACTGAGGGTGGAGAGAGGCTTATAGTATATTTTAACCATGACGGAGACAGACTCTCAGATATATATTTAGAGGGAGATGCAAGGATGATATATGATGGAGAGATGTATGAAGGCGCTTGGATGAAGTAAAAAATCAGGAGGAGTAAGACTATGTTTAGAGGATCAATGGTGGCTATTGTGACACCATTTAAGGATGGAAAAATAGATGAGAAGGGGCTATCGGAACTTATAGAGTTTCAGATAACCAATGGAACTGATGCAATTGTACCGTGTGGGACAACAGGTGAGTCAGCCACATTAACTCATGAAGAACATAACAGAGTAGTAGAGATTACTGTAAGTACAGTAAGCAAACGGGTTCCTGTCATAGCCGGAACAGGCTCTAATAGCACAAAAGAAGCGATCTCACTTACAAAACATGCAGGAAAGTTGGGAGCAGATGCTGCCCTCCTTATTACCCCATATTATAATAAACCGACTCAGGAGGGGCTATATCAGCATTTCAGAAAGATTGCTGAGGAGGTTGATATACCTTTAATGCTATATAATGTCCCTGGCAGGACAAGCATTAATCTTCTGCCTCCTACTGTGGCAAGGCTGGCAGAGATAGAAAATATCAAAGGGATAAAAGAGGCAACAGGCTCACTTCAGCATGTTAGTGAGATAATAAGGTTAGCTGGTGATAAGATAGATATAATATCTGGAGATGATTTTACAACCCTCCCGATCCTGTCAGTAGGAGGAAAGGGTGTAATATCTGTAACTGCAAATATAATTCCGAAAGATATCTCTGATATGGTTGATGCCTTTGATGAGGGAGACCTTAAAAGGGCGAATGAACTCCATTATAAGACCTTTCCCCTTCATACAGCCATGTTCATAGAGACAAATCCTATACCTGTTAAGGCAGCTCTATCTCTGATGGACAGGATAGCCTATGAATACCGACTTCCTATGTGCCCAATGTCAGATGGCAACATGGAGAGATTAAAGATCGTAATGAAAGAGTATGGATTAATATAATTGCAGAGGAGACTGAAGAATGATTAATGCAATAGTAACTGGTGCGTCAGGAAGGATGGGCAAGAGGATTATTAATCTTATCCATGATAAAGAAGGGATAAGTTTAATTGGTGCTGTGGAAAGAAAAGAAAGTCCTGCTATTGGAAGAGATGCAGGAGAGATTGCTGGATTGGGGAATACAGGGATATCTATAGGAGAAAACATAGAAGATATAATTAAAAGGGCAGATGTAGTAATAGATTTTACAACCCCATCTGCTGCGATGTCTGCCCTGAAGATTGCGTCTGCTAATAAAAAGGCAATGGTAATCGGTACAACAGGTTTTACGCAGGATGAATTAAACGAGATAGATATCTTTACAAAAGATATCCCATTAGTATTTTCTCCAAACATGAGTATTGGTGTAAATATTGTATTTAAGACTATAGGAGAGATTGCAAAGATATTGGGTGGGGAATATGATATGGAGATCATAGAGGCACATCATAGAAATAAAAAGGACTCCCCAAGCGGGACAGCTATGAAGATGGGGGAGATATTAGCCCAATCAACTAATAGAGACTTAGAGAAAGTTGGGAAATATTCAAGACATGGGATAACAGGTGAGAGAAAAAGAGACGAGATAGGGATTCAGTCTATCCGTGCCGGTGATATAGTAGGAGAGCATACAGTAATCTATTGCGGTAATGGTGAGCGTATAGAGATAACCCACAAGGCACACAGCAGAGACAATTTTGCACTTGGGGCTATAAGAGCAGCCGAGTGGATAGTCTCTAAAAGACCGGGGTTGTATGATATGTTAGATGTGCTGGGATTACAGTCAAAGCCCAGATGATTTTTTGTGAGATGCTGTCATGTTCTTTAATAAACTAAATGGTGTGCTATAATATATAATAGTTGACATTGGTATATATCAAGAAGACAGGAGTCAGAATGAAAGAATAAAAATTCTGACTCCTGTCTTCTTGTTAAATATTTTCAAAGAGGTAATACGAGATGTATAAAAGATATTTATTCCTGACAGTAATGTGGTTTTTGTCTATCCTTTTCTACCTTTCTTCCTGTTCATATAATTTAGAAGTGGCGGGGAAAAATATAGGAGACTCTGGGTTAGAGATAGAGGATATAATAGTTGCGGATTATCCTAAAAAGATTGATATAATGCTGACTACAAAAAATATCTCTTCCTATACATCATTTATGTTATCAAACCCGCTAAGGATAGTATTAGATATTAATGGAATAGTAGGAGGAGCATATAAGGATAAGATAGATGTTCCAGAGGGTATTGTAAAGAGAATATCTCTCACAAAGGTTAAAGGGAAAGAGCCATTTACGCGTGTAAATATCTTCATTTCACAACTGGTTATATACAATATCATTAAAAGAGATAAGAAGACTATCGTTGTAGAAATAACAAAACCAGAGGTCAATAAAAACATTGCAGTTAATTTTCCCATTCAAAAAAAAGGAGGCGGGAAGAGGCAGGACTATATCCCTGAAAATTATGTGGTAGGTCCTGAGGATGTCCTGGAGATACTTGTATGGAAGAATCAGGAACTTTCAAAAGTAGTAACCGTGCGTCCTGATGGAAAGATATCTCTTCCTCTTATTGGTGAGATCAAGACAGCAGGTCTGACCCCTGCCAGAATCAGAGACGAGATAGCAGATAGGCTCAGTAAATATAAAGAAGTACCTGAGGTATCAGTCATTGTTCAGCAGGTTAATAGTTATGTTGTATATCTGATGGGAGAGGTGATTAAACCAGGAAGATACCAGTTGAAAAATAATATTACTCTGATTCAGGCTATTACATTGGCAGGAGGATTCACTCCATTTGCATCAAAAAATGACATAATAGTCCTCAGACGTGAAATAGGAAAGGGAATGGAGCAGAGAATAAAGATAAGGTATGACGATATTATATATGGAAAAGATCTGGCAAGGAATATAATATTACAACCAGGGGACACAATAATTGTGCCTTAACCACTGAAACCCTTCTTCAGGAGTAACTATTCAGCTAATACAGAGTGAGGGGTGGAAAAGAGTTTATAGCGTCAC
>JBHHUU010000086.1:0-10634 GCA_046753905.1 Nitrospirota bacterium | reverse complement strand
GTTTAAAGATTTTTCTGCACCCTGCACCCTGACAACTGCACCCTCTGATCTATTACCTAAAACTGACTTTCATATCTCCTCCTGTGTAACCCTTAATGTCTCTTCTGTTGTGGTTATACCATTTATTACCTTTATTGCCCCTTCTTGTCTTAGTGTAGTCATACCATTTTCAACTGTCTTGTTTTTGATTGTATTTGAGTCACTCCTCGCAAGTATAAGCTCCCGCATCTCATCATCAATTAATAATATCTCATATATCCCATGTCTCCCCTTATAACCTGTCCCCATACACTGATCACACCCCGCACCTTTGTAAAAGACCATATTGTCGCTACCTTTCTTCTTTAACACTTCTGATTCCTGACTCCTATCTCCTGACTCCTGATACAAATTTCCCAGACCCAATTTCTGGATCTCCTTTTGCTGCGGCAGATATTCCTGTTTACAGGAGTCGCATATTGTTCTTACCAATCTCTGGGCAATTATTGCTATTACTGAAGAGGAGACAAGAAATGGCTCTATCCCCATATCTATAAGTCTGGTTATTGCACCAGCAGAGTCATTTGTGTGCAGGGTTGAAAAGACAAGATGCCCTGTCAGAGAGGCATGTATTGCTATCTCTGCTGTCTCTGTATCCCTGATCTCTCCCACCATTATTACATCAGGGTCCTGCCTTAATATTGATCGCAGACCATTGGCAAATGTCAAGTTAATCTTTGGATTTACATGCATCTGTCCTATACCCTTTAATTGATATTCTATCGGATCTTCAATAGTAATGATATTCTTGTCAGGTGAGTTTATCCTGCTGAGAGAGGCATATAAGGTGGTAGTCTTTCCGCTCCCTGTAGGACCTGTAACAAGGATAAATCCATGCTTCATCTCAATCAAGCGGCTGATAGTATCAAATTGCCTGTCTGATAGCCCTATATCTTCTAAATTCAACAGACCCATACTCTTATCAAGCAGCCTCAGGACAACACGCTCCCCATGAGCAGTAGGGATTACAGATACCCTTATGTCTACCTCTTTCCCTGCTATCTTAATTCCAATCCTTCCATCCTGCGGAAGCCGTTTTTCAGCTATGTTAAGTCCTGCCATAACCTTTATCCTTGAGATTATGCTTGACTGCATCCTTTTAGGAGAAGTAATGATATTATAGAGGATTCCATCAATCCTATAACGGACAAGCAGCTCTCTCTCAAATGGTTCAAAATGTATATCGCTCGCCCTGTCTTTAACCGCCTGAAATAACAGAGAGTTTATCAGTCTTATAATAGGCGCCTCATCTGTTACCTCGAGGAGGTCTTCGGGCTCATGGAGTTCACTGGCTATCTGATAGAGGTTTTCTTCACTCATGTCTTCAATCACCTGCTCTGCTGTATCTGATAACCTGTCATAGACAAGGTTAATAGAATTTAAAATAGAACGTGATGAAGAAATACCTACTTTTATGTTCTCTTTTAAAATTAGCCTGAGATCATCTATTGCTGATATATTCATGGGATTGGATACAGCAACAAGTATCTTATCATCATCTCTCTGAATAGGGATAAGTGTATATCTCTTTGCAAAAGTTATCGGGACATTGACTAAAAGGTCCTTCTGGATACGAGAGACCTGTATATCGCCTAAATAAGGGATAGAAAGCTGAATGCTCAATGCCTCCAATAGCTCATCTTCTTTTATATAATTTAGCCTTATCAATATCTCTCCTATTTTCCCGCCCTTTTCGCCCTGAATCTTCAGACCTTCATCTAATTGTTCAGCAGTAAGAGAATATTTCTGTCTTAATATCTCACCTATCTTCAAAGACCTCTCCTCTCTTTTTCCAGCCCTCTACCTGACTCTCCTCTATAAACTCTTTCATCTCTTTTTCTTTTTCCTTTTTAATCGAGGCAACATCATGGGATTCACGCACTATATATGGTGTCAAAAATATTAGAAGGTTTGTCTTTTCAATCCTCTTTGACTGAAACCTGAACAACCATCCTAAAAATGGTATATCTCCTAAGAACGGCACCTTTCTCTCAGACTTCAATATATTATCCTTGATTAGTCCTCCTATTACAATAGTCTGTCTATCCTTTATCATTACTGTAGTAGTGGCTGACCTCTTGTTTGTAGTAGGACCGACGACCAATGTTCCTACAGACTGAGGGGTATCAGACACAGTTGATATCTCCTGAAATATGTCTAATTTTACAATATCATTCTCCATAATCTGCGGAGTAAGCCTCAAGGTAATACCGACATCTTTCCGCTCTATAGTAGTCTGCACATTTCCGCCTGCTGTCTGGCTTTGGCCTGTGATAAAAGGGACATTCTGTCCCACTACTATCTCTGCCTTCTGATTATCCGCTGCCAATAACTGGGGCGTGGATAATATATTTATATCTGCGTCAGACTGGAGTGTTCTCAGTAATCCCCCTATATTCAGAAACTCCTGATTCCTAAATCGGAATGTCCCCTTTATTGCACCTACAGCGAGGCCAGAGAGATTGGCAAGTCCTGCAGGTCCTTCCGTAGCAAGATTTATCCCCCCAAAGTTTGTCCCTCCAACTGCTGTGAGCTTGTTGCTTGCAAAACCGCTTGTAGACCGAAACTCTACACCTATTTCCCGTAATTTATCGAGTCCTATCTCCATAATCACTGCCTCTACATATACCTGACCACGTTTGACATCTAATTCTTTTATAACATCTTTCAACTTTTCATAGTCATTCTTAGTGGCAGTGATAATAAGTGAGTTGGTCGGTTTATCAGAGAGTATCTGGATACTCCCCTCAAACTGCCCCTTGGGTCTTGAACTGCCTCTCCTCCTCCCTGACTGTGTCCTTCTGGACGGCACCTTTGAGATCAATCCAACCAATACCTTTACTATATCCTCTGCATTGGCATTTTCCAATTGGTATATATTAATGTTCTTTTCCTGTTCTATCTCACTTCCAGGGACTATCTGTATTATCTCCTGAGATGGAAGTATGTCAAACCCCTTTAAATGCAGGACAGAGAGAAATATCTTGTAGGCTTCATCTATTGATATTTTTGCAGGAGAGAATATAGTTACCTTTCCCCTCACCCTCTCATCTATTACAAAATTCTTTCCAATTAGCTCACTTATAAACTTAACAAAGACAGGGAGATCAATATTATCAAAATCCAGAGTTATATTCTTTTCTCCTTCAGTCTCTATTTCCTGAGCTGATAAGAGTCTTTCAGGAAAGATTACAAAGAAAATAATTACAATACTCATTACCAATATTATTCTAAACCCCAGAAATCTGAAAATCTCCTTACCTGCAGGGAAGTGGCATGCCTGCTCCCTACAAGGAAGGGGAAAAGAAGATGGTGAGGGGGGTAATTTAATAAATCTGTCCATATCTATTTTCTCCGGATTAATTAAACAGGGATCATGGACCAAACATTATATTTTTTACTGATCCCAGACCCCTGATATTACCTTATCTCATACTCAAATGTCTCTTTTCTATTGCTCCTGATCATATCTAATGTAAAGTTATCTTCATCTTTTAACTGGAGAAAGACCTTAAGAAAATTATCTGGTTTTTTTATCTCTATCTCATTTATACGCTGGATTATATCTCCATTTTTCAGCCCTATCTTATCATAAAAACTCTTTGGGACTATTGAGAATATCTTAAACCCATTAGGTTTGCCACCCTGAAAGTTTGGAACTATTCTCGCTTTTGTTAATAATTGAGGAAGATTGTCCAGAGCAGCATCAACCTCACCTCTGTCCAATACCCAGTTGTTTTGACCCACACTTCTGATTCCAGAGGCAGGAGCAGGGGACTTCTTTTTCTTTTTAGATGGATGTCCCTTCTCTCCCTTATCATACATCTTCAGGATCTCTTCTCTGCCTCTCCTTAATAAGGTGATCTTATTTCTTTCAATCATCGCAATCTTTGCATCATCTGCTATAAGGTCATTTAATCTATAGAGTGTCTGTCTCCTCTTTCTCCTGTCCTCTATAACTGCATAACTATATTTGCCTTTTCCAACTATTGTTCCTATTAGCTTAACCTTAAGATCTGACAGAGGAAGTTGGGGAGATTCCTCCCCTATAGAGGTTGGCTGGACAGGATGTGGTTCATCCAATACTGGCTCTTCTGTCCCATCCCTCGCTTTTGAATTAAAGATATTTCCTCTTATAATTATAGATTGGATATCTATTTTATCGGCTCTCTTTTTATCAGAAGGTAAAGATACCCTTTTCTTCAGTGAGCGATTATTTGATGATACTTCAAAGGCATATCCAGCTAATATATTTATCATATCTGCAACAATATATATCCCAATAGTAATTATTGCAAGATTTATTATAACAAAAAGATATTTCCTGTACATAAAATCAGTCTAAGATTAAGATAAGGCGACGTTTTCGCAAAGAGTCATCTATCATTGAAGCACAGAACGATTCTATTTTCTATATTTAATGCCAATTTCATTATTTAATATTTCCCTGTATTTGTCAAGAAAACACCCAAAAACAGAGATTGAAAGCATGTATAACCTAACCCAGACAAGTTGGAGTCAAAATGAATAATGAATATCGAACACTGAATTTTTTTCTTGATTTCTACAACCAGTTTTGATATATTATTTAATTAGAAAGGAGTACAGGTATTACGTCCTTAAAGTAAGAGGATTACAAGATTAGCTCTATAACTATTTCCCTATTTGTTACTCTTTTTACAGTGCTTGGTGATGGTTTCATTAATGCCCATTTATTACAATATCCTTATCTTTATAATACTTCCTTAATACTTCCTTATAATACAAAGATTAGAACACGAATTAAAAACTCGTTTGACTACTGTACCTCATCAATATGGAAAAGTTCTTAATCTCTCTTTGATTATATCTATCTTTCTCTCGGCTGCCTTTTTCCCTCTCTCTATCAAGATATCCCATTTATCAAGGTCAAAGAGTGATATCCCTTTCACATCTACATTTATTGACACATCTGCAAATTTCTTTTCCATCGTGGCGTTTTGTCGCGCAATAAGTGAGACAAGATGAATCCCTACCTTAAAGATATTATTTATCTTTTTATATTCTCTTGCATTAAAATTCACATCTACTGCAATAATAAATTTCTTTTTAAGGACATCTCTTGCTGCCAATACAGGAAGCTGACTTACAATACCTCCATCTATTAATAGCTTTCCATCTATCTCAGTAGGTGTAAAGATTACTGGAAGGCTGCAGCTTGCCTGCACAGCCCTCGCTACTGAGCCTGATGTAATAACCATTTTTCTCCCGTCATTTATATTTGCAGCAACTACTCCTAATGGTATACGCATATCTGTAAAATCCTTATATCCAATAACTTTATTTACATATCTATATATCTTTTCACTTGATATCAGCCCTAATTTTGGCAGGGTAGGCATCAAAATATCTCTCCACTTTACATCTTTTGCCATCTTTTTCATATCTTTTATATCCACTTCTCCAGATGTAAAGAGAGCTCCTATAAAACTGCCTGCACTTGTCCCTGCTGCTGCCCCTATCTTTATCCCTTCTTTTTCAATGACCTCTAATACACCTATATGGGCAATACACCTTGCTGCCCCTCCACTTAACGCTATCCCAACTGAAATCTCTTTATTAACATTAAAATTCATACTATACTTTCATATAATACTCATAGAGACCTGATCTGAAATGATGCTCTTCTATCTGAATAAACTTATTATAATCATACGCATTATAAAGTCTTTGGAAACCTCTCACCCTGTATTAGCTGAATAGTTACTTTCATGTCTTGGAGTGACTTATCAAAGTCATAAACGTTTAGCTGTTTTTATTGCAAGTACTTAAGAAGTGATAATACTCAAATTGGATAGCAACATGACCTATCTTAAATCTCTGCCGTAAGATACGATTGATATCTCTTAAAAGATTAGAGGAGTCTTTTATGCTGATATTATTTATAGAGACATGCGCACTTAATGCGTATAGTTGAGATGTCAATGTCCATACATGAACATCATGGACATTCTTAACATCATTATCAACCACTCTGATAGCCTCTATTACCTCTTTGATACTAATATTTTTAGGCGTTGCCTCCAGAAGTATATCTATAGATTCCATGATAAGCCTATAAGACCATATCAGAATTGCTATACAGATCAATATGCTCAGGATAGGGTCAATTATTACCCAATCTGTAAGGTTTATTATTACAGCTCCTATAACAACAGCTACTGAAGAAAGGGTGTCACCTATCATATGAATGAAGGCTGATTTTATATTTATGCTATGTGAGCCACTGAGAATGTATGTGGTTAACAGATTGGCTATTAATCCAATTATAGCTATAGTAAACATACTGGATGAGTAGATATGCCTCGGACTTAAAAAACTCTTGTATGACTCATAAAATATCCATCCCGTAATCAAAATCAGGGTAACTCCATTGAATAATGCTGCTAATATCTCTAACCTGTAAAAACCAAATGTCCTTCGTTCTGTTGGAGGATTAAAGCTGAATATCAGAGCAAACAGGCTTATCAAGAGTGCAAGAAGATGGGTAAGCATGTGCCCTGCATCGCTTACCAGGGCAAGACTATTGGAGAAAAGACCTCCGCCCGCCTCTACTATCATTATTAATCCTGTCACGGCAGAGGCAAGCAGCAGTTTGTTCTTTTCTAACCTTCTACAATTATCATGTTCTTTATCATCTTCATTATGAAATTCAAGGTCAAACTCACAGTTATGATCATGAAGATGGTAATATTCAGTATTTTTAATATCTTCAAAAATTTCAATCACCCCTTCAGATAAAGATACAGTAAAACCCATTTATCGTCAAGGTGATTTAACTTGTAAAATGGGATATTTGGGTTTTTGCTTGACAATTTTGTAATTTTTTGCTTGACAAAAAAAAAAAATGAGTTATATTTACATCGTTTTTTAATAAAATGAGTAAGAGGAAATTGAAAGGGGGGGAAACTATAAAGAAGATATAAAATGGCCTTTGGCCTTCTTCTTTAAAGAAAGGAGATAATAGATTGTATGCTTTGGGAATTCATTTGTTATTAGAGTTAAAGGACTGCAACTCCCAAATTTTGAATGACCTGAAGAAGGTTGAGGATATATTAATAGGAGCAGCAAAGGAATCAAAGGCGACTATAGTAGAGACGAGTTTTCATAAATTTCGTCCCTTTGGTATCAGTGGAATGGTAATAATTGCGGAATCGCATTTATCTATCCACACATGGCCAGAATATGGTTATGCTGCTATAGATGTATTTACATGCGGAGATGTCCTTAAACCTGAGGTAGCAGCCTCTTATCTTATTGAAAGATTTGAATCAAAAAATCCCTCTCTATTTGAGGTAAAGAGGGGTATAGTTTCACGAAAAGGCGATATAGACTTGCCTTACAAACCTGATAATAATAAACCAGCAGATAAAGGAAAAGAAATTCGGGATGTCATTAATAAAGAGTTACAAGTGGTTTCTTGATAGTTTAAATCCAGATGAAGCTCACATGCATAGCATCAGAAAGATTGTATGTGCCAAAGAGACAAAGTATCAATTATTAGAGATAATGGATACAGGCAGTTATGGCCGCTGTCTTGTCCTTGATGGAAAGATACAGTCAAGTGAGGCAGATGAGTTTATATATCATGAGGCTTTAGTCCATACACCTATATTATCTCACCCTGATCCCAAAAAGATATTTATAATAGGAGGCGGAGAAGGGGCTACTCTGAGAGAGATATTAAGATATAAATCAGTAGAAAGTATCTTGATGGTGGATATTGATGAAGAGGTAGTTGAAAATTGCAGGAGATATCTTCCTGACTGGCACAGGGGTTCATTTGATGACCCGAGAGTAGAAATAAAATTTCAGGATGCAAGAGAATATTTAGAAAATACAAAAGATACCTATGATGTAATAATAATTGATATCTCTGAACCAGTAGAAGAAGGTCCTGCATATCTTCTTTATACAAAAGAATTTTACAATATTGTTAAAGAAAGGCTTTCAGAGAATGGAGTCATCTCTCTTCAGGCAGGGACAACAGCCATAGATCGATTGATAACCTTTGCTGCAGTATATAAGACAATGAAGATGGTATTTCCTGTTGTCTTACCCTATCAGGCAGTTGTTCCGTCTTTTGGACTTCCATGGGGACTGATCTTTGCATCCACTGATATTGATGCCATGACCATCCCTCCTTACGAGATAGAAAAAAGAATAGAGTCCCGAATTAATGGAGATATCCGTTATTATAATGGAGAGATTCATCAAGGACAGTTCCTCTTTCCAAAGTTTCTGAAGGATGGTTTAGAAAAAGAGGAGAGAATTATAGAAGACAACCACCCCCTATACTTTTCTGATTAACTGTAACTATTCAGTTAATACAGAGCAAGGGGTTTCAAAGACTTTATAATGCGTATGATTATAGCAGGTTTATTTAAATAGAAGAGTATCACTTTAGTTCAGGTCTCTATGAGTAGTGAGAGCTAAACCCTAAGGTGACGCTATAAACTCTTTTCCACCCCTCACTCTGTATTAGCCGAATAGTTACGATTAACTTAGTTTATATGGTTTGCTTAGTTTATCTTATTTAAACCATGTAAAACCATACTCTGCAAACCGATGAACATTCATGAACAATTGAAGACTCCTCTTTTTGATGCAATGGTTGCACTGGCTGAGGAGAAAAAGGTCTCATTTCATACGCCCGGTCATAAAAGTGGAAAGGGTATCTCTACACGATTTAAAAAATTTGTAGGTCCTAAAATATTTTCTATTGATCTAACTACATTAGATGAGGTGGATTCACTCCAGAGACCTCGCAGTGTGATTAAATATGCACAGGAATTGGCTGCAAAGGCTTATGGCGCGGACAGATCATATTTCCTTGTAAATGGGACTACAGGAGGTAATCATGCCATGCTCCTCGCCTCATGCAGACCTGGAGACAAGATACTTGTGGCAAGGAATATACATAAATCGGTAGTTGCAGGTCTGATTTTGTCCGGAGCAGATCCAATATTCTTTTCTCCGTCAGTGGATGATGATTTAAAGATAGTATTGAACGTATCATCTGAAAAGGTCAAAGATGTAATAGATAAACATCCGGATGCCAGAGCTATCTTTATCACAAGCCCAAACTATTATGGCATCTGTGCTGATAATCTGCCAGAGATAATCTCTTACGCCTCCAAAAGAGGGCTTATTACCTTGGTAGATGAGGCGCATGGTCCACACCTCAAGTTTCATCCTGATCTTCCTGTCTCTGCATTAGAATCAGGAGCGGATTTATGCGTGCAAAGCACGCATAAGATCATTGGTGGCATGACACAGGCATCTATACTCCATGCAAAGGCTGGCAGGATAGATTTTACAACACTCTCAAGGGTATTAAGGTTTATCCAGACAACAAGCCCATCCTATATATTAATGGCATCATTAGATCTTGCAAGGATGCAAATGGCTACTGAAGGCAAAAAGCTCCTTGACAGGGCGATTAGATTGGCAGATAATGCACGGACAGGAATAAATAAAATAAAAGGACTGTCCTGTCCTGGAAGGGAATTGGATTGGGAGCTTGATGTTACGAAACTTACTATAACAGTTAAAGATATTGGTATTTCAGGATATGAGGTTGCAAAAATTTTAAATAGAGAATATAATATACAGGTAGAAATGGCAGATCCATTTCATATACTTGTAATTGTCAGTATAGGTGATAGGCGGGATGACCTCATACATCTGGTATCTGCCCTGAAAGATATTGCTGATAAATATTATGCTAAAGCAAAGAGTCTTATTTTAGATCATATATTGATTATCCCTGAACAGGAGCAATTATTATCTCCAAGGGAGGCATTCTTTTCAGGGCATGAATATGTTGAGCTTGAAAAGGGAGTTAACAGGGTAAATTCTGATATAATAACTGTATATCCACCTGGTATAGCCATATTGATTCCGGGTGAGATTATATATAAGGAGATAATAGAATATATAAAGAAGGTATTACAGTTAGGAGCTATTGTAGATGGACTTGATGAGAGAAACAATTTTATTGGTGTGGTAAAAGAGAGATAAAAACATATAACTACTCAGCTAATACAGATTATAAAGTCTTTGGAACACCTTGCTCTGTAATAGCTGAATAGTTACAAAAACATATAAATATATAGAGGAGGTAGAATATGCCGATACATAAATCTGTTATTAAAAGAGAAAGACAGACAAAAAAGAGAAGAGAGAGAAATCGTATGGTCTTATCCAGATTAAAGACCCTGATAAAAAAGACGCATGCTGTAATAGAATCAAGTAATTTAGAGGGTACAACTGAACAATTAAAGAAGACAATCTCAGCCATCCATAAGGCTGCATCTAAAGGAATTATCCATCCCAATAATGCCTCAAGAAGGATATCTCGGCTTACATTGAAGGCGAATAAGTTAACCTTTAACCCTCCTCCAAGCACCTAAAGGTGTGGAGGAGCGGGATTGTAAATCCATTACTAAATATTACGTTTGTCAATTAGCCTTCTTAAGCTTATCTTTTAATCTATAACTACTATAATGGACCCCGAAATTCGGACAGCGAGTTAAGTTGGGCAAAAGAGGGAT
>JBHHUU010000085.1:0-10667 GCA_046753905.1 Nitrospirota bacterium | reverse complement strand
GGTGCAGGAAAAAATCTTTAAATCTGCACCCTGCACCCCGACAACTGCACTCTTTCACTTAGGGTTTATTACAACCCTGCTCTCTTCAACAATACTCTTATCCTCTTTTAGATATATCGTAATCTTTTTGCCGGCGATTCTCTGATCATTATCCCATGCCTCTGGATTCCCTGTTAACACTATCTTTTCTTCAACCTGATAATAGAAGGCTTTTTCAGCCTTTGCCTTTCTATTGCCCTGAGCCATTTTTACTTCACCAATAGCTTCTATCAGGTCTATCTCATTCTGATTATCCAACCCCATCATTGATTCAAATCCAGCAAACCCGCTTTCTTTTGATGATCTGCCTTTCTCAGGCAAAGAAAAGCTCACCTCAACACGATCAGCATTAAGTCTCACGTCTCCCTTTATTACAGTAACATTTCCCTGAAAGATTGCCTTATTTTCCATATTTTTTACTGTCATCATATCTGCTGTTATAGAGAGAGGTTGTTTTTCTTCTCCTGCTATCTCCTCTGCAGATATAATATCTGCCTTTGAGAATATAAGAAGAATTAGTATCCCATAGAATACCAGTAAATTATCTTTTAAACTGAACATGGACATCATCCATCACTATAAGTTCCCTTGTTACAGCATTTGCTATTAATCCCTTTCCTGTGATATCTATAGTATTACCAATTATATGAATTGTATCATCGGTAGTAATAATATGTTTGCTCTTCTCCCACTTTATGCTATTTGTATATAGTGTATAGCCATTACTTAAATTTATCTTCATTTTATCTTTCAGCCTTTTGACAAAGAAATCTTTTGTTTCTGTATCAATATACCCCTCTTCACCTTCAAAATTAATTGCAAGGTCTTCTGATGGATTAAATTGTACCTTAATCCCTGTTAATACTATTTTTTCATCTTCTTTAAAAACCCTTGCTTTTTTTGCTGCAATCTTCCATTTTATACCTTCATTCTCATTCTGAAAGAATGAGAAATCTTCTATTCCTATATCAGCATCAAATACTATTTGATCTTTTAAATTGATTTTTCTCTTTTTTGAATCAAAAAACAGCAAAAACAACAAAGAGATAACAATCATTGCAATTAAAGAGAGAAAGATCGTTTTTGACAGCTTATATCCTTTATAATCCATTATCTCTTACAACTAAATATAGCACATAATAATTGAGGAGTAAACTTTTTTATCTGTTTGTCGTGATCCAGAGGATAGAAAAGAGATGTGCTGTCGCTAACCCTGAACATACAATAAGAGTCCCTGAAAGCACTCTTTTAATCTTTTATAACAGATATCCCATTTCAGATCATGAAGGTAGATAAGAAATGAATATTCAGATAGAATTTTATATCTATTGCTATTTTCCATCAAAAATTTAATCCCATCTTCCTTTACCTTATTATCTTCATCTAATACAATAATGATCGCCTTATCTATCTTATCAGCCTTGTTTATTCCTATACATTTGGCTAATATCTTGATCTCTACTATCTCTAATAATCTTTTTAAAGATTCTGGCATTGAGCCATATCTGTCTTCTATCTCCTCCTTAACAGAGATTATCTCTTCCTCTTTAGTGATTGAGGATATCCATTTATAAAAGGATAATCGTTGACAGGAGTCAGGGATATAAGAATCAGGTATAAAGGCTGATGCCTTTAAATTCAGTATAGGTTCTATCTCCTTATCAATCCTTTCCCCTTTAATCTCTGTTACAGCCTTCTCTATTGTCTGAAGATATAATTCAAGACCTATTGCAGCAATATGACCTGATTGTGTAGTTCCCAACATATTACCAGCACCTCTTATCTCTAAATCCTTTGATGCAATCCTAAACCCTGAACCAAGCTCACTTGCATCCTTAATCGCCTGAAGTCTCTCTCTTGCCTCTCCTGTAATTCCTCCATCAGGGACTAACATGTAGGCGTATGCCTGTTCTCCTGATCTCCCGACCCTTCCCCTGAGCTGGTAGAGGTCTGCCAGTCCAAACTTATCTGCTCTGTTAATAAATATGGTATTGGCAGAAGAGATATCAAGTCCTGACTCTATGATATTAGTGCTCAAGAGCAGATCATATTCTTTGTTCATAAATTTAAACATAACTTTTTCCAACTGATCCTTCCTCATCCTGCCATGTGCTATTGTAATCCTTGCCTCAGGGACTGTTTCTCTGAGAAATTCACCTATTCTCTCTATACTCTGGATACGATTGTGTATAAAGAATATCTGTCCTTCCCGAGAAAGCTCTTTAAGTATGCCCTCTCTTATTATTCTCTTATCATATTTTGATATAAAAGTGTGAATAGGCAAACGATCTACTGGCGGGGTATCAATAATGGACATGTTTCTGATCCCTGTAAGTGCCATCTGTAATGTCCTTGGAATGGGCGTGGCAGTCAGGGTCAATACATCCACGTTTTTTCTCATCTGTTTTAACCTCTCTTTATGTGTAACTCCAAATCTCTGTTCTTCGTCAATAATGACAAGCCCTAAATCCTTAAACTCCACATCCTTCTGCAGCAGCCTGTGTGTGCCTATAACAATATCTATCTTTCCTTTCTTTAGCTCTTCAATGATGCTCCTCTGCTGTTTTCTTGTACGAAATCCACTGAGCATTTCAACCTTTACCGGCCATTCAGATAATCTTCGTGAGAATGTCTGAAGGTGCTGATATGAAAGGAGGGTTGTAGGCACTACAACAGCCACCTGCTTATTGTCTATTACAGCCTTAAATGATGCCCGCAATGCTACCTCAGTCTTTCCGTAACCTACATCGCCGCATACAAGTCTATCCATCGGCTTCTTATTTTCCATATCCCGCTTTACCTCTTCAATCGATCTCAACTGGTCTGGTGTCTCTTCAAATTCAAAGGATGCATCAAATTCTTTTGATATATAATCATCAGCAGAGAAGGAAAACCCCTCAAAGACCTCTCTTGCTGCATAGAGATCTAACAGCTCTTTGGTCATTTCCTTAATTGCTCTCTCTGCCTTGTTCTTAGCCTTTATCCATGATTGTCCGCCAAGTCTATCTACCTTTGGGACAGAGCCATCCATCCCCATATATTTCTGCACAAGATTTAATCTCTCTACAGGGACATAGATTTTATCCTTGCCAGCATACTGGATAACAAGAAAGTCTCCTTCATAACCATTTACAGCAATCTTTTGTAATCCCATATATCTCCCTATACCATGGTCAATATGGACAACATAATCATTTAGCTTAATATCTGTATAATCAGAGAAAAAGAGAGATTTTTTAGGTCTGGATCTTTTAGGCGGGTGATATTTAACACCCCTGCAAAATATCTCATCATCTGTTATAAAGGATATATTCCCTTCTGGAAAGATAAATCCAGAAGACAGATTACCTGATGTTAGAAATATTGGCAGTACCATCCCTTTTGATAATCCGATACCCTCTTCCCCTTTCCATTCTGATACAGGGATATCATATTCTGCAAACAGTTGTTTAAGCCTGTTCAATTGTTCTTCTGTACGGGAGGCTATTATAACTACTCTCTCTTCTCTCAGCTTTTTGAGTCTACTGACAATCTTTGAAAAAGGAGACCGTCTTATTCCCATATCAATGGTTGTCAAAGATTCAACATGGAAATGAAATCCATTGTCTTCCATAAATTTAAGGGACATTAAATCAATCACCTGTCTCTCTTTAAGTATCTCCCATGAGCTTTGAATAGAACAAGAGTCATCTGTATATCCATCCTGAAACTCTTTCTCTATCTCAGTCATCTCATCAAATATCAGGATAGTATCATCAGGGAGATAATCATTTATATCTCCTTTCTTGTTACCTATCTTTTCTGTCACAGGGAGAATAACTGCCTCATCAATTATAGATATAGACCGCTGAGTAGACAGGTCAAACAGACGAATGGACTCTACAATATCATCAAAAAACTCAATACGGATTGGAAGCTCCCTTGAAGGGGTATATATATCAATAATTCCGCCCCTTACACTGAATTCACCTATACTATTAACTATGGGCAGATGTGAATACCCCATGCTTAGCAAAATCTCAATAAACATCTCTCTATCAATAACTTCATCTTTTTCTATATTAACAATATGTTTTTCAAGTATATCATTGTGTAAGACCCCCTGTAGGGCTGATAACACAGGCATTATTACTATGCTCCCTGAGTCATTGTTTCCTGCTGATGTTATCTCTGAATACATCTGGTTTTTATTGTTCAGTCTATAAAGGACTTCTATCCTTTGAACAACACTGGCATCAGTTGATGACAGAATATCATCATGGATATCTGTTACAGGAGGGAATAAGAATAACTCATTAATGAGGTGAGAATTTTGCAGATTGAGAAAGAAAAGAAGATCGTCTTTAAACTTTTCAGCTCTTTCCTGAGATGAGACTATTATCAGCAAAGAAGAATTAATGTGCTGCCAAAAAAGTGACAAGAAGAATGCCTTAGAAGAACCTGTTAATCCTGATACTGATATCTCTTTTTCTCCCCCATCAATTTTTTTTATAAGAGGAGAAATAATATCTGATATCTTTTTATAAAACCCGCTCATGATCACCGATTATATAATACATCTATCCATTTAACAAGAAACGGATATGACCCCAAAACTTAAGTTAGAAATTATTCTACAGTTCCCTCTCCCTTGATGGGAGAGGGTTAGGGTGAGGGTGGGGTAATCTGCTTGCATTATTTTTAAAATGAGAATAAGATTTATGCAGACAGAAAAAAGATTATCTTGATTTTTAAGGTCTTTTTAAGTCTTTCCGCAATCCTGATCTCTTACTTGCTCCTTAACAGACAAGGAGAATCAAACCCTCATAAGCTCTGTGGGAAGACATGAAGAATTAAAAATTTATGCTGCTTGATAATAAGACAAAGACTGAAGATAACGAACACTTTAAGGTATTTGACTTCCTTGCTAACTATATTGAAAAGGGGAGAGTAGATATAGTCACAGGGTATTTTTCTGTCAATGCACTATCCAGAATATGGGATGAGGTCAATGACCCTGAAAGTTTCCGTATGATACTCGGCGATCTCCTGAATGAAGAACATAAAAAGGATAAGATAATAAATCTATTAAGTGACAGCCTTGTCATTAATCAGGCATTAAAACTCGGCATCTCAGCAAAAAAGGCAGTTGATTTTCTTAAACAGGATAAGGTAAGGGTCAAGACCATTCAACGGAATTTCTGTCATGCAAAGACCTATATCTATCACGATAAAGATCATCGTAAAAACTTTCACATTATAGGCAGCTCCAATCTGACAGATGCTGGTCTGGGCTTAAGAGAATCCAGCAATATAGAATTAAACTCTGCAAACACAGGAAAGAGCAGCGATTTTAAGGAAGTGACTAAATGGTTTAAAAACCAGTGGAATAGCAGAGACGCATTAGACAGAATCACACTGCCTGATAAGTCAAAGGTCAGCGTCAAAGAATATCTGATACAGCTTATTCAAGACCTGTTCAGAAAATACACTCCTCATGACCTTTACTACAAAGTATTATACGAGCTATTCAAAGATGATTTAAACAGCTCACTTGATCCGGAATTCAAAAAGGAGATTGCCCACCTGCAAGATACCATTATCTACAACACGCTCTATCCCTTCCAGCAAAAGGGAGTAATCAGCCTTATTAAGATGCTGCAAAGACATAATGGGGCTATCTTAGCTGATGCTGTAGGATTGGGAAAGACATGGTCTGCTCTGGCAGTTATGAAATATTTTGAAATAAAGGGTTACAGGGTAATATTGCTATGCCCGAAGAAGTTAGACGCTAACTGGAGACATTACCTTGAGGGACATCGTTCAAAATTTGAGGCAGACAGGTTAAGATATACTATCCGCTATCATACTGACCTGCAAAATGAGAGATTAGAGACATATCAGGATGGCTATAAGATAAAGACCTTTTTTCAGGGAAATCACAAGCTCCTGATAGTAATTGATGAAAGCCACAACCTGAGAAATGACAAATCAGCACGTTATAAATTTCTGGTTGAGAATCTTTTAACAAAAAACAGAGATGTCAAGGTGTTACAGCTTTCAGCAACACCTATAAATAATAAACTCACTGATATAAGGAATCAGTTTAAATTGATAGTAAAAGGATATGACAGCGGATTCAGAGAACCTCCCCTTGAGATAAGCAGTTTAGAAAGCATATTTAGAACTGCCCAGAGGGACTTTAAGATATGGCAGCAGAAAGATGAGAGAAAGATCACTGAGTTTATCCAGAAACTTCCTCAGAAATTCTTTTCTCTTACTGATGCCCTGATTGTAGCGAGGACAAGAAAACTGATTGAAAACGAGTTTGGCGCTATGTCCTTCCCGCAGAAAGAGAGACCTGAGAATGAATATATCAGCCCAGAAAATATTGGCAAATTAAAAGGCTTTGATGATCTGTTAAGGGCAATAGAATCAATAAACCTTACTGCCTATATGCCTCATAGATATACAGAGAAAATAAGAGCTGACAGCATATTAAAAGATGAGGTACAGCGTGAAGGTTTTCTTGTCAGGATGATGTATATCCTCCTGATGAAACGGCTTGAATCAAGCTGGTACTCATTAAAAAACACAGTAGACTCTATTTATAACCATCATAACAATGCCCTGAACAAGGTCAACAACTTTATTGATGCAAAAGAAGATATGACCCTTGAAGACGAAATATCAGAGGAGGGATATCTGACAGATGACCTTGAGGAGACATCATCTGAATTTATCAATACTGGAACAGAAGATGAGACAGACCGTATCAGCGAATTTACTCTGGGGAAAAAGAACCCCATCAGACTCTCAGATATCAATAATATTGAGATGTTCAAAAGACATCTGAAAGAAGATATTGCCAGACTGAAGAGGCTTAAATCAAACCTTGAGCTATTTGAAAAGGAGTTAAACGAGAAAAAAGCAAAAGATATTAAATTAGAAAGACTGATTGAACATATTGAGAAGAAAAGAAGAGAGCGTTCAAATCAGAAGGCAGTCATCTTTGCTGTATTTAAAGATACTGTCCAGTATCTATATAAACAGTTGAGAAATAGGGGGTATTCAAAGATTGCCTATGTCTCAGGCTCATATTCAGAGAGTGATAATGGATATAAAGGTCAGAAGTTTGAGGAGATACTGGAACGATTTGCCCCATATACAAAGCTGTTCAAAGAAAAGGACTGGACATACATATATAACGAAAAAGGGGTTCAAGAACCAGATACATT
Organism: Nitrospirota bacterium; assembly: GCA_046753905.1. Taxonomy (GTDB): domain Bacteria; phylum Nitrospirota; class Nitrospiria; order JBHHUU01; family JBHHUU01; genus JBHHUU01. The sequence continues at coordinate 3,411 of JBHHUU010000085.1, read as the reverse complement.
TGAGGAGTGGGCAGAGATCATCAGAGAGAATGACCCTGATACCTTCAATAAACTAAAAATGCCTGTTGATATATTGATTGCCACCGACTGTCTAAGCGAAGGTCAGAACTTACAGGACTGTGATTGTGTAATCAATTATGATATCCACTGGAACCCTGTCAGGTTAATTCAGCGTATGGGACGAATAGACCGTATCGGCTCACCCAATAAAACCATCAAGGGGATCAACTTCTGGCCTGGCAAAAACTATGAGGATTATCTTAAACTCAAGACAAGGGTTGAAAATAGAATGGCGATGATGTCTGTGGTAGGGGCAGAGATTGACGAAAAGATGACACCTGAGATTGAACAGATCGTTAAAAACAATCCTATCGTTCCCAGACAGGCGCAAAAGATGCTTGATCAGTTGCAGTACAGATGGGAGGATGTGGAGACCAGCGACGAAAGTCTTGGATTGGATGACCTCTCTTTAGAACAGTTCAGGCAGGAGCTGTTTGAGATATTCCAGAAAAACAGAGAATTCTTTGAAAGGATGCCAAATGGAATCTTTACAGGCTTTAAGGCAGTGCCTGACAGGAGATATCCTGAACTGCCAGATGGGATAATTGCCCTGTTAGGTTACCCCAAAATGCCTGACGAATCAGACAGCAATAATTATAAAGAACTCTATCTCCTCTATTCCCACAGCAAAGGATTCTCTGCCTATAATAACAATCAGGAGATCCTTGGCATATTAAGAAATCATAAAAAAAGCGCAAGGTCTCTCCCTGAAGATATAGAAAATGGCGATAAAGAGGCATTGCAAAGGTTAAGTAATAAGATTGCAGAATGGATTACAGGACAGGTACCTCAAAAGGCAGTTAATGAAATACAGGAATTATTTGCAGAGGGAGTGCACAAAAAAAGAACTATAGAGGATAAAAGACTTGAGGCTAAGTTTAAACCAGACAATTTTGATTTAATAACATGGTTTGTGGTGTCCAATGAATAATATGAACCTATCCATTTTCCAGAGCAAAAACCTCTTTGAAGCAGGTACGGAGTTTTTCAGCCAAATAGGGATTGCCTTAAACAGCAATACATCCGTATCATTGGACGCAAAGGAAATCTTAAGAGACAGATTCAAAGATACTGATATCTTTAACAATATCAGAAAAACATACTTTTTAGGACTGGTAGATGATTCGGCATTTGATAAGAATATTTCCCTGCTTGATAAGGACAAAATCACTTATGAAGAGGCAGCCAGTAAGATTGATCTTGAATATAACGGGATAATGGTGTTTGGGGTAAAACTGTCTGATAACTATTTACCAAAAAGGGGTGAAATAGCCGAGCTGACAAGGGCATTTAACCGCATGAGCAAGAACATTCCCGTAGTCCTGCTGTTACAATACGGCAGCCAGCTTTCCCTTGCAGCATCTGAGAGAACCAGATATCAGCAGAAATGGAGAGAGGGGGAAAAGATCGGCAAAATTTCCTTGCTTAAAGACATAAATCTTACTTCACCGCATGCAGGCCACTTAAAGATTCTTTATGACCTGAAGCTTAAGCCGGGCATAGTAACTTTTAACGTCATGTATAAACAATGGAGAGAGGTATTTAATGTACAACTGCTGAACAAAAGATTCTACACTGAACTCGCCAACTGGTATTTCTGGGCAGTAAAACAGGTCAAATTCCCTGATAATTGTGAAAAGGATGACGAAGATGTCAGAAATGCAGCCAGTGTTATCAGATTAATCACCCGCCTTATCTTTATCTGGTTTGTGAAGGAAAAAGGGTTAATCCCTGATGATCTATTCAATCAAGATAGGTTAAAAAGGGATATTAAATTTACCGATAGAAATAATAGCACCTATTACAAAGCCATCCTTCAAAACCTTTTCTTTGCCACACTAAATACAGAGATGAATAAAGACAAACCCGGCATCCGTAAATTCAGGCATAAGGCTAAAAAGACAGGGGGACGAGATCAGCACTATATGATTCATAATATCTTCAGGTATGAAGATTATTTCATTAACCCTCAGGATACCCTTGAAAGATATTTTGAAAACATCCCTTTCTTGAATGGTGGTCTATTTGAATGTCTGGATAGGGAAGTTGTTATAGAGGACATAAAACAGACAATCCGTATTGATGGATTTTCAGATCGTAAAGATAATGTCTTGACAGTGCCTGATAAGCTATTCTTCTCTCCTGAACAGACAATTGACCTGAATGAGACCTACGGCACAAAAAACAAGAGATATAAGGTCAGGGGATTGATTGAGATACTAAACAGCTACAAATTTACCATTACAGAAAATACCCCTGTAGAAGAAGAGATCGCCCTTGACCCTGAGTTGCTGGGCAAGGTATTTGAAAACCTCCTTGCATCATATAACCCTGAGACCAAAACCACTGCCCGCAAACAGACAGGATCATATTATACACCAAGAGAGATTGTCCACTACATGGTGGATGAATCATTGATTGCCTATCTTAACAATCACCTTAATAGCACTGAAGATTCAGAAGATAAACTAAGAGATCTATTTGACTATAGCGAAGAACCCCATCAATTTTCAGACGCAGAGGTAGACATTTTGATTGATGCCATAGACAGCGTCAAGATACTTGACCCTGCCTGCGGTTCAGGGGCATTCCCTATGGGTATCCTGCACAAACTCGTTTATATCCTCGGAAAGTTAGACCCTGATAACCAGAAATGGAGACAAAAACAGATCAACAAAGTGCTGGAAATCCCTGACAGCACAGTCAGAGAAAAATTACTTGAGGATATAGAACAATCATTTCAGTCCAACGAACTGGACTACGGCAGGAAACTATATCTTATTGAGAACTCTATTTACGGAGTGGATATCCAACCCATAGCTGTCCAGATCGCCAAACTGCGATTCTTTATCTCGCTCATTGTAGACCAGAAGGTTAATACAAAAGAAGTAAACCTTGGTATAAGGCCGCTGCCCAACCTTGAGACCAAATTTGCTGCTGCCAATACCCTGATTGGAATCGAAAAACCTGAACAGATAACTTTGAGCAACCCTGCCATTGATGAAAAAGAAAAAGAGCTAAAAGAAATAAGGAAAAGGCACCTTACAGCCAGAACACAACAAACCAAAAAGAAATACCGTAAAGAAGATGAACGATTGAGAGCAGAGATTGCAGAAATGCTAAAAAAAGACGGCATGCCCCATGAGACAACAGAAAAGCTCGCCCACTGGAATCCCTATGACCAGAACGCCTCTGCTGATTTTTTTGACCCTGAATGGATGTTTGGGGTCAGGGATGGGTTTGATGTAGTGATAGGGAATCCGCCGTATGGAAACATAATAAATAGTAAATTAAAAATGTTGGTAAAAAGAGAATATAATTTTTCCAACTTATCAGATATATCAAGTCCTT
>JBHHUU010000084.1:0-10704 GCA_046753905.1 Nitrospirota bacterium | reverse complement strand
AGGGAGGGTGATAGATTTTCATCCCCGGGGGTGAACAACTCGTTCATGTATGTTTGGGCTATAAAGTTGACTTTTAATTTTCACTAAACTATATTGATAATGTGAATTCATTCTTAAAAGAGATAATAAGAGAGAAAGAGGATGAGATAAGAAACAGGTTTTCAAAAGGATATCTCTCAGAGATTAAATCCCAGATCAAGGATGTTTCTGCCCCAAGACCATTTAAGGATGCAATAAGCAATAAAAGATGCAGAGATATATCGTCTGCTATCAGGTTAATAGCTGAGATAAAGAGGTCGTCTCCATCAAGAGGGGTTATTAGAGAAAGGTTAGATGTTGTTGAGGTAGCACGTGAATATGAAGAGGGTGGGGCATCAGCTATATCAGTTCTTACTGAGAGAAACTTTTTTGAAGGGAAGGTGGAATATCTCTCTTCTGTAAAAAAAGCATCTTCCCTGCCTATTCTGCAAAAGGATTTTATAATAGATGAGAGACAGATATATGAAGGAAGGGTAAAGGGTGCTGATGCAGTCTTATTGATTGCTTCAATTTTAGACAAAACCCAGTTGAACGAGTATCAGGAATTGGCATATAAAGTTGGTATCTGTCCATTAATAGAGGTTCATAATGAAGATGATCTGGAAAAGGCATTATTGACTAAATCAGAAGTAGTAGGTATAAATAACCGTGACCTGAACAGTTTTGAGACCAGCCTGAATACCACAATAAGGCTTATTAAAGATATCCCTGATGAAAAGATAGTAATAAGTGAGAGTGGAATAAAAATGCGGGATGATATAATATTCCTTCAGGAAAATGGGGTAGATGCAATCCTTGTGGGAGAGACATTTATGAAAAGCAGAGATATTAAAGAAAAGATCATGGAGTTATTAAGTTAAGTGGTCAGAAATACAGATTAAAGATTCATGACTCTAATGAGTTACCCCCCGAGACATGAAAATCCCCCTACGAGCAGATTTGCTCACAAAGGAGCATGAAAACAGGTATTCAGAATTATGTAAACTAACATTTCTAACTCATTGATATTGTTGATAACACAATAAAAACAGATAACATAGTAGGTGTCTAAAAATTTTACACTGTTTTTGGATGTAAAATCCTCCTTAATCTCTTATAAGAAATAGATACTTTCAGATAATTACTTAATAAACAAGAAGTTACACCACATCTCATGTCTATTTTTGTTCAACTTAAGAATAATCTTACTGTCGGAAAGTTTTACACTATTCTTATGCAATGATTTCTCTGTTAGTTTAAATGTTTGCAATATCAATCAGTTACAATAATGGCATGAAGTTTGCATATAAAAAATGTATTTGGTTAATAAAAATGAGATAAATAATGAGAAAGGAGGTGAATAATGAGAAAACTGAGTTTTACAATAGTAATAGTAATGTCGTTACTCTTGCTATTTGCGGGAAACAGCAATGCCCTTACACTGGGACTGCCTGATATCAGCTTTGATTCTGTTACTGGAGGAACAGGTCTACATTATGATGCAGTGACAGGCGAGCTATCTGTTAATGCAGCCATTCAGAATATTGTATTGCCTGACCATTCTGTAACAACTCCAGGTGGATTTGTCAGCTATTCAATGAAGCTTACCAGTTCATCCAGTAGCGGCGGATGGACCACTGGTACATTTGGAGACAGTCTTGCTGCAGATCCAGACCTTGTGATAATGGATGGGGCATCAACTATTCTCTTGAGAGGAAACTTTATCAGTGCCACCATAATGGGACCTAATGGTCTTAACACTGGTATGGGTGAAGCAACATTTGCTGTTATTGATGGAAGTCTGGCAAGTCTCTTTATGAGTCCCTGTGGAGGTCCAAACTGCGGGGGAATGGTAAATCTTCAATATAACCTCTCCACCACATTTAGTTCCACAATGTTCAGTTCAGACTTTGCTGGTCACACAACGGGAGACATTGCACCTGTCCCTGAGCCTGCTACCATGCTCCTTCTTGGTTCAGGTCTCTTTGGGTTGGGACTTTACCGCAAAAGAAAAGGGATAAGGTAAAATAGTAAAATAGATAACGTTTGTGTGAACATATCTGTTTTTTGAAAAATTATCAAGCAGCTATCCGAAACTTTTGTTTATTGGCAAAAGTTTCGGACTGTTCATCTGTTTCTTTCCCAAAATCATCTGGGTCAAAATCTGGATAAGTTAACGGAAGGAGAAATCTTTTAACCATTCTCTCCCAGCGGTCAACATCACCTGAAGCGTTTGACAGACACCCTGAAACAATAAGAAGTGCCCCAGCACAAGAGTCAGTATTAAGTTCAGCTTTACGTATTATTGTATGCAGCCCAATCGTTTTCTATTCATGATGTTGCCAAACTAATCACCAGATTTTATAAAGCCTTTTCTAATTCTTCCCTCATAACAGATAGAGGTGGTTTCTCTCCTGTCCATATCTCAAATGCCAATGCCCCCTGATGCAGTAACATCCCAATACCACTCATGGTCTTTAATCCTGATTCCTTTGCTCTCCTGAGCAGGATGGTCTCTTTAGGATTATATACGATATCACATACTACAGAATCAGGATTAAACATCTCATCTGTAATTAATAAGGGATCATCAGGTTTCATGCCAACTGGTGTTGTATTGATCAAGACATCAATATGTTCCATTACATTAGATATCTCTTTCCGTTTAAGTCTAATAATAGATATATCACAATTAGGAAAATGTTCTAAGAGGTGTTCAGCCAGTTCTCTTCCTGTAAAAAATGTCCTGTTTGCAATGATGATTGCCCGTGCCCCTTCAATAGCAAGCTGGATGGCAATAGCCTTTGCTGCGCCTCCCGCCCCTATAATCAAAAATCTCTTACCTTCTACTGTAGCAGAAAATTCTTCCTGAAATGCCATAGTAAACCCTCGTCCGTCAGTATTATGACCTGTCAATTTCTCTCCATCAGTCTTAATAGTATTTACAGCCCCTATAAATTTTGCCTCATCTGTTACCTCGTCAAGATAAGATAAAACCTTTTCTTTATGGGGGATGGTAATATTCAGCCCCTTTATATTCAATAAAGGGATAGCATTTAAGGCAAGTTTAAGGTTTTCAGGTTTAACGTCAAAGGGAAGATAACAATAGTCCAATCCTGCTGCATTAAATGCAGCATTCTGCATTAGCGGGGAAAAGGTATGATGAACCGGATGACCAAATATACCCACAATCTTTGTCTTTCCTGTAATTTTCATTGAGATAACCTTATCACCTCCTTAAATAGCCCTTTTCCTGTTGCCTCAACTATCCTGACCTCTCTCCCTGACTCTTTTCTTAGATTGGTCAGTGTAATATCATCAAGAAACGTTCCTTCCCTCTCACTTATCATATTAGAAGGTATCATTATTACTGAATCATCATCTATATTAGATGATTGCAATATATTTAAGATATCTCTCCCTGTAATCAGACCTGCTACTGTTATCTTGCTGCCAAAGAATCTGTTTTCAATGGATACAACCTCTAAACCTTTAAAGATAGAGAGGATATCTTTTAAGTATGGAGCAAACGATCTCCCTGTTATTACCGTTCCTTTTCTATTAAGAGATGGTATGCCATGATAATCGGCCAACAGATGTTTAAATTCATCTAAAAAAAGAGATGCCATTCCAATGCCATTTTCTATCTGAGGAAGGTCTTCATAGTGTTCTAATGGTGGAATATTTGCCCCTGCCTTGATATAAAATTCATCCGCAAGAAAGACCCATCTATACCCTGATTCCCTCATAAATATCTCCTGCAGATGGCTTATCTCTTCTATAATCTGAGATGCACAACTTTCATCCACCTCTTTCAATGAATAGAGGCTATCTCTGTGTATAGTTATACCTACAGGAACAATCCCTATAGAGGAGATAAACGGATAAAACTGCCTCAGTTTCTCTATAGTTTGTCTCAGCTCATTTCCATCATTGATTCCAGGGCAGATTACAATCTGGAGATGCATCCTTATTCTATGAGATGCAAACTCATCTATAGTCTCAAGTATATCTGGACTTTTATTATTTCCTATAATAAACTTTCTCAGTTCATTATTAGTTGAATGTACCGATATATATAATGGACTCAATCTCTGTTCAAATATCCGTCTTTTTTCTTTCAGTGAGAGATTAGCAGTTGTGATATAATTACCAAAGAGAAAAGAATATCTATAATCTTCATCTTTTATATAAAGGGTAGGTCTAAGACCTTCCGGCAACTGATCTATAAAGCAGAAGATACACCTGTTAGCACATCTCTTAATCTTCATAGGGGATAATTCTATCCCAATATCTTCATCTTCATCCTTATATATCTCTGCTTTATATATCTCTTTATCGCTTTTTAAAACTTCTATTTTCAAAAAGGAGTCAGATTCGCGATATCTGTAATCGATTTCATCCCTAACCTTTTTTTTATTGATACAAAGGAGCCTATCCCCTCTTCTTATTCCTGCATTAAAGGCAAGACTATTAGCATAGACATCAACTATTTCTATTCCTTGATATCTCAGGGTTTTACTCTTAATACATATAGAAACATTCATATAATGTAATATTTATAGCATGATAATGATTGATGAGTCAAGTTTTACGGCGTCCCAAAAAGCAGATATTGAACAGACTTTTAAGCATTTGACATTATATCCAATCTCTGGTATTTTGTATGTTGTGCCGAGATAGCTCAGTCGGTAGAGCAGAGGCCTGAAAAGCCTTGTGTCGGCAGTTCGATTCTGCCTCTCGGCACCATTAACAATCTTACTGCAATACATAAACCATGAATCACTGAGACATATCTCTTTATTCACAATCCCAATAGAAAAAGAATGGGATATTACATATACAGACTCATAGATCATACAGAAAGAGATCCTTTTATAAATATGGCATTGGATGAGGCTATTGCAATGGCATGCAGAAATAGCCTTGTACCCCCTACTATCAGATTTCATACATGGGATTCTCCTGTCCTTTCTGTTGGTCGTTTTCAGAAGATAGAGAGAGATATTAATATAGAGATGTGTAATAAACTCGGTATAGATATAGTAAGGAGGATCTCTGGTGGAAAGACCGTCTATCATAAAGATGAATTAACGTATAGTGTTATCTCAAAAAAAAGTGATAATATATATTCAAAAGACCGATATAGTTCTCAGAGGATAATAGCCGCTGCTCTGATTGCAGGTCTAAAGAGGATAGGAGTATATGCAGAGATTGTTCAACCTGTTAAAGATAGAGGAGATATAAGAGATATGCCATATTGTTTTCTCTCTGCCTCACAGAATGAGATCGTATTTAAAGGGAAGAAGCTGGTAGGAAGTGCCCAGAAGAGGTGGAGAGATATTTTTCTACAGCAGGGGTCTATCCTTATAGATTTCAGCCCTCAAGAGACACTGTCATTAATTAATTTCCCAGCAGAGGATATAAGAGAAAAGAGGATAAGAGATGCTGAGGGAAAAATTACTTCTCTTAATAGGATACTATCTATATATATTCAGGTAAACGAGATAAAAGATGCCCTTGTGAGAGGATTCAGAGAGGTTTTTGGTATCCGGATAGAAGAAGGACATATAATTCAATATGAAAGAGAGCTATCTATGAAATTGGCTGAATCCGAAAAATATTCTCCTCTTCAAAGGATGTAATCCGTCACCCGTAGTGAACAGGCATGCCTGTTCACTACGGGTGACGGGCGAGGGTAAAGATATGTGTTTACCTGATCCTTTTAAAAAGATCAGGGTTTTTATCACCAGTAACAACTAATGCGCCAGCAGCACCTTTGGCAACCCTGAAGATGCTGTGGTCTACCAGAAGATAGGTTGCAGGAACATTAACCCTGAACTCTACAATTGTAGAACCAGCAGCGGGTACCAGAGTAGTCTGAACATTATGGTTTATCAACCCGTTAATAGCTCCTTCAACATATACCCTGTCAAAGATTTCTCCTATAATATGAAACGAAGATACACTGTTAGGACCTATATTGCCGAAATATATCCTTATATTATCTCCTGTCTCTGCCTTCAGAGCGTTCTTTCCTAATAATGCACCTACACTCCCATTAAAGACCACGTGATCAGAAGCTTCGCTAAGTCCCTTATCCATTGACAAGGTGAATATTCCATCTTTATCTGATGCCTCAGTGAAAAATTCACTCTGCATAACATAAAACTCCTTATCAACTTTACTCATTCCTCCTTCAGGCTCTACAATGATCATGCCATACATCCCATTGGCAATATGTGCAGGAATATTCGGTTTTGGAGATGCGCAATGATAGATAAAGAGACCTGGAACTCTTGTCTTGAATGCAAAGACTGCCTCTTTTCCGGGAGTCACAAGACTCACTGCAGCACCGCCACCAGGACCATTTACCGCATGAATATCTATATTGTGGGGAAAATGACTATCTTTAGAATTTTTCAGATGAATCTCAACCATATCTCCAACACGAACACGGAACATCGGACCAGGGACAGACCCATTAAAGCTCCAGAACTTATATTTAACACCATCAGCCAACTGTCCAATAAACTCTTTTGTTTCAAGATGGACTACAACCCGTGCTGGAGACGTTCTCATTATCGGTGCAGGAACATCCGGTGCGTATGAGAGCTTTGCCTCAATAACATTTTCCGCCCCTATAACATCTTTATTGTTAAGCAAAACAAAGAACAAACAACATAATATAACTCTGCAAATCTTTTTATTGTAATTCATTTAAAGACCTCCTTAAACATTTATAATCAGTTATGCGTGTGGAAAATTTAAATCTGTCTGTTTTTTTATCACCTCCTGCCTCTTATGTATGTAAGTTACCCTTATAGTAATAAGAATAACATTACTCTGTTGCTCAGTCTTTGATATAAGTCAAGAAACCTCTTGGGTTGAAGAAATAAACAATCATGAACGAGTTGTTCACCCCCGAGCATGAAAATTAACCCCCCTTTAGCAAAGGGGAAAACTTGTACTTCCCCCTTTAGCAAAGGGAGGCAGGGGGGATTTTCATAGTAAAGACACCCCTCAATATCCCTTGTGTAGGTTATGCTTATTTTCAATCTCTGTTTTTGGGCTTACTTGACATATTAACATATTTTCCTATATCATCTATTATCTTAAAGTATAACTATTCAGCTAATACAGGGTGAGGAGTGAAAAAGAGTTTATAGCGTCACATTAGCGATTAGGTCTCACTACTCATAGAGACCTGATCTGAAATGATGCTGTTGTATCTTAATAAACTTATTATAATCATACGCATTATAAAGTCTTTGGAAACTCTCACCCTGTATTAGCTGAATAGTTACCTTAAAGTATTCAAACTTAAGTATATTGCTTCACTTAGAACCTGTTCAAATGATAGGGTCTGATGAGTCCTTGACTCTTTGATCCCTGAGCTGAGTCTTGCTCAGCTTATTTTAAACAAAAAGGAGAATATCTGTGAATAAAGGTGTCGTACAGGTAAATATAGAAGATGAGATGAAGTCTTCTTATATAGATTATGCTATGAGTGTTATTGTGGGAAGGGCGCTTCCGGATGTCAGAGATGGATTAAAACCTGTCCATAGAAGGATATTATATGCAATGTTCAGAGAAGGGCTTCTCTCTAACAGACGATATTCTAAATCAGCAGGTGTTGTGGGAGAGGTGATAAAAAAATATCATCCGCATGGAGATGCTGCGGTATATGATGCCCTTGTAAGAATGGCTCAAAACTTTAACATGAGGTATCCATTGATAGATGGTCAGGGCAATTTCGGCTCTGTAGATGGTGATCCTCCAGCAGCGTATCGTTATACAGAGGCGAAATTGACATCTATTGCAGAGGACATGCTGACTGATATAGATATGGAGACAGTAGACCTTATCCCAAATTTTGATGAGTCTGCAATGGAGCCAACAGTCCTTCCTTCCAAGATACCCAACCTCCTGATTAATGGGTCATCAGGCATTGCCGTTGGAATGGCAACTAATATACCTCCCCATAATCTTGGCGAGGTAATAGATGGACTGTTAATGATGTTAGACAATCCTCAGGTTACACTTAATGAGTTAATGACAGTAATTAAAGGTCCGGATTTTCCTACTGCTGGATATATATATGGTTATAAGGCTATCAGGAATGCCTATGAGACAGGCCGTGGTGTTTTACAGTTGAGGGCAAAGGTATTTATAGAAGTAAACCCCAGGACAGACAAGGAGACCATAATTATCACAGAACTCCCTTATCAGGTAAATAAAGCCCGTCTTATAGAGAAGATAGCAGACCTTGTGAAGGATAAAAAGATAGAAGGCATAACAGATGTCAGAGATGAGTCGGACAGAGAAGGGATGAGGGTAGTGATAGAACTGAAAAAGGGGGAGATATCAGGTGTTATCTTAAATAAACTTTATAATCATACACAGATGCAGACATCTTTTGGTATAATAATGCTTTCCCTTTCCAATAATCAGCCAAAGGTTCTGAACCTGACAGATATGCTCCATTCCTTTCAGGAACATAGAAGAGAAATAATCCTGAGAAGGACACAATTTGAATTAAGAAAGGCAAAAGAAAAGGCGCATATCTTAGAAGGCTTAAAGATTGCATTAGAGCATTTAGATGAGATTATAACCCTGATCAAGGGTTCAGAATCACCTGAAGAGGCAAGAAACAGCCTTATAGATAGATATCTCCTCAGCCGTATTCAGGCTCAGGCAATACTGGATATGAAACTCCAGAGGTTGACAGGTCTTGAGAGAGAGAAACTTATTGAAGACTATCAAAAGACTATCAGGCAGATAGAGCATCTTGAATCAATACTTGGAAGCGAGGAGCTTGTCAGGAATATTATAAAAAATGAACTCATAGAGATTAAAGAAAAATATCAGGATGAGAGAAGGACAGAGATAATTCCTGAGACAAAAGAGATAGAAATTGAGGATATGATTGCCCAGGAAGATATGGTAATCACTATATCTCATGATGGTTATATAAAGAGAAATCCTCTAAGCGTTTATCGCCGTCAAAGTCGCGGAACAAAGGGAAAGATGGGGATGGAGACCAAGAAAGAGGACTTTCTTGAGCATCTGTTTGTAGCTGCCACACATGATTATCTTCTGTTTTTTACTGATGCAGGAAAAGTATACTGGCTAAAGGTATATCAGCTGCCAGAGGTGGGTAGAATGGCAAGGGGTAAGCCCATTGTAAACCTTTTGCAGGTGGCTGAAGGAGAGTCTGTTACAGCAATCCTCACAATCTCTGAATTCAGGGAGGATAGATATGTAATAATGGCAACAAAGAATGGGATAGTTAAAAAAACCACCCTTAATGCATATAGCAACCCAAGGGTTGGCGGTATCATAGCGCTTACCCTGGATAATGATGATAGATTGATTGAAGCAACCCTGTCAAATGGAGATGAAGACGTAATACTCGGCACGAAAAATGGGCTGGTTATACGATTCTCAGAAAAGTCTGTTCGCGCTATAGGAAGGACAGGGAGGGGAGTAATAGGTATCAGGCTTGCTTATGACGATGAGGTTGTAGGGATGAAGATTGTTCATGATGACTCAAACTCAACAATATTAAGTATTACAGAGAGGGGATATGGTAAGCGGAGCGCTATCTCAGAATATAGGACTCAATCAAGGGGAGGAAAGGGTGTTATTGGTATAAAGGCGAGCAAACGGAATGGTAAGGCAGTAGGTCTTCTTAATGTATCTGAAGAAGATGAGATCATGCTTGTTACTACACAGGGCAAGATACTCAGGTTAAAGACAAAGGATATAAGGGTGATTGGCAGAAATACACAGGGTGTCAAGCTAATCAATGTAGAAGAATACAATAGAGTCGTATCAGTAGCGACACTGGCTGAAAAAGAGGAAGAGGAAGAGGAACATGAGGATTAACCCTATAAAAAAAGAGAGGATTGACAGGCTGCTGGTAGATAGAGGTTATGTCCAGAGCCGGGAAAGAGCCAGAGGATTGATTATGGCAGGTATGGTCATAGCAGGTGAAAAGAAGATTGAAAAGATTGGAATAAAAATATCAGAGGATACAGAGATAAGGGTACTTGGCAATGATATACCTTATGTTAGTAGAGGCGGGGTAAAACTTGCCTCAGCAATAACTGAGTTCAGACTGGATTTAAATGGAAAGGCAGCAATGGATATAGGTGCATCAACAGGGGGATTTACTGATTGTCTATTGCAGCATGGCGTGAAAAAGGTATATGCCATAGATGTTGGTTATGGCCAACTGGCATGGAAACTCAGGCAGGATAAGCGAGTAATAAATATTGAAAGGACAAATATAAGGAACATAGACAGAGAAATGATAGATGACGATATTGATATAATTACTATTGACCTGTCATTTATCTCCTTAAAGAAGGTAATTTCTGGAATATTAGGATTTCTTAAAGATAGAGGAGAGATAATAGCCCTGATAAAACCTCAATTTGAAGCAGGAAAAAGTGATGTTGGAAAGGGTGGAATTGTAAGGAGTGAAGAGATACATAAAAGGGTATTGAATGAGATAAAGAGATTTACAGAAAAGTTGGGATTAACAACTATAGGTATTATTCCTTCCCCTATATCAGGACGGAAAGGAAATCAGGAGTATCTTATCTATTTAAACCAAATTTGTGACTATTCATCTAATACAGAGCAAGGGGTTCCAAAGACTTTATAATGCGTATGATT
>JBHHUU010000083.1:0-10796 GCA_046753905.1 Nitrospirota bacterium | reverse complement strand
TGCACCCATGTCAGCGGCAATAGCCATCCATAATGTTGCCAGTCCTCCTACAGCAAGGATAATAAAGATTACTTTTATACCAATAGAAAATATTATATTCTCTTTAATTATCCTGAGTGTACGTCTTGAGTGTTGAATGAGCCATGATAGCTTTGTAAGATCATCGGAGAGGAGTGTAATATCAGCAGTCTCGATAGCTGCATCTGTTCCTATCTTCCCCATAGTAATACCTATGGCAGCCGCTGCCAGAGCAGGTGCATCATTGACACCATCACCCACCATGGCCACATGACCGAACTCTTTAGTCAATTCCATAACTGCTGATACCTTATCCTGAGGCATCATCTCAGCCTTGTATGCATCAATGCCTGTGGCCTCTGCTACAGCCTGTGCTGTCACTTTATTATCACCTGTGAGCATTATGATCCTTTTTATGCCAAGCTCTTTCATCCTCTGGATAGATGCTCTTGCCTCATCTCTGATCCTGTCTGCAATACTGATCAGACCGCATATACCATCTTCATTCCCTAATACCACAAGGGAATGACCAGCATCTTCCAGTCTAAGAGCCATATCATGGACATCAGGATCCTCTACTCCCTTCTCTTCCATTAGACGGTGGCTTCCTATCCAGAATCTTTTACCATCTATAGTGGACTCAGCACCCTTGCCCTGAATATTTGTAAAGTCTTCAGCAGATGTGAATTTAATTCCTGTAGACTCAACCCTGTTCAGAATCGCACGTGCAAGGGGATGTGTGCTATGGATCTCTAATGCAGCAGCAGAGGCAAGTAATCCCTCTTTTGTATATCCATTGAGAGGGATTACATCCTGTACCACTGGATGACCATAGGTGAGTGTGCCTGTCTTGTCCATGGCAACTGCCTTTAATCTTACCATGGACTCAAGATAATTGCCGCCCTTGATTAATACTCCAGCCCGTACAGATGTGGTCAATCCTGTTACGATACTCAGTGGAGTGGAGATTACCAGGGCGCATGGGCATGCAATTACCAGAATCACGAGGGACTGGTAGATCCAGTCTCCCCAGTTGCCCCCAGATATCAAAGGAGGAATAAGTGCGATAAGAAAGGCAAGGATCATCATAGCCGGGGTGTAGTAATAGGTAAACCTCTCTACCCATTGTTCGCTTGATGCACGGTGGGATTGTGCATCTTCTACCATACGAATAATTTGGGCAAGTGTGGTATCAGTAGTAGGTCTTGTTACACGAAATTCAAATGAACCATCACCATTGATTGTCCCTGCAAATACCTCATCATTAGCCATCTTGACAACAGGAACTGATTCTCCTGTGATTGGTGCCTGATTTACTGATGTCTCTCCCTTTGTAACTATACCATCTAACGGTATTTTTTCACCAGGACGCACCAGTACTATTGCACCAATTGGTACACCTTCTACTGGCTTTTCCATGATCTCGTCATTATTTGGAGAGATAAACCGTGCAGTTGCAGGGGTGAGATTTAGTAATGTCTTGATAGCCCTACGGGCACGGCCAACACTCCACCACTCCAATAGAATAGCCAGTGAGAATAGAAATGTTACTGCTGCTGCCTCAAACCATTCACCGATAAGTATAGCACCTGTTACTGCTATGGTCATCAGCATGTTTATATCAGGTCTAAGTCTTCGTAGAGCAAAGATCGCTTTCGGCACTATGAACCATCCACCAGTAACGATAACTCCAATGTAAAAGATCAGGGAGACAGGATTTATATCCTTATCTGCAATCAGTGCCCTTATAATGCCTCCATGATAGATTACCTGTATCACACAAGCAATTAATAAAAAGATGCCGCTTGTTATACACAGGAGTGTCCTGTGATGGCGTTGCCAAAAGGTATCTCCCTCTCCTGAGTTGAGATGAATGGAAGACGTTTTTTTCCATGGTATAGCCTCCATACCTGTCCTTGCAACTATCTGCCTTATCTCTTTTTCTGTGATCCTTCTTTCACCTCTCTGAATGATGGTCATCCTGCCATTCAGGATATCAAAGACAAGATTATCCTCTCCTACCAACGGACATATCTCTCTCTTGAGTATTGCCACCTCCTCGATACAGTCCATACCACGGATCCTGAAATCTATCCTGTTCATTATCTCCCCCTCTCAATCCTGTTGACTGCCACATTCCTACCGCAGTCAAATATCTTCTCGTCAGAATATGAGGAACCATGATAGCCTACACGAACTGTAGCTCCCTGGGGAGGAATAACAGGAATAAGGACAGAAAAAGAGGATTCAGGGTATCCCCTTCTTCTACTAATGACTCGGGAGGGATAAGAAACACTCACTTTAGCAAGGACTATCTCATCAGGATCAAATATTCCTATATCTACATGCCCTTTGCTAAGAATACGGGAGACACGATGGGTTCTCACCTTTCCAGAGATTACAATATCATTACCCTCCTGATAGACATATGCCCTGGATACATAGATGTCTTTGGAAGGGAGACGTTCAAGGAACACCCTATTATTTTTCACAAGATTCACCCTGTTGGATGCACAACTAAACAGAAGTATAGCAGTTATGCAAAGACTTATTGAAATGACGATACTATATTTTTTCATCATAGACACCTCCTTTTGTTAAACTGCCACTTCACCTCGTTCACCTGTCTCAATACGGACTGCTGTCTCCACATTTGTGACATAGATTTTGCCATCACCTCTTAGACCTGTGTGAGCTGTCTTTTCAATGACAGAGATAATCTCCTCAACAAGCTGTTCCTTACACACAATCTCGATTTTTATATGTGGAATGTAGTCTACCAGATCATCAACAATTCGATGAGGGGCGTCTTTTGCCCTACTACGGCCAAAACCTCTCACATCCACCACACTCATGCCTGTTAAGCCCTCTACCTTGTGCAGGGCCAATGTCACCTGTGAGAGTCTATGGGGTTTAATATATGCCTTGATCTCTTTCATTACAAACCTCCTTAAGTTAGTCCCATCACCCTTCCCTCTCCCCTGAGGGGAGAAGAAGGGTTAAGCATTTAATTCGTTACTGATTCATTTTCAGGATTGATGGCAAACCACCTGTATAGCGCTGGGATGACCAATAGGGTAAGGATGGTTGAGGTAATCAGGCCACCTATGACTACTGTAGCAAGGGGTCGCTGCACCTCACTACCTGTTCCGTGTGAGAAAAGTAAGGGAATCAGACCGAGTGCTGTGGTGATAGCTGTCATCAGGACAGGTCTGAGACGAAGACATGCCCCTTTTACAGATGCCTCATCCATAGGTATGCCATCACGCAGGAGTTGATTTAAATATGTTACTAATACCATGCCATTTTCAAGGGCAATACCAAAGAGGGCAATAAAGCCTACAGAGGCAGGTACAGAGAGATTCTCTCCTGTTAACCAGAGGGCAACTATTCCACCTACCAGAGCGAGAGGAATATTGAGAAGTATAAGGAGAGAATTCTTCAGTGAATTGAAACTACTAAAGAGAAGGATAAAGACTATAAGTATGGTGACTGGAACAACCAGGGTAAGTCGCTTATTGGCCTCTTCCTGTAGCTCGAACTGTCCACCCCAGCGTACAATATAACCTGGAGGAAGTTTTACCTTTGCCTCAATAGCCTTTTTTGCCTCCATAACAAAGGATCCGATATCTCGACCACGCACATTGCACTGGACTGTGATAAATCTTTGATTATTCTCTCGTGTGATCTGTCGTGGTCCAACAATCTCCTCGATCTCTGCAAGATCATTCAGAGGGACCTTTATCCCACCTGGGGCTGGCACCAATATATGGCTAATGGTCTCTGCACTCTTTCTATCCTCCGGTGCATAACGAACAAGGATATCAAAACGCCGGATACCCTCAAATATCTCTCCTGCCTTTTCTCCTCCTACAGCAGTTCTTATGATCTGCTGAATATCCTCTACATTAATCCCATAACGGGAGATGACCTCACGGTCTATACTAATACGAAGCTGTGGAGTTCCAGTAACCTGATCCTTCTGAACATCTGCTGCCCCAGGGATTGTCCGAACTACCCTTTCAATCTCAGCGGCCTTCTCTTTCAATACCTCCATATCAGACCCAAATATCTTGATAGCCAGTTCAGCCTTTGTTCCTGTGAGAAGTTCATCAACAGAAGCAGCAATAGGCTGGGTGAAATTGAACTGGACACCAGGAAAGTCTTCAAATACCTTACTCATCTTGGCATAGAGTTCATCAGATGTTTTGGCTGTCTGCCATTGGTCCTGTGGTTTCAGTCCTACAAACGACTCAGCAGAGTTTACAGGGTCTGCATGGGCACCTACTTCGCCACGACCAACCCGTGTTACTATCCGTGTCACCTCCGGAAACTTAGCCATCATTCTCTGTTCAAAACGGGTCATGGTTTTACTGGCCTCATCTAATGAGATAGATGGTGCCATGGTTGCACGCACAAGAAGATCTCCCTCAGCTAGACGAGGCACAAATTCTGATCCCAGTCTGGGAAAGATTGCCGCCCCTGCCACTAACATAAAGATGGACAGAGAGACTGCTAACAGAGGAGATCTAACAAACATGCTCACAAGAGGTTGATATAGACCAATTAGAGATCGAACGATCCTGTTCTCTTGTGAGGTATTAGCGTCTCCTTTGGGTCGGCGCATCAGGAGATGTGTTGCTACTGGAGCGATTAGAATTGCATATAGCAATGAACCCAACATGGCCAGCGCCACAGTATAGGCCAGTGGTTTAAATATCTTACCTTCAACACCCTGTAGGGTAAAGAGGGGGAGAAATACGATAATAATGATAGAGATGGCAAAGATAATAGGTCGTCCTACCTCTATACATGCACGAGCTATTACATGAATTCTGGACTCAAGACTGTTTGACTCCCGAAGCATCCTATCTACATTCTCTACCATTACAATAGTTCCATCTACCATCATGCCAATGGCAATAGCTAAACCTCCCAATGACATCAGATTTGCTGAAATCCCAAATATCCTCATCATGATAAAGGCAAAGAGAATGGAAAATGGAATAGATATAGCTACCACTATGCTTGGCATTAATCTTCCCATAAATATTATGAGGACAATTGCGACCAGGATGATCCCCTGTACCAGGGCATCTGTTACTGTCTTGATACATTTAGCCACGAGATTGGCCTGGTCATAGTAGGGCACAACACGCACACCAGGAGGCAAGACCTTATTGATCTCCTCCATACGGGTCTTCACCTTATTGATGACATTTGATGTGTTTGTGCCAATGAGTTTCAGGATCATGCCTACAACTGCTTCACCTTTGCCATCTGTTGTAGCCAGTCCCCTGCGCACCTCACCTCCAATTACCACATCAGCAACCTGACTCAAGAAGACTGGAGTGCCATCCTCTGACTTCAGCATTATTCTCTCGAGATCAGAGATCTTTTCAGTGAGTCCAACAGAACGGACGATATACTCCTCAGCATTTTTGACAATGAACTGTGCCCCTACATTAGAGTTATTTGCCTGTACAGCCTCTACAATATCCTTTAGTGAGATATCATAACGAAGAAGATCTGACGGCCTGACCTGAATCTGGAATTGTTTGACCTCTCCTCCCAGGGAGAGAACTTCTGTTACACCTGCAACTGTCTGAAGGTTGAACTTTATCAGCCAGTCCTGTAGTTCCCGCATCTCCTCAGGGCTTCGCTCACCAGTCTCATCCTCTAACAGATAGAAGAGTATCTGTCCCATTCCAGTGGTGATAGGACCCATCTCAGGTTCGCCAAATCCAGGTGGGATCTCCTCGCGCGCGAGTTGCAGGCGTTCGTTTACCAGTTGTCTGGCAAAATATATATCTGTGCCATCTTCAAAGTATATATTCACCACAGAGAGCCCAAAATTAGAGACTGAACGTATCTCCTCAAGATTGGGGAGACCATTCATAGCCACCTCAACAGGATATGTCACATATTTTTCTACCTCTTCAGGTGCTAATCCCTCTGTCTCAGTAAAAACCTGCACCAGGGCAGGGGTAACATCAGGGAATGCATCTACAGGCAGTTGTCGATAAGAATAGAACCCTCCTGCCAGCACCAATATACCCAATACTATCATCAACAGGCGATTGCGTAAAACAAACTGGAT
Organism: Nitrospirota bacterium; assembly: GCA_046753905.1. Lineage (GTDB taxonomy): Bacteria > Nitrospirota > Nitrospiria > JBHHUU01 > JBHHUU01 > JBHHUU01. The sequence continues at coordinate 4,678 of JBHHUU010000083.1, read as the reverse complement.
TATTCTCTGCATTCTCTTCTCCTTTTCGGATTAATGATTATGTCCATCTCCAAAGGCACCTTTGGATAACTCTGCCTTTAAGGTAAAGGCGCCCTCTATAACATACTGTTGACCAGATTTTATACCAGAGGTAATCTCAACATGGGTGTCATTTGTCCGTCCTATAGTTACAGGTTGCGGCTCAAAGCCGTGCTCAGTCTTGATGAAGACAGATCGTTTGCCATCTACTGTCTGAATGGCAGTCTTTGGCATTATAAGAGAAACCTTTATGTCTTCTACCTCAATCTTCCCTGTGACAAATATCCCGGGACGCCAGAGACCTTTAGGATTTGGAAGGACAACCCTGGCAAGGGCTGTACGCGTTTGTTCACCGACTAATGGCCCTATATAGGAGATCTTATCTTTTGTATCAGGAATTCCATGTCCTGCTGAGATAATCACTGGTTGTTCCTTCTGGACAAAAGGCAGATCCTTCTGGTAGATATTTAGGTTTACCCAGACTGAACTTAGATCAGCAATGATAAAGGCCTCGCTATCATCCTTAAGCACCTCACCCAGTGTGATATGTTTCTCTATCACAGTGCCATCAAAAGGAGCTATAATCTCATATAGAGTAAAAGACTCATCAGCATGTCCGGGCAGTTGTGATAGATAATCGTCAGAGAATCCCAGTGCATGAAGTTTGTGTTCAGTTGATCTCAATTCAATCTTGGCCTCAGCCAATGTTTGTTTAGCCTCAAGATACTCCTGTTCTGAAGAGATATTCTTTTTCCAGAGGTCTTCCTCTCGTCTAAAGTTGGCCTGCGCCAGTTCCACCCGCTCACTACCTGTTAAGAAGGCTGCCTTGGCATCAGCAATCTCACGGCTTTCCAATACAGCTACTACTTCACCTGCATGAACATTATCTCCAAGATTTTTTCGAACCTCACGTACAATTCCAGACACACGCGGAACAATATGTGCAAGACTATCTGCATTGATCACAACCTCACCTGGAAGCTCTACATGAATCTTTAGGTCTCCTGATCCTGCTGTATCGAGTATGATACCGAATTCCTTCATCTCAGCCTCACTTAACCTGATAACATCCTCCTCTTCATGTTTATTATCTCTCCTGTCTTCATCATGGTCATGTTCATGATGAACCTCAGTATCTGGCGTATCTGCCCGACTAATGTGCCAGATAGCCCCTATGATAAAAAGAATCCCCAATAATGGGAGAATCATGACAATCATCCTCTTTTTGTGTCTCATCGTATCTCTCCTTTCATTTTTGCCTCAGGGAACTCTCGACAGTATCAATCTGTCCTCCGATTAATCGTTCTACATCAGCCACAATCTTGTGGTATGCTGTGAGTGTCTCTATGTATTGAGCCCTGACCTCAAAGAGTGTCCTCTGGGCATCCAATACCTCTAAATAATCAAATTTTCCCTGACGATAACCTTCCCTTATAGCCTTAAATGCACTTTGCGCCCTTGGTAATACCTCCTCTTTCAGGAGTGTTATCTCTGTAAAGGTAGCAGAGAGTGTTTGATACCTCTCAACCAGCTTAGTCTGAACATGGACATCTGATCTCTTTCTCTCTTCTTCTGCCTTAACCAGCCGGTAGCGTGTTTCAAGGGCTCCTCCTTGATTACGGTCAAAGATAGGGATAGGGATAGATAGTCCTATCACAAAGGCATGATCTTCAGTCTCGTTAAAACGACGGAGACCTCCATTCAATGTCAGATCTGGAATCTTCTGTGCATCTTCCATCTCAACTGCGGTCTGAAGTTTTTCCATCTCCACTACCCAACGGGCTATATCAGGATTTTGTGAAATCCAATGGGCTATTTCCTCCAGAGAGGGGATTGATGTGGGGATATCTAGTTTGCCCTCTGCCTTTTTAAAGATAGGTGATGTGCTACCCCATGTGGCTGCAAGTGCTCTTCGAGCAATCTCTATTTTCCGTTTAGCCCGTTCCAATTCAATCTGGCTGGTTGATAAGGCTATCCTTGCTCTGGTCTCTTCGACAGGTGATACCTTACCTGCCTTGACCCGCTCTGAGACAGTATTAAAAACCTCTTCAGCCAGACGAACCAATTCCTCTGTCAGGGCAAGTTGCTCCTGTGCAGAAATAAGATCTATAAAGGTCTTGGTGACTCTGGTGAATGTATTCAGTCTTTTGGTCTCATAATCCCAGCCAGCCAGATACTGATCAAGAGCTGCCAATCTTTTCCGTTTATAACGTTTTCCACCCAATTCGATTAATTGACTGAATTGTAAGGTAGTCTCCATCTCATCACTTCCCTGAAATGATCCTGAACCACTCATGTTTTCCAGTTCAATATCAATCTCAGGATTAGGAAGAAGTCCTGCCTGGAGTGTGCGTGCCTCTTCTACACGAAGATCCCAGGAAAAGGTCTTAAGCTCTGGATTCTTCATCAACGCAAGGGAAAGGACCTGGGATAATGTAATAACACCAGTCGGCTCTTCAAACTGAAATGATGCCAAATCATTATCGGATAACTTGTGAGGCGGCTGAAAGGTTGCAAATTCTTTGCCCAAAGGCCGTGGCTCTGGCAAACTCACCTCTCTGGGATAGGTGGAACAACCGATAAATATAATCAATAAGGCAAAGCAAAGGTATTCTAAGATTCGTTGATACATGAAAACCTCCGAAATATCTCTTGTCTCTATTCTGTAACTTAAGTCTCACCAATAATAGAGACCAAGTCTATGGGTTTGTCACTTTTTTGTTCTCTAAGAGTCAAAGATGACGAGATATTCTGGAGGTATTAAATTAAAAGGATGGTAGTATGGATAGATGCATGGATAGAATCATCCATAGATGGCTGTTGTAGAGATGAAACCTGAGTTGTAATCCTATAAGATGTGGGTATGATAAAAGAGATGTCCATATAAATGGAGGCATTCAATTGGGATACTATCTCTTGAAAAGAGACACTATTTTGTCTGAAACTACTATTCAAAATAATAGGAATGTCTATACATGAACTGGAGTGATCGTTCTTTGAGGTCGACTTTACCAATGAGGAGGCATGGAAAACCTCTCGGGAAGCTGCACTTGAAGAAGGGAGAAGATGAGTCATTTCCACTGCTGTATGACCATCCCACCCAAAGCATAATACGCGGTCATTTCCACCAATAAATCCTACCATAAGGCAGATCCACACATTGATCACTGCCATAGATATTTGTAACATTCTTTTCAAACGATCACCCTTTTTAATATTTGTCAATTCTCCCTTGCAAAAATCAAGTATAATCGATATGATATTTAGTGTCAAGGGGGGGCATGTGCCCTGAAGTATGGGATATCTTATGTTTGGTGTGTTTACTAATATTAATTAAAAATTAGAATCCGCAATGTCAATCAATCTTATCCTCATCCCCACCTTCTTTAAGCCAACTATCAATTATCGGAATATCAGTCTTATCTTTCATCCTATCTTCTGCTTTCTGTTTTTCCTGAGTTAATTCACTTGTAGAGGAATTCATATTTTCTTGAATATTGGCCATTTCATTATTAAATGCTTTTTTAGTCGGATGGACATAAATATCAGAAGGAGTAAATGGTTGATTCAGCCCTACGGCTTCTTCCTGGGTATTTACTCTATTCCACCAGTTGACTCATAAAAAAAGGTTACCGAAAGGATATGTTGACTCACATCTTTTTTTGATAACAAAGAGCTAATATTTTTTCAAGTTTATTTTCAATAGACTTTCTTAATTTAAAAGGGTTAAGAGAGTCGAACTGTTCTTTGAGAGAGCGTTTAATATGAATATTTACATAAGGTGATTCCAATACTCTCTGATAAGGAGTTTTAGGATTATCATAGTATTTAATAGTCTTTGAGACAACTCTTTTCTTTTGAATGAGTTTAACCGAAGGGCAGAAAAAGTTATGGAATAATCTCCATTCTTTGGTATATAACTCATTCAACAAAGGAACAATCTCAGGATTATCAAACCTGTGATATCCCAACCATTGCCTTACATGAGTCCAGTTTTTCTGTTCAACATGAGAGTTATCATCTTTATGGTAAGCTCTGCTTCTGGTAAATACAATAGGTGATCTCCTATTAGAAAAATGTCTTAATAAATGCCAATTTAAAAATTCAGAACCATTATCACAGTCAAAACCAAGCAATACAAAAGGGAGTTTACTTTCAATATCTTTAATTTGAAATAAGACATCGGCTTCTCCCTTACCCCAGATAGCACGTTGTTCAGTCCATCCAGTAGCGATATCAACAGCATCGATAGTGAGAGCATATTGGCCAGAAGTAGTATCGCCACAATGGGCAACAGAGTCAGCTTCTATAAATTCTGGACGTGACTCATCCCATTGGTTGGTTTTTATAGGAATATGTTTTTTTAATAAAGTGCCGGGTTTAGTAGTGCAACGACCCCTGGTTTTATATTTTATACGGACAGGTTTAAGGAGTCTATCGATTGTAGCAGATGATATTTTATGTAATAGATTGATAGTATCCGAAGGTAATTTTTCAAATTCTTTGGCATAAAAAGGTAACCATAATGGAATAATGACTTTAAGACGTTTAGAACAGGGCAAATTGGAAGCCAGCCATATACGTTTTAGAGGTTTTAAGATAGAATTTTGTAACTATTCAGCTAATACAGGGTAAGGGGTGGAAAAGAGTTTATAGCGTC
>JBHHUU010000082.1:0-10815 GCA_046753905.1 Nitrospirota bacterium | reverse complement strand
ATCAATCCTTCTTTAACTAATCTGTCATCAATTACGATATTTGTCCTCATAGAACTACCTCCTCATACACATAATACAATAATAATAATAGGTGTATGTCAATTATTTCTGTGTACAATTCCGCCAATCCGCTCACCCGCAACAGCCTCTCAACTCTAAATCTAAAAACTCAGGAAACTCCTGTTATCTTTACACTTGACAGTATAAAATAAACTAGTTAAATTTGTTTATACAGACTAAATGAACGTAATTACCCAATAAGTTGTGGGATTTCAGTTGAGAGTGTTCACCTAAAGATACTTCATTAATATTTATTATAAAATTACAATCAAAATTTATTGTGAGGCCTTTGTTCATATTTTATGCTCCTTGTTTTTGCAAATAAGAGCAATTTTATTACAAAGGTCTCCTTTTTTCTACGCTACCTATATTTCTGCATTGTTCAAAAATATTCGATCGTACCATAATTGAAATAGCATCAACCCCCATAGTTTGTGGCTATGGTTATCTCTATTCTCAAGATGCCCTTTTATTAAGTTTTCAATATAGATAGGATTAAATATCCCCTGTTTTTGAATCCTGCTGTAAGACAGGAGATCCATCATCATGGCTCTTACTGGCCCTTTCAGCCAGTTTTTCATAGGGATACTGAAGCCCTGTTTCTGACGGTATATAACCCTTTCAGGAAGTAATCTTTCCGCCATCTTTTTTAATATATACTTTGTTGTTCTTCCTCTAATTTTAAGGAGATCCGGCATAGAAAAGGCAAGCTCAACAACACGTCTGTCAAGAAACGGCACCCTTGCCTCCAGAGAGGCAGCCATACTCATCCGATCAACCTTTACTAAAATATTATCAACCAGATAGCTCTTTACATCAAGAAACATTGATCGGTTCAGACCTGTATCACCAGCACTATTTAGATAATTCGTAATAAAGGAGTATGACCCTGTTATATCAAACTGTTGAAGAGTCTCCTCTGTAAACAGGGTGTCATACTCTCTTTGCCTGACAAATGTCATCCATCTAAAGTGCTCATATTTTAAGGGGAGATTGGCGCCATCAACATACCGCTTTATCTTATTTATTATCCCTTTCTTCTTTTCAGTAGGAGGGAGCAGGCTGCAGATTTGGTTGAGAAGATTCTCTCTGACCAGTCTTGGAATAAGTTGATAATAATGGTAGAACTTCTGGGCTAAATAGGTATCATAACCTCCGAACAACTCATCCCCTCCATCGCCGGATAATATGACCTTTACCTTCTCCCTTGCCAGTTTTGAGACCATATAGGTAGGAAAGATAGAAAAATCACCTATAGGGTCATCAAGATGATAGATAAGTCTCTCTATAAGGTCAATTGAAGAGGGTTCTAATATATATTCTGTATGGTCGGTATTAAACCTTTTGGAAACCTCTCTGGAATATTCTAATTCATTGTAACTCTCATTCTTAAATCCTATTGAAAAGGTCTTTACCCCCTCTCCCAATAATTCGCTCATTATGGCTGTGATTGTGCTAGAATCAATGCCCCCGCTAAGAAATGCACCAAAAGGGACATCGGATCTAATCTGTAGTCTGACTGAGTCTCTTAAAAGAGAATATAATTCCTCTTCTGTATCTTTTACAGGACGAGAAGACAGGGTAATATCTTCTAATCTCCAGTACTTCTCTATTCTGGTACCTTTGCCTGAGACCCTCAACCAGTGCCCAGGAGGGAGCTTTTTTATGGAATCTATGAGAGTTCTAGGGCTTGGGATAAATTCAAAAGATAGAAATTGGGTGAGTGCTGTGTAATCAAGGCTACGATCTATATAACTATCTTCAAGAAGGGCCTTTAACTCAGAGGCAAAGATCAGTCTATTTTGATCTATATAATAATAGAAGGGTTTTATGCCGAGATGGTCTCTGGCACAAAAGATGGTTCTCTTTACCTCATCCCATATTGCAAATGCAAACATCCCATTTAGATATGTTACACACTCTTCTCTATACTCCTCGTAAAGATGTAGGATGGTCTCGGTATCTGAGTCTGTCTTGAAGAGGTGTCCCTTTTTCTGGAGAACATCCCGAAGTTCGATATAATTATAGATCTCACCATTAAATACAATATGCAGGCGATTATCTTCATTGGAGATAGGCTGATGCCCTGATGTAAGGTCTATTATACTCAGCCTCTTCATGCCGATCCCGATATCTCTTTTAATATAACAACCCATATCATCAGGACCGCGATGGTGGATTTTGTGAAGCATGTTATTGATCATCTCTTCATTAACAGGGCTTCCATCTATATTAAAATAGCCAACAATACCGCACATCTATAATTAATTCTCTGTCTGATGGAGATATTTTGTGATACACTCTATAACTATAATATCTTTGAATCTCTGATATCTTGAAATTCTGAGACATCATCTGTTGTAAGATTTATATTGTTATAAATAGATTCTGTCTTATTTAAGTAGTCCTTATAATTATATCTTGCTTCAGCTAACTTAAGAGCTTTTGAGACAAGGCTCTCACAAAGACTATAATCTCTTAATAATAGCAATATCCCATGTGCGAATTCTTCAGGTTCAGGTCTTATAAGTAGTGCTACATCACTATTTAATACCTGTGTATGGGTATAACAATCTGTAGCCAGGATAGGCCTTCCTGAGCGAAGGTATGAATATATCTTGAGAGGGGAGTTAGTTCCTTCTATCCTCGGAGATACAATAATTGCAGCTATATTATAAAAGGATAAGATCTCTTTAGGATGAACCATCCCTGTAAAAATTACCTTATCTAAGATCCCATAGTCATTGGATATCATTTTCATCTTTTCTACCTGTTCTTTTTTTCCACCCACCAGAACAAAAATAATATCTTCAGACTCTTTTAAGGCTATACGTCCTGATTTCAGTAACAAGTCAATGCCCTGATATTTTTCAAATGTACCTGTATACAAGACAAGCCTTTTATTGAGAGGAATATTATATTTTTCCCTTATATTGGTCTCTCTTTCCTCTCCAAATACAATAGAATTGTCTGCCACATTTTCTATAAGAACAGGATCTAAGGCAGCATCAATCTCTTTTACCCTTTTCTGGAGATCAGGACATATCGTTATTATCCTGTCAGCATTTTTCAGGGTAAGTCTCTCTAAGAGGTTAAAGATATTGATAATAGCTTTTATGTTGCCACGTTTAAAATTGCTGAGTTGTTGAGGAAGGCTGGAGTGCATATCATACACATGGGGGAGTTTATATATAGACTTTAATAATATCGCCATGAAGCCTGCCTCTTCATGGGTATGTAAGACATCATATCTCTTTTTACTCAGCATGCGTATTGCCTTACAAAATACAAATATGTCACAAAATATCTTTTTAAAAGATGGTCCAATATCTATACTTTTAATAAAAGGGAACCTTAATGTCCGATATATCTTCACATTATCTATTGGAATATCTGCACCAATATGATATGTGATTAAATCCACATGATGTCCTAAAAGAGAGAGTGCCTTCAAGCGATGCAGTACACTAAATGGTGTCCCCCTTGCCTGAAAAAAAGGCTGAGGTGCTATCATTAATATCTTCATGATAAATCTCGTAGTTACTAATATCCCACCTTATCCAGAATGCCCTTTAACTCTCCCATATAAGAGTCCTTAATCCTTTCAACGATATCTCTTGATGCTTCTTTATCATATATATGCACACTCATATTCCTGTCGATTAGCATCCTTACCCATAGATGTTTCCCCTATAATCCCCTGCTGATACGCCTCTTTCAGACAGTTTTTAGGACTTCTACAGATAATACCTTCGCCTTCAAGGTATATTTTTATCAACTTCCACATAAGTTCAAAGGTAAATTCAAATCTTTGAATTACTCCATCTATCTCTAAATCAGATATTTCCTCTAAAACTGCCTCCTCCAGGCTTTTTACAGCATTTTAAAAGTCTTTCCCTGATCTGCTCAAGCCTCTTCATATATGACTATACCTTCCTGCAATATCTCCTGTAATTACCCAATAAGTTGGGGGATTTCCCCCTTTAGCAAAAGGGGATATAGGGGGATTTGTTCTTCGGATTGATATTTACCTTTCCACAAGATATTGGGTAATTGCGATTACATCATCTAACTCTAAGTTCTTCAAAATAAAATACCTCTGTGAATCTTCTCAAATCCTTAGTATCTATAGTTATATGCTCATGGAGATACCTCAATAGTTTTTTTCTTAAACCTCTTCTTATTATAGATGTCTTATATATTTTAAACCATGCTGAAGATTTTCTATAGGCATTATTTATAACAGGGTTGTTTAGTTTCCCTTCCCAATCAAATTCATCATTGAAAAGTATCTCAAGCCATAAAAGTTTTATAGACTTTTCATCTTTTAAGGCATCTTCTATTTTCTCAATACCTGTATAGTACGGTATAACTTTTAAATATCCCCTTATCTATCTCCCTTACCATATATCTCCTCAATTATATAGATGGGCCTCTGTTTTATTTCATTAAATATCCTGCCTATATATTCCCCGATTATCCCTATACAGATCAGTTGGACACCTCCTAAAAACAGCATCCCTACCATAATTGTTGCCCAACCCTGTACAGTATATCCCATAGCCTTTTGCACAAATACGCTGCAACCATATAAAAAGGCAAAAAGAGATGTGAAATATCCGAGCCAGGTGGATAGTTTTAATGGAACGCTTGAAAATGAGGTAATACCATCAAGGGCAAACTTGATCATCTTACTGTATGGGTATTTTGTCTCTCCAGCGTATCGTTCATCTCTTGCATAGTATACTCCTGTCTGCCTGAAGCCTATCCAGCTTACCAGTCCCCTCACAAATCTATCTTTTTCCTTTAATTCTTTAAATTTCTCAACCGCCCGTCTGCTCATCAGCCTGAAATCACCAACATCAACAGGTATATCTATCTTTATAATTGACTTCAGTATTCGATAAAACAGGGTTGCTGTCAAAAGCTTCATCCTGCTTTCACCTTTTCTATGTTCACGGACACCATAGACTACATCAAAGCCTTCTCTCCACTTTTTTATAAAGTCTTTTATAACCTCAGGCGGATCCTGGAGATCGGCGTCAATAACAACCACCGCATCCCCTTTTGCCACATCAATACCAGCAGTAATAGCTATCTGATGTCCAAAGTTTCGTGAAAACTTTACTATCCTGACATGTTTATCTGAATCAGCTAATTTCACTAACTTCTGATATGAGTCATCTGTGCTGCCGTCATCAACAAAGATAATCTCACAGGAGACAGGACTTATAGAGTCTGCTACCTTTTTTATCCGCTCATAGAAGGTATCAATTACTTGACTTTCATTAAATACTGGTATTACAATGGATAAAAATTCTTTTTTATTCATTGTTGCTCAATTTGCATAGACACAGCTCCGCTCAACCTTAACAGGCAAAACACTTACAACTTATTGAATTAATTAGACAAACCAACCCTAATCTTTAATTAAAACTGACTCGTCAATCTCAACTTCTGCTGAGTATTTAATGATATTCATAAGAACCTTTATCCTGCCTTCTCTTGGAGCAGGCTCTTTTATTATCCCAATCAGATCTTTCATGAGACCTGTCTTTATTCGTACCCTCTCTCCAGGTTTGAATCTATTCCTTATCCTGATAACCCCATCCTTTGTTGTCTGACTTTTTATAAATAATATCACATTTTCATCAATAGATACAGGTATATCACCATTACCCATGATCTTTTTTACTCCTATTGTCCATCTGATCTTATTTAAGACTGTCAGATTGTTTTCTACATTTACAAATAGATAACCGGGAAAAAGAGGAGTGGAGAGGGTTACAGGTCTTCCAAATCGATTTATCCGTTCTTTAACCTTTGGCAGGAATACTTCTATTTTATCCTTTTCAAGTTGAAGAGAGACAAGATTTTCCTTTTTGGGCTTTGTGGAAACTGCATACCATATCTGGATCATCTTGCACCTTTTCCCAACAGAACAACCTTCACAGTCTCAAAGATTATTAAAAAGTCAAATATTATTGACATATTCTTTATATAAAATATGTCATACTGCAGTTTTTCTACTGCATCTTCTTCTGTGGATCCATATTGATATTTTACCTGTGCCCAGCCTGTAAGACCCGGTTTTACTGAATGCCTGAGATGATAATATGGAATATTTATCAGTTGTGACACAAAATGTGGACGCTCTGGCCTTGGTCCGACAAAACTCATATCACCCTTTAATACATTAAATAGCTGAGGGATCTCATCTATCCTTACCTTTCTGATGACTCTCCCCACACGTGTAATTCTATCATCATTATCCGGAGACCATGTTGGACCTAATACTTTTTCGGCATCTTCTATCATAGACCTGAATTTCAGGATTGTAAATTCGTTTCCATTTTCACCAAGCCTCTTCTGTTTCAGAAAGACAGGTCCTTTGGAATCTAATCTTATAAGTATCGGGAGGAATATAAATATCGGCAGCGACAGGATTAAGCCTATCATAGATATGGTGATATCTATCCCCCTTTTTATTATCTTCATAATCGCAACCCTGTTAAACCCATCTGAAAAGATAAGCCAGCCGGGGTTCAATCCCTCTATAGGTATCTTTAAGAGTATCTTTTCATAAAAAGAGATTCCATCCTCTACAACAATGCCCTGAATCTTGCATTTCAATAATGTCTCCATTGGAACCATTCCTCTCCTCTCAGGCATGGCTACTATTATCCTCTCTATCTTCTCTTTCTTTGCTATCTCTTCAAGGTCATTGTATCTTCCAATCACCTTTAACTCAAGCTCATTAATCCCAATATTTTCCACTGATGAACCTATATATCCTACTATATCAATCCCAAGCTCTTCCCTCGTTTCTACCTCATCTTTTATCCTTTTAGCCAGTTGTCCTGCACCAACGACTAAAACCCTTTCTTTGAATATTGTTCTTTCAATAATATAATCAGAAAACAGTCTCCAGATTATCAGAAAGATGGAACAAAGAATCAGGTTTATAAAGAACATCCCGCGACCTATTGTTACGGGAGGATAAAAATAATAGATGACAAATAATATGAGATTTGCGACTATTATGGCTTTAGTTATCTTATAAAAGAGTTCTTTTCTGGAAACTATAGGCCTGAAGAGATATAGGTCATTATAATAGAAAGAGAGATAGTATACACCCATAATCACAAATGCCTTATGAAAGATCAGGTCATAACTGATAACTCTGTCAAATAGCAATCTGAGGGCAACTGACAATAATACTGACAAAAATATAAGGATACCCTCTATTGTAACAAATATTATATTATTAGCAGTCAGAATCCTGTCAAATATCTTTTTCATCCTTTCCTCACATAGCTATAGTAATATGATGGGAGTCTATCCGTCTCATTAAGCACAACACCTATGATCTTCTCCTGAGGGAGAGAACTGATAGCCTTTAATACTATATCCTTTGGATGTTTCATATATCTTATAACCAGAATTATTCCATCTAATAATGGCAGACTCATATTTACATCTGCCAGACTGAGAATGGGGGGTAGGTCTATAATAATATAATCAAACTTATTCCTGATCATCTCTATCAGACTTTTCATCTTTTTTGAACTCAATAGAACCGATGCATCTTTATATATATTCCCCGCAGTAATGATATGCAGGTTCTCTGATACAGGCTTAATAATGTTCCTTTTAATCTTGCCAGAAAGAAAATCTGTTAAACCTGGGGTACTCTCAAGTCCTAGATAGTTCTCCATCATCGGATCCTTCAGGTCACCTTCTATAATAAGTATCTTTTTATCAAACTGTGACATTACTGTTCCAAAGTTTAACGATGTCAGGGTCTTTCCTTCATCCTTAACTGAACTTGTAATCCCTATTACTTTATGTGAACCGCCCTTTAACTCACTTATCTTTGTAAATAGAATCCTGTATTGCTCTAAAATCATAGGATCTATCCTGTTAACAGCATATAGATACTCATCCAGACTATCCCCAATATGCTCAACGCTTTTTCTTGCAGTCAATGAGTTTCCATTCTTAAACTCTTTAATAATGGGAATAGATGTAAGTATTGGCAGATTTGTTGCCTCTGATATCTCTTCAGGGCTTTTAAATGAAGGATTCATTACCTCAAGAAGAAAAACAATCCCTCCTCCGCTTCCCAGTCCGAAGAGTATCCCCATCAGGATTATCTTTAAACGATTCGGTTTATATGGCCTTGCCGGGAGATTTGCAGGGTCTAAAATCCTGAATTTCTCTCCTTTCTGCCTCTTTTCGAGATTCTCTGATATATCGGCATTAAGTTTTTTGTCAAGCAGTGACTGATAGTTTTTCTGAGTATTATTATAATCTCTCATCAGAATCATCAATTCCTGCTCCCTCTTTGGGATATTCTCTACCCTCTCTTCAACTATCTTTATCTGACGGGATAACTTACTCTCCTTTCTCTTCAGTTTTGTTATCTCTTTCTCTTCGTTATTTAATTTTGCCTTTATATTTTGTACTGCCTGCGTATCAGGAAGAATCACAATATCATTATTTTTTGTGACTGATTGTATATCTTCTCTCCCCAATACCTCTGCAAAACCAAGTCTCTCCTTTGTCTTTTTGATCTCCTTTTTCAGAAGAATGATATCAGGGTACCTGTCTTTATACTCTCTCCTAAGCTCAGTCAGTCTCTTTTTTAATTCAGTCAGTTTCAATCTTAGTGAAGGTATCTCCAATTGAGACATCCCATCATCGATTTTACTATCTGAGGCAATCTTATTTTGTGAAAGTTCACTATTGAGCCTGTCTTCTAAAAAACTCTTTTTCTCTTCAGATAAACTTATGTTATCCCTTGTAGATGTCAATTCAAGCTGAAGCCTGTCCAATGTCCTCAGGTTTGTCTCAAGCTGCTCAGGAAGTTCTCCCATATATCTATGTTTAAAATCAGAGATAGCATTCTCCTGTCTTTCAATAATCTTCTTTAATCTCTTTAATTCACTATTGAGAAATTCTGATGCCCCCTCTACCAATTCCTCTCTTATTTTGAGATTCTCTTCTATAAAAAGAGATGCAAGTTTATTTGTAACCAGCATAGCAGTAGTCGGGACACGATCTGTAAAAGAGACTCTAAATGCCTCTATATCCTTTCTTCTACCTTCAATCTTTATCTCAATATTCTTTCTTGTCAGGTCTATAATATCTTCAGGTAATTTTCCTTTTTCAATCTTATCCTTATACAGTCCAAATTCGCTTACTATCTTTTTCAGGAGCGTTCTGCTTAATATCTGCTGCCGTATAGTATTAAGACGGCTCTGTATATCACCTGTTACTACTGATTTTACATAGTCCTGAGGTACCTTTTGCGGTTCAACAAGGATCAGTGTAGTTGAACGGTATATATCAGGCAGTAGAAGGGCATATATTATAACCCCAGTCATTATAACAACAGATGTTATTATAAACCACCACTTTCTTCGCAAAAACATCTCTATATATTGATATATCGGGAAAGAATCCATTTTTATAACCTACCCTCATAACCTAAATTAAGTTTACCTGTTAAACCTAATTTTAAAGCAGACCCTTCGCTCTGCTCTGGGTGACAAAAACCGTTCAGGTGCCAAAAATGGCATTTCACAACTGCCTCTATAATTCCATTTCCTTGACAAAACATCTACCTTAAGATACCTTTAAAATAAAGTCAAATAAAATAAAGTCAAAAAGGGAGATTAAAGAAGGAAACGGAGTCCGATTAAATAATTATTTGACCAGGGAGAATTTTTAATCCATCTGACTTCTCCTAAAGTGCGCGTTGTTGCAGTTACATTATGGAGGGGGAAATCTATTTTTACAATTTGTGATATCTCCAAAGGAATATCAACCATCATGCAGACTCCTCCTTCACTTATATTGACAATCATACCCTTGTTTTTTGTTTCATTTATCTTCTCAAAGGGTGGACCTATCTGAAGGTTAACGAAGTTTATAAAAGGATCACGGGGATATTGTCTGATTTCTTCCTTTCTTTCATTGTGTGTCATAATAGTTTATTGTATCTGATTTATCTTAGATGTCAATTCCCTCAAAAGAGGGATAATGTTAAGTCAGGAATTTTTTATATTATGGCTTTAAAAAGAAAAAGAATGTATTATGGATAATATGGATGAAATATCACATCTGGCAAGCAGGAGATCTAGTCCAGGTATCATCATTATGGACTTAAATAAAAACATTCTCTTTATGAACAGAAAAGCAAAAAGAATAGTTGGTGAATTTATTGAAAACATATCTACGGATAAAGGAGAAGTCACTCTTCCTCATGAGATATATACCCTCTGTGATAGGTTGAAATCATATCTGTCAGAAGATAGAATAATCTATAATCATAAATCTGAAGAGATTAATGAATCATTTATTATATACTCAAATCCTCAGGGAGATTATATATTCAGGGGGTTTTTCATTGGGAAGGAAAGCGCCTTTGAACCCAATATACTTGTCCTGATTGAGAAGATATCAAAAAGAAAAAAGAAACTTAATATAGAGAAGACACTCAAAGAGTTGACATTCACACCAAGAGAAAAAGAGATAATTGAGTATGTATTTCAAGGATATACCAATAAAGAGATAGCAAATACCCTTTCTTTAAGCGAACATACAGTAAAGCAACACATTAAAAGGGTAATGAATAAATTGAATGTGACAACAAGGACAGGGATTATGAGCAAGATCATTTCGCTATCCTGAAGGTAACTATTCAGCTAATACAGAGAGAGGGGTTCCAAAGACTTTATAATGCGTATG
>JBHHUU010000081.1:0-10975 GCA_046753905.1 Nitrospirota bacterium | reverse complement strand
ATATTAAAATAATTTGCAATGTTCTCTCTTCTTTATTATAATAAGGATATTATGTGTGGGATAATAGGTTATATAGGAAATCAGGATGCAGTGCCTATACTTATAGATGGGCTTAAAAGGCTTGAATACAGAGGGTATGATTCTGCCGGCATTGCCTTTTTAAAAGATAAAAAGATACAGAGAAGGAGGAGCGCAGGAAAGCTCTCTAATCTTGAATCCACTATTACAAAAGAAGATCATGAAGAAAAGATAGGTATAGGTCATACCCGTTGGGCTACTCATGGCAGGCCATCTGAGGAGAATGCGCATCCTCACATGTCAGAGGGAATTGTGGTAGTCCATAACGGTATTATTGAAAACTACCTTAGTCTAAAGAGAGAGCTTGTATCAGCAGGATACATCTTTAACTCAGATACAGATACAGAGGTTATACCGCATCTTGTTGACAGAGAGATAAAAAAGGGTAAGGAAATAAAGGATGCGATATTATCTGTGTTAAAGCAGGTAAAAGGTGCGTATGCTATATGCCTCTTATCAGAGGAAAGCCCTGATACTATTGTGGCTGCGAAAAATGGATGTCCTTTAATGATAGGTATTAATGATGGAGAATATTTTGTTGCGTCAGACATACCAGCATTTTTAACCCATACAAGGGATGTGATATTTCTAAAGGATAGAGAGATTGCTATCCTGACAAATGATAGGATTGAAATACTTGACATAGATGGCAATATCCATGAGAGAGAGCCTGAAAAGATAGCGTGGAATCCTGTAATGGCAGAGAAGTGCGGGTATAAAGACTTTATGTTAAAGGAGATACACGAACAGCCTCAGGCGATTACCGATACTATTTCTACAAGGATGTTACCAGAGAGTGGGAAAATATATCTTGATGATATGAACCTATCTGAATATGAGATAAAAGAGATAAAAAAGGTCTATATTGTTGCCTGCGGGACATCGTGGCATGCAGGACTAGTCGGCAAATATATGATAGAAGAGATGGCAGGTATACCTGTTGAAGTTGATATCGGCTCAGAGTTCAGGTACAGAAACCCGATAATCACTCCTGATGATTTGGTAGTAGTTATCTCCCAGTCTGGAGAGACAGCAGATACGATTGCAGGACTTAAAGAGGCATCAGGCAAGGGAGGCAAGGTTATTGCTATTTGCAATGTAGTAGGAAGCACAATAGCAAGAGAGGCAGACGGTGTCTTATATACACATGCAGGACCTGAGATAGGTGTGGCGTCCACCAAGGCATTCACTTCACAACTCGCAGCGATATACCTGTTAGGCATTTATATGGGTGAAATTAAAGGAAAGATTGGCAGAGAGATGGGGGGGGAGCTTATTGAAGACATAATACGTATTCCTAAACTCATAGAAGAGATATTAGCAAGAGAAGAAGAGATAATTAAACTAAGCAGGAAGTATCTCAGGCATAGAGATTTTCTCTTTTTAGGCAGGGGGATAAATTATCCTATTGCATTAGAAGGAGCGTTAAAGTTAAAGGAGATATCATATATACATGCAGAGGGTTATCCTGCAGGTGAAATGAAACATGGACCTATTGCCTTGATAGATGAGGATATGCCTGTTGTGGTTCTTGCCCCAAGTGACAGGATATATGAAAAGATGATAAACAATATTATGGAGGTAAAGGCAAGGGATGGTATAGTAATAGCATTTACAACAGAAGGAAACTCAGGAGATTTAGATGCAGATTGTATCTTTTCTATACCAGAGGCAAGCCACCTGCTTTTGCCTATCCTCTTTTCTATACCGCTTCAATTGCTTGCATATCATATAGCTGACCTCAGAGGCTGCAATGTTGACCAGCCAAGAAATCTGGCAAAGAGTGTGACAGTGGAATGACAGGAGGCTTTTCCATTTAAAACATTGCTGATTATTTTTCATAAGGAGGCGGAATGAAAGAGAGTGAAGTATTTCTTAGAGAGATTTATGAGAGTTTGACAGAGATACTCAAGCCCTATCAAAAACAGCAAAATCACAGGCAGAAGATGGCAGACGCAGTCAGGCAGTCTATTCGTTACACAGAAAAAGATAATTTTCTGGGCATGGATGAACTATTAAAAAGCAAGATTATAAGTGATATTGAAAATGAGCCTGATTTATCTGAATTAAAAGATATCTTTGCCCAACTGAGAAGATATACTGATGAGAAGGTTGATCGCTATCGTATAGAATTTATTGGTGATATGATTACCCATGCAAAGGATGTTGACCTTCACATGGAGATCGATTTTCCCAGATTTTCAGTTTTACAAGGGATAGAGGGGAGTTTTGATTTCAGCGCCAGGAGTACGACTATTAACAAAAAAACGATAAAATCTATTAATCCGGAAAAGATTATTGCGGCAATATTGAAGATTAAGGGTCAATTATATGATCGTCCTTTTGACCCCCAGAATTTTATTAATGCATTACATCAAACTTACAGCACCATCCTGAAAAGAGAAAACAAGTCATTCGGACATGCTGTTCCCATGCAGCGGTTTTACCTTGAATATGTCCTGTCACTCCAGAGCAAGACCTTCTTTCAGAGTATGGATAAAGGAAAATTCAGGGGGTACAGTGTAGATCAGTTTGCGGTTGATATATGGCGTTATTTTCATGCAGGCACAGGAGGGGCTCTGGGTAAATTTTCCATACAATTGAGACCTGGACGCAATAATGCACTCTGGCTCATTGACAGCGATGGTGAGCGTCGGCAGATTACTACTATCTCATTTCAGGAGAACAGATAATGACCTCTGATAAAAACATTAATGATCTGAAACCATTTGAAGCCAGATCGGTTATTGAAGACCTTAGAAAGGGAAGCGTACCGATCAATCATGTGCCCTTTTTCACTGTTGGGCGTAAGAAATGGTTGACCTCCATTGGAGATGATTTAGAACAGTATATTGCAGAAGGAGGCGCTAAAGTCCGTTTCATAAATGGAGACTATGGTGATGGCAAGACCCATTTTATGTCAATCATACGACATCTGTCTTTACAAAAAGGCTTCGCAGTCTCCTTTGTGGTTTTGACCCGCGATGTCCCTGTGCATAAATTTGAAGTGGTCTACAGAGAGTTAGTTCGTCAACTTTGCGGTTCTTTTGAAGGTGCGGGTCTACGAAGCCTGATCGATCAGTGGGCTGAGAGTCTGAAAGACAACCTGACGGATAATGGAGAATCCTCATTGCAGGAAAAACTGAATCAGTTTAGAGATACCATGCGGGCGATTTCAGGCATGGACCTTAATTTTGCAAATGCCCTTATCAGCCTGGTTGAGAATAGGTTTTTGCCCCTTGCTGAGGGGGAAACAAAAAAAGAACGGTCAGAGGCATTTGAGACACTCTGCCAGTGGTTTGAAGGCGGCAAGATATCAAAGAGAGAGTTGAAGCCTTTTCAGATATTTGAGTCCCTGAATAAGACTAACAGCAAATTATTCTTAAATTCCCTGATAGCATTTTTACGATATGTGGGGTATAAGGGACTTATATTGCTGATAGATGAGCTTGAAACTATCATCCCGCAATCAGCATCAGTGCGCAATGCCGGATATGAGAATGTTCGGCTGCTGATTGATAATACTGAACAGGCTCAGTTTTTTTATATCTTTTTTTCAATTATCCCTGATGTTCTCCTCTCAGAAAAGGGTTTTAAATCCTATGATGCCCTCTGGAGCCGTATTCGTTCCGTTGGTGAAAGTAAAGGGCTCAACTATCGCGGCGTTCTGGTAAATCTTCATCGTACACCTCTGAAACCTGATGAACTTATTGAATTAGGGATATCATTGCGTCATATCCATGAGATTGCTTATCGATGGGATAGTAAGGATTTAATCACAGATGAATTGATCAAAAAAATATGTGAAGCTCAGCAGCGGATGGGATTATTAAGTGAGGTACGGCTCTATATCAAACAGATTATCCGTTATCTTGATATGGCTGAACAGGGTGAATCACCTGATTCAGACGAATTACTTACCGAACAGATTGTCATAGCACAGAAAGAGCTTGAAGAGGAGAAGACAGAACATCTGCAGCCTGATTGGGATTCCTGATGGACAAAGCAGAGTATCTACAACTACTTGACAGGGAAAAGAATTTCAATTTACGGAGGGCTGTAGAGAGATTACGGACAGGCGTATTCGATCTGCTGGCTGTGCGTTTATTGACAGTCCATGAACAAAAGCTGAATCAGATAATTGATCAGGGAATTAAGCGGCTGAATGCAGGAATTGCCCCTCACTTGTGTATCTGCGGGTCATACGGACAGGGCAAATCCCATAGCCTTATATATATCAGGGAGAGAGTACTTAAAGAGAATTTTGTGACCAGTACAATCAACCTTGATCTTAGGGAATTGCCTCTACATAATTTTCGACAGGTCTACAGTAATTTGATCAGGAGCATCCGTTTCCCTTGTACAGATGCGACATTAGCCTTTTACTGGAAAAAGTGGGTTAAAGGTAATGAGACAGTTAATCTGCTGCCGATAGAAATTCCTCACCTGTTTCGCTCGATCCTGACTGCTATCGCTCAAAAAAACATCTCTCTTTCAAATCAGCAGAAACAGTCTAAAAAGTATGCTGCATTTCGTCCAAGAGAGATTCCACTCCTGCTTGACAGGGCGCTGGCAGGTGATCTTATTCCTGCTAACAGGTTAAGAAATGCCCTTAAATACCGTCAGGTATCTTTCTATAAAAATGGCTCTCTTTCTTACAAGGGGACAGATATGTTTATCCAGATGATTCAGGGATTGTCTAAACTTTTCAGAAAAATGGGTTTTAATGGCTGGGTAATTCTCTTTGATGAAGGTGAATCTATTACTCAGGTAAGGATATCTGCACGTGCCCTTAGTTACCGGATATTAGATCAGTTTTTTGCATTACAGAAACCTGCCTGCGGTCTATATCCGGTCTTTGCTTTTACTGACGACTTCTTCATGTCTGTTGAGGAGGAGGATTATGAACGGACACGTACTGTCAAAGGTCAGGAAACTCCATATTTTTCACAGAATTATTTTGACATCTGGAAAGATTTGACCGTGTATCAACTACAAGACCTCTCAGGAAAAGAGTGGAACGAATTGGCTGAAAAACTTCTGTACCTTTATATAAAAGCCTATAAGTGGCAACCCAGAGAAGATGAAGTACTTCAAAAAATGAGGCAGCAGATCACAGAATTAGATGGTGAGGAAACTCGTTATATATTAAAGGCTCTGATTGAACAACTTGATCTGTTGGCATTTTAGAGCCTGTTCAATATCTGTCTTGTTTAATGCGGACATTTTAGTCCGAAAATCCCCCTTCCCCCTTTGGCAAAGGGGGAAGGGGGATTAGATTTTCATTTTTGTTTGTGCCGATTGGTCGGCATGATTGTTTCATTTTGGCTTGACAAATTTTTTCATAGTTGTTGACTAAATATAAACCTTTTGATATATTAATAAATTAGTCATTCGTTGTAATTAATCTAATATATATTAAAGTTTTTTGAAGTAGATCGAAGACTATTAATGTTGCATAAATGAAGGAGGAAGAATGGCTGCAAAGGCAAAAAAACCTAAGAAAAAAAAAGGAAATAAATATGAAGAGATAAAGATAGAATTAGAAAAACAGAAGATAAATCTTCTTGCCGAGGCAGGAGTAATAATAAGTGAAGGGATTAATCCAGGAAATATAACATTTCCTGATCTCAGTGACCAGGCTACAGCAGAGATGGATCAGAACTTTCTTCTAAGATTGAGAGAAAGAGAGCAAAAATTATTAAAGAAGATTGATGATGCATTAGAACGGATAATAGATGGCTCTTTTGGTATATGTGAGGAGTGTGAAAAAGAGATTGAATATCAGAGACTGGCAGTAAGACCAGTTGCTACTCTGTGCATTAGTTGCAAAACACAGCAAGAAGAAGAAGAAAAAATAAGAGAGCAGGCAGTTTAATCTTACTATGGAAATGTCCCCTCACCCTTTCTCCCGAGGGGGAGAGGGAATAATATATCCCCTTTTTCTCCCTTTATTAAAGGGAGAAATTTTCATAACCTGGGGTAACTCATTAGAGTTATGAATGTTTAGTCCGAAAACAGGGTTTGAGGATTCAATAAGAAGATGATAAAAGAGAGTTCTAAGATATGGATGGATGGGAAATTTATAGAATGGAAAGATGCAAACATTCATATACTTACCCATACACTTCATTATGGTCTTGGTGTATTTGAAGGTATCAGATGTTATAAGGGAGTAAAGGGGTCTGCAATCTTCAGGCTTGATGAACATGTTAAAAGACTATTTTCTTCTGCACATATTGCAGGAATAGATATGCCAATCTCACGGCAGGAGATGAAAGAGGCAATAATCAACACAGTAAAGGTTAATGGTCTGGAAGAGTGTTACATCCGCCCAATTGTATACTTAGGATATGGAGAGATGGGGCTATATGCAAAAAATACCCCTGTAAGGGTAGCTGTTGCTGCATGGACATGGGGTACATATTTGGGCAATGATGGATTACAAAATGGGATAAGGGCGAAGATATCCTCTTTTACAAGGCATCATGTAAATATCAGTATGACAAAGGCTAAGATTACAGGATACTATGCCAATTCACAGTTGGCGAAGAGGGAGGTAAAAGAGATAGGTTATGATGAGGCAATCCTTTTAGAACCTGATGGATATGTTGCAGAAGGTCCTGGAGAGAACATCTTTATTATTAGAAATAATATATTAAAAACAACTCCGCTGACATCAGTGTTAGAGGGGATTACACGCGATTCAGTAATAAAAATAGCAAAGGGTGAAAATATTACTGTAAATGAAGAGAGATTCACAAGAGATGAACTATATATAGCAGATGAGGTCTTTTTTTCAGGAACTGCAGCCGAGATTACACCGATTCGTGAGGTAGATGGCCGCACTATAGGTTCGGGTAAACCTGGAAAGATATCAAAAAAGATACAGACTGTCTTTTTTGATATAGTATGTGGTAAAGATGAAAGGTACAATTCATGGATAACATATATTTAGGGTCTGTTGTAAGATAAACTTAATCTCTGCCTTTTTTGCAAATAGGGTAAGGGATATAGGAATTACAGTATTAGATCATCCGCTTTTTTTCTTTTTTATAGTGGCAAGGGCAAGGTTTTCAATACCTATCATCTTTGCCTTATCCAGTGCATCAATAACCAGTCCATAGTCTGCCTTTTCATCTGCCCTGATAATTAACGCTCTGTTCCTCTGAGATGAGATATAAGCGGTTAATTCTGCCTTCAGTCTATTATGAGGTATCCTCTTTTTATTTATAAAGTAATACCCCTCTTTTGTAATATTTAATATTAGGGGTTTGTTTGATTCACCCTCTCCGCTTTGTGCATCTGGAAGGTTTATATCTATCTTTGATTCACGATTAGGATTAAATGTGTAAAAAAGGCTAAAGGTAATAAAGAAGAATATAAACATATTCATTACTATATCTGTCATACTAACCGATTCCATAGTTAGCAAGAGATTATGATTATTTTTCACTTTAACCTTCATATTTTTTCTCCTGAAGCTCTATAAGTGAATTTATTATATCATCCCCGCAATTAGAAAGAGTTACAGCTATATCCTTTATCCTGTCTACTATATAGTTATAGCATATATAATATGGTATGGCTATACTTAATCCTGCGGCAGTTGTAATCATTGCCTGATAAATACCTCCTGCTAATGCGCTTACTGTGATATTATTTCCCATCTGTTCCCATGCCATAAATGCCCTTATCAAGCCGATAATAGTTCCTAAAAAGCCTAACATAGGTGCAACGCTTACGATTGTAACCAATATCCCTAAATGTCTCTCCAGCCCCCTGATCTCATAGTCCGCCCTCTTTTCTAATCTCTCATTCAGTTTATCTTTGCTGTCTTTTCTATGTTGTATGCCAACCTTAAAGAGAGATGCAAGCGGATGATAGGTTGTATTACACATCCTCATTGCCCTGTTAACATTATCTTCCCTTATACAGGCGAATATCTCTTTTGTAAATTTGGGGATATCTATTCGTATCTTATAAAAAAGATAGAATTTTTCTAATACAATGCCTAGACCTATAATAGACCCTATAACCATAGGTATCATTATAAGTCCGCCCTTAAAAAGGATGGAATTTGTGAAGTTATACCATGAGGTGATCAAAATATTCCTGAATTTATTCCTTTACTAATTCTGTTAATATAATAGCCCTGTTTTTAAAAATATCAAGAAACCCTTTTCCTATAAATACAATCTCCTCTTTTCCTCCTCCCTCTTTAATAGTTAACTTTCCAGGGTTCAATGTTGTTAGTAAAGGAGCATGGTTAACAAGTACGCCAAGATAACCTTTTGAAGCAGGAGCTATAATAGATATTACCTCTCCTTCAAAGAATCTCTTTTCAGGCGTAACTATAATTAGATGAAATGAGTTTGCCATATCTCTACTTCAGCTTCTCCGCCTTTTCCATTGCCTCTTCTATTGTGCCGACCATATAAAATGACTGTTCTGGAAGGTCATCAAGTTTACCCTCAATGATCATTCTGAAACCCTTTATTGTATCTTCTATCTTTACATATCTCCCTTTAAGTCCGGTAAAGGTCTCAGCTACAAAGAACGGCTGGGAAAGAAATCTCTGGATCTTTCTTGCCCTTGCTACGATAAGTTTATCTTCCTCTGATAGTTCTTCCATGCCAAGTATGGCTATAATATCCTGAAGGTCTTTATATCTTTGCAATATGCTCTGTATATCTCTTGCAGTCTTATAATGCTCTTTGCCGATTACCCTTGGGTCAAGTATAGTAGAAGTGGAATCAAGCGGATCAATAGCAGGATAGATGCCCAATTCTGCAAGTTGACGTGAAAGGACAGTAGTTGCATCCAGATGGGCAAAGGCAGTTGCCGGAGCAGGATCTGTAAGGTCGTCTGCAGGGACATAAATTGCCTGTACTGATGTAATAGCCCCCTTTTTTGTAGAGGTAATCCTCTCCTGCAGGGCACCCATCTCAGTTGACAGATTAGGCTGATATCCTACAGCCGACGGCATTCTTCCCAACAGAGCTGATACCTCAGAGCCTGCCTGAGTAAACCTGAATATATTATCTATGAATAAGAGGACATCCCTGCCTTCTTCATCTCTGAAATATTCTGCCATAGTAAGTCCTGTAAGTCCAACTCTCAAACGGGCGCCGGGTGGTTCATTCATCTGACCATAAGTCAGGACTGCCTTATTAATCACACCTGATTCTTTCATCTCAAGCCAGAGGTCATTTCCTTCTCTGCTTCGTTCTCCTACACCTGCAAATATAGAATATCCTCCATGTTCTATAGCAATATTATGAATCAGCTCCATTATGATTACTGTCTTGCCCACACCTGCACCGCCAAAGAGACCTACTTTTCCTCCCTTTGTATAAGGTTCAAGGAGATCTATTACCTTAATCCCTGTCTCAAATACTTCTCTCTTTGTCTCCTGTTCTGCCAGCGAAGGAGCAGGCCTGTAAATAGGAGACCTCTTCTCTGTATTAATAGGTCCAAGATGGTCTATAGGCTCTCCCAATATATTCATAATCCTTCCCAGAGTCTCATGGCCTACAGGGACAGTAATAGGACTGCCTGTATCTATTACATCCATCCCACGACTTAATCCATCGGTAGAAGACATTGCAATAGCCCTTACCGTACCCTCACCTATATGCTGCGCTACTTCAAGAACAAGATGGATACTATCCCTCCCTGTCTTTTCATCAGCCTCTTTATCAATAGTCAGGGCATTATAGATAGTCGGAAGACTACCCTTTGGAAATCTTACATCTACCACAGGTCCAATGACCTGAACAATCTTACCTTTACTCATAATATGACTCCACTATTTTGAATTTATTTAAGCAGTTAGCAGTTAAGCATATAGCAGTAAGTTTAAGTAAACATTCATGAACGAGTTGTTCACCCCCGAGGATGAAAATTAACCTCCCTATAGCAAAGGGGGCAGGGGGGATTTTCATAGTAACAAACAATTCCTCATTCACAATTCACAATCCTCTACTGCCTTAGCGCCTCTGAACCTCCGATAATATCCATCAGTTCTTTAGTCACAACCGCCTGTCTTGTCTTATTGTAAAGGAGGGTTAACTTATCTATCATCTCTCCTGCATTTCTTGTGGCGGAATCCATTGCAGTCATTCTTGCTGACTGCTCACTCGCAACTGATTCTACAATAGCCTTAAATATCTGGATATTAATATACATGGGAAACAGTTCATCTAATACCTTTTCCTGAGATGGCTCATAGATATAGTCAATAGATGAGCTATCTGTCTTCTCATTATCTTCTTCATCAGTCTGGAACGGAAGCAGTCTTTCTATTACAATCGTATGCTTCATCACAGATTTAAATTCTGCATATATAAGATAAAATTCATCAAACGCACCTTTTACAAATCTATTTACCGCATCTTCTCCTATTCTGGAGGCATCCTCATATCTGAAATTATTTGTTGTCTCCTGCATGATATTGCAGGTACCATAATAGTTCCTCTTTTCAAAAAACTCTACCCCTTTTCTGCCTAAAAGATTCAAGGTAATCTCAGAACCACCACTTTTCTTTGAATCCAGAAATTCGATTGTCTTTTTTATGATATTGGAATTAAATGCACCGCATAATCCTCTGTCTGCTGTTATCAGGAGCACCTCTATCTTCTTGTCGCCCCTTTCCATCATAACAGGGTTTGCATTTTTTAATCCTCTTGTCTGGGTATCAACTATCTTCTGCATTTCCCCTGCATAAGGTCGGGTCTTCACGACTTTATCATTTGCCCTTTTCAGCTTTGCAGCCGAGACCATCTTCATTGCCTTTGTAATCTTCTGAGTGGACTTGACACTTGTAATCTTCTTTTTTATGCTCTGTATACTTGGCATCTCTTTAAGTTAGAACAGCAAAGCAGTAAAACAGTAG
>JBHHUU010000080.1:0-11099 GCA_046753905.1 Nitrospirota bacterium | reverse complement strand
TTTCATTGTTGCCTTTATATTTATCTGCAAGATAAACAATAGACCTGTCTACAAGAGAGGTGATATCTTCCATTTCCAGTTGTGCCAGGCTTTTTAGATCAAAGTGCTTACCTGATAGAGGATGAACAATCACTGGATTTCTACAAAAGTCTGTCACAAAATGTTCGTCCTTTGGCAGATTGATACGATCTGCGGCAGATGCAATATGGTCAGCGGTTCTCACATCTTCAGGAATTCTTGCATCGTCTATAATACTACCCATTATCTCTTTAGCCCTTCCCTCATGTCCAATCTTGCCAAGTATTATCGGTTTTTCAGGCGGATCATGAAGAAGTGCCTGAATCTTCTTTATAAGAAGTTGCTCATCCATATTATATTCTCCCATAAATCACAAAACAGTTTTCATGTGTTGTGAAAGAAAATCATTAAACTCATTACACACTTCTGTAAATCTTCTGTCAACATCTGAATAGTTAATCCGTTTTTTATTTCTATCTTCCTCTAATCCATAACAATACTGCGACGGTAAGTATAAAATATATGCTCGGTATTGATTGTCTTCCTTGACTATTTTTATAAAATATGGTTTTGCATGTCGGCTCAAAAAAGATTTTTCTTTTTTTTGCACAATTATAGGAGAGCCAATAAATATCCTCTTATTATATGTATGTTTCCTTTCAAAAACATTATTTTTCCCCTCATTACTTTTTATATCTCCACTTCTTATCCCACGATAAATCTTTCCCACATCTGCCAATGCCTTATCCCATGAGTTATATAGTTCTTTTGTCCTGAAAACCTTTGTCTCCTTTGTAAAAGAAGGGTATGATTTACTATCAGTCGGTTTAATAATTTCTTGTAAATTTTCTTTTGTGTATGGATTATTGATTGAAACCTCGCTGGAAATTAGACTGAAACATTTTTTTTTGTTTACAACGGAGAAACTGCCAAACCCGTTTCTGCTTCTTGATCCTATCCCTCCAAACAAATCAAACACATATATCACTTTCAATAATTCATTTAGAAACCTTTCCCTGAAAATCATCATCTGTATCGTAAATTTAAACCCATGTTGAATATACTCTCTCTCAATTACATTTCTTTTTTTAGTCCTGTCATAAGAACACGGACCATAAGCTAAATACTCAAGTATATTTACTGGGAATGTTCTACCTTTGCTTATGCTTGTGACACTGATATTATGTTTTGGAAGATCAACAGTTGTTCTCTTTAGATCCCCATCATGGATTACCCTTTGCCTTATAGAAAAACTACTCCCCCTGCCTTGTTTCTCATCAGCACCTCCAAATATTCTTCCCTCTTTTTTCCTCAGATCATCCAAATTGCTTTCTGACTGTAATGCACGCCACCAAAATCGCAGCAGTCCCTTTATACTCGCAGCCCTTAACTCTGCCCTGGTCTGGTCAGCCCCTGCAAGAAACATTGGAGTAATTGTTTCTATTTCAAAACGAATCTTTTTTGCTCCACTCATTTATCTTTTCTCCCTTTCCTCCATAACTCCTCCATGAACTTGATGTAATTGCCAAAAATTGTGACGAATATTTTAAAAAGGTCAGCAACTATATTAGTTGACTATAATTTATGGTTATTCTGCTTATTTTCTACCAATTTTTGTAACTATTTAGCTAATTTCAGGGCGAGGGGTGGAAAAAAGTTTATAGCGTTACCTTAGCGTTTAGCTCTGACTACTCATAGAGACCTCATCTAAAATGATGGGGTTCTATTTAAATAAACCTACTATAATCATACGCATTATAAAGTCTTTGGAACCCCTTGCCCTGAAATTAGCTAAATAGTTACAAACTTTTTGATATTACATGATTTATTATGATCCTTATCCCATTTGGGATTATATTTTTTATATAGATCAGATTCATCTTACATCAGGTCTTGGTTTGTTCTCTATATACTAACAAAAACTTCTGCTTCTCTTCAGGAATATCTAATCTTTCCTTTCCGAGATATCCTAATATTGAGATTCCAGATGGACATAAATAAAGAGTATTCATTATTTAAATCATCTCCCTGGCAGATTGCTCTGTAATATAGTATATGCCTCTTTATCTACCTCAAGAAGAAGTCTCCTTTTTTCGTTAAAAGAAAGAAAAGCAGATC
The DNA here is from genome assembly GCA_046753905.1 of Nitrospirota bacterium. GTDB lineage: Bacteria > Nitrospirota > Nitrospiria > JBHHUU01 > JBHHUU01 > JBHHUU01. The sequence goes on along the minus strand of JBHHUU010000080.1, from coordinate 8,963 downwards.
TAAATCCACATCTAATAATACTCAGTATGTCCCACATAGACAGTCCACCCTCTGTCATACGACAAACCTTCAGGTATTCCTTAGAGAGTGTAGTCCTGGATATGCCAGGGTTATCTGTATTTATGGTTACTGGGATATAATTCTCAAGGTATTTCTTTAGAGGATATAACCTCCAAGCATCTGTCTCTTTTCCCCAGAGGTCTTTATAGCCTATGATCTGGTAATTGCTTGTAGGACACATCTCTACAGGTATCTCCCTGTCTCTGAGCCTTTCCATGAGTTCACTATTATCAAGGAGCTTTAATCCATGACCTATTCTGTCTGCATTCAGGTGATATACTGCCTCCCAGATATTGTCCACCTCCTCTGTTTCACCTGCATGTATGGTTATATGTATACATCTTTTAAAAAGGGGCAGAAACATCTCTCTCAACTCTTTTGGAGACATGGCATTTTCATTTCCAGCGATATCAAACCCAACGATCCTTATTGAGTCATATTTTTTATCTATTAGTTTTATAGCAAGGTCTATATGTTTTCTTATCTCTTCCTCTCTACGATGTCGTGATCCAATGAGAATTAATTCTACCTGACAGTAATAAGAAGAAAAGGTCTCCTGTGCCTCTTGGAAGCCTTTTCTAACAGCCTCTGCTACCTCATCTTTTGAAAGTCCGCCTTTTGTATAATTCAGAGGAGAACACCTCACCTCCATGTATTTCACATTATCTTCTACAGCCTTTCTGTAAAGGATCATACATGCTGAGATTATCGCTTCTTTTGTCTGGAGCAGTTTGCTCCCCTGAAGGTCTCCCAGCTCCTCGTATTTCTCTATCCCCATGGGAATGTCTACTGGAGCTGTCAGAGAGTCAAGTAATTTATGATTCTCTTCAAGCAGCAAAAGAAGATATGAGGTATGGATATATTCTGGTATCTCACGATATTCTTTCTTGCTCCTATTGTATGCACCTTTTAGCAGGGCAAGCCTTCTATCTTCAGAGAGGCTCTCATCTCTTATGATCCCTTTGTGCTCAGTAAATATCCTGACCAATCTATCCCTGTATGGTTCTATATACTGGATATTTGCCCTTGCTATCTCAAGTATCTCCTCTCCTCTGGCAACCCCGCCAAGGTGACAGTGGAGTTCTGCCTTTGGCAGGCTTTTCAACCAGACAAGGTCTGATTCTTCATCCTCTGGTGATATGCCTATAAATCTATTCCTTAACTCCTCTATCTCTTTTCTTGACAGGCGGTAGAGGGACTTGAAGTTTTCCCTGTATCCCTTTTCAATTAACTCAAAATTAAAATTTGCTGCTATCTTATGAGATTCCTTTATCTTCTCTTCTATCTCTCTATATAACGACCTTCCCTCTATACACAGCCTATCTTTTATCTCTGTACTAGAGATAAGGGGATAATCATCTATAACTAAGCCATCATCTATGCCTTCTCTTCCATCCTCCCTGCCAAGATATACAGGTGTAAAACCTTGAGCAATCTCAACTGGCATGGGTATTAAAAAGTCAAAGCCCATTGTCCCTTGTTCAGCCTCTCTTGACGATATAACATGAAATATGCCATCCGTCCCAAAGAGTGTCCCTGCCCTTTGCAGTAATGATGACATGGTTTTTCTCCCTCCTGCAAGGGAGAGAAAAAGCCTCATCCTTTTTTTATCGCACAACCTTCTTGCATGAAATAGAGCCCTGAATATTGTCTCTGCAATATGTTCATTTTCGCCTATGTTGCTGAGTTGACCTGTCTCCTCTACCTCTATTATCTTAAACTCCTTATCAGAGATCCCTGATCTCTGCCACCATTCAGTGAGTCTATCTACACTCTCATGGTTTCCATCTGTGGCAATAACCCAGATGTTATTCAGGCATGTCTCAGGGATGTTCCTTTCTTCCGCACACTCTACCACATAATCTTCAGGGAAAATACGAAACCTCTCAGGCTCTAAAAAACCCAGGATCTCAGGTATAATAGCCCATGTCCCAAGTGTACATATAAGTAGACCTTCTTGTGAAACAGTTGATTCTCTCATTTTATAAGCTCAGGTTTATTTATGATAACTAATTAAATTTATAACAATATCTTTAACCTTTAAGGCAAGATCATATGCCTCTTTAACGTCCCCAGAATTAAATTCCTCAAATATACCAGTCGGATATCTGACGATAACTGCATAATCTTCCAGTTTTTCAGGAACATCTGCAATCTGTAAAAACTTATTATTTTCTTTTATACAGAGACACAGAAGATAATTCAGGTTGTGAGTCTTTTCAAAGCTTACTTGCTTGAATACAAGATAGGCCTTTAAATATTTTTCTACTGCCTGTTGTGCATGGAAACATAACAAATCAAAAGGGGAATCATCATCATTCATGGTTTTTTCAATTAGTTTAATATCACCCTCTGCTTTATTAATCCAGAGATTTACCTGCTCCATCAAATCATCTCTTTTCATATACCACAACTCCTGACTTTAATGTCTCATTCACCATATTACCTTTAATATTTTTAAGCCTTTCTATTTCTTCTGGTGTGTAAACAAGAATATCAAGAGGAATGCCAGATTCTCTAAAAATAGCTCTTATTTTACGAGCCCTCTTATGAAAAGGTTCATCAGATAACTTAATAATCAAAATATCTATATCACTTGCATCAGATGGATTTCTTTTGGCATATGAGCCAAATAATAATATCTTTTCTGGATCTGAGAAATCTTTTATTTTATTTATAATCTCTTTTATCTCTTCTTCTTTAAACATAACTCATTATTATGAGAAATCAAAATCCATACATAAATAGAGGATATTGTTATGTTATGTTAACATTCCCCAAGTATTCTCTTTATATTCTGAACCTTTATCCTCTGTTTCTTGGATATATCCTTCTTTTCCCACTTATTATGTCTTATAAAGTAGTCTCTTAGGGCAGAAGCCACTTCAATTCTTTTATTGGCATCAGTAATAGAGTCGAGCCTATTATATATCTCCATTACCTGGGACTCAGCAACATTACTCTGTGATATCCTCTTTATCATCTTATCTTCCTCAGATAATCTATCCCATTCCTCCTTTGCCAATCTCTCTTCCTCTTCTCTTTTCCTCTGTTGCTCCTCTTGCTCTCTCTTCTTCTCCTCTATTTTTCTTTTTTCTTGCATCTGTTTTTGTCTTAATGCTTCCTCTTTTTTGTAAAGGGTAATCTGTTTCTCCTCTCTTTCTTTTAAGTCTTTTTCGTATTCATCTTCAGAGATTACAGATATCTTTGCCCAGCCAAAGGGGAGTAAATTCTGATTAGAATTTGGTTTGCTGGCAGATGAAGCCAACCATAATGTGGTAGCATGATCGAGATATTTAGGTGAATTTCCTTTTCCTTGCATTATCTTTATATACCGATTACCTTCTATCGTTACTGCCTCTACACCAGAATGTCTGCCAATTCGGATAAGATTACTGCCATCTAAGTTAAAGTTGATACCAATATCTTCAAATATCTTTTTGTCTTCATTCCAGATATCCCTGTAAAAGTTACCTATTGCATCTATTAAAGACTCTATGGTAATCGGGCTCTTAATAATTTCTGAGGTTAATGGGGTTTCAACATTTATTGTTCCCTGAAAGATAAATCCTTTATTAATCGATTCCAGCAACTGATAAGGACCACTTGCATCTCTGTCAGAGGGTCTCTTCTTCCTATTTACGGCATAGACTATCCTGGTCTTTACCTCCCCTACAGGAAACAGATCAGATATCTTTACCAATCTGAAGGGGTCACTCTCAAAAGCACCTAAAAGCAATTTATCTTTTTCTAATCTATTAGCTACCCTCTTTTTGCCTATAGAATAGTATTGTTCTTTACCACTATCTAATCCCTTTGGGTGTAAGTATTGGTTCCATATATCTTTTACCCCCTTTTCCTTTGCCAGCTTATTCAAGTATGCGGTTCTTACTGAACCTTTCAAGGAAGAGCCAGGGATATATGGTTCTCTTGTGAAAGGATTATAGGCGGTTTTATTTAAGGTGAAATTATTGATAACCTCTTTTTTATTGAAGGCAGACAGACCTAATACTTTTTTGTAATGTTGTATCAACCCATCAGATACCTCAACCTCATTTCCGCCCATCTCATCTTTATACTTACTTTTTATAAACTTAAAGATTGACAGAATATTATCTCCCATACATATATCTGAAAATCTATCCTTGGCTCTATCATCTAAAGAGAGATAAAAATCTACAGGGTCAAACTCTATAAGTCTTTTTCTCTCTTCATCTATAACAAATCGGGTTGGTTCATACACATCATCACAACCGATATTTATAGGTGATAATACCTCTAATCTTATCCTTATAGGTCTATTCATCTCTTGCCTCATAATTGCATGGTATGTACAGGGAGTATCCCTGCATCACTGTATTCGGGCTTGCCTTTGAAATACCGGATATGGCTCTGCCAAGAATGGTCTTTCAAATATCTCCTGATCTTTCGGCACAAAAACAGCCCCCTCATCAGCCATAATCACAGGTGTCTTAAAGGGATTGCCTGACTTTGCCAATAGATCACCATGTCTCCCAAATCGGATAAAAGGGGAAAAGAATTGTCTTTTGTATATATTCTTCTCTGGAACAGATGGAGAGAGGGTGTAGCAGGCATCTGGATCTCCTGCAAAAAAATCATCTAAGTTAATCTTATCCCAATCACCTAAATCAAACCTTCCAAGACCAGTAGATGCGTCCTTCCCAAAACCAGAATCGCCGATCCGTTCCAGCCCTTTTATCACCTGTTCGATATCAATTGATTCATCTATCCCTGCAAATATGACAAGTTCTGTCTGCGGGAAGTATACCTCCTGCTTGACTGAAAAAGGGGCAAAGCCCTCCTCTCCTGTTGTAGATGTAAGCCTGTTTATCTTGTTATGAAATTGAGTATGTTGAACAGTAAACCCTTTTGGTTTTGTCCTTTTCATTTGTTTCTGTAACTCTTCTAAGGCTATCTTATGGGCAAGATTAAGTAAGCCTGAGTCATCTGTAAAATCCAATTCCTTGAATGAGTTAATCTGTTTCCCTTCTTTCCACAGCATCCATCTCTTTGCCTTTTGTTTTTTTCTATTTTTCATGGCTTCTTTTTTGTTTGGCTCAGGCTCAAACAGTGAGTTTAATGGCAGATCAGGTCGTTTAAAGGCATAGATATTTCCATCAAACTTTGGGTATGCTGAGGAAAATACAATAAACGGGTCTGAATCATAATTATTTAAGAGTTCATCTAATGATTTACCTAATAGGGTTTCGTCGTATGCTATCTGCCAGCAGAAGTGACCAAATAGTGTATCACCCTTTATGGGTGTCCCAAATCCAGATTGTGGTTTGATTATTATTTCATATACCTTCAAGGACTACCTCCATCACAGGATATTAGAATAGTTTGATACCCTTAAATCTATCATTTATTCCATTATCCCCAAACTCAAACATGATCCTTCCATATCCCCTTGATCCATTCCCGCCTAATGCATCCATTTCTAATAACTTTAATCCCTCAAGGAGGTACGCAAACAATTCATCATTGTCCTCATCAAAGACCTTAAATGTAATCCTTAAGTCAAATACTGTCCCTTCTGGCACCCGTTCTATGAATCTGGGATGTTCAGCCGTACCCTTTATCCTGTTAATCACATTTTCTGATTTCTCCTCTGTATAGAGCCAACGGTTCTCTTTTGCCATTCTCTCCCAGTCTTCATTTAGATAACAGTCAGCAAAGGAGACCCTTGTAGGTCCAAATTTAGTCTCATCCTCTTTGTCTGCCCCGCTTGATCCAAATATCTTTAGGATCTTAGTAGCTTCTTGTCTCTGATCTTCTGTTATCCTCTCATCTTTAAGTACACCCATTGAGACAACATCACCATCTGTATACATCATCAAACCGCTTCTCATTTCAAGGAGGGATCTGACCTTGCCTTTCAAGGATGAACCCGGGATATAAGGTTCTCGGGTATGGGGATGTTTTATTACAGGACTGTCTGTTCCGCCAATATGCATTTCCATACCACCAGAGCTTATATGTAATCCACTCTTCAGTATAATTTTACCTTCTACAGGTCTTATATCTTTGAGTCTCATAGCCCTCTCCCTCCTTTTTGTCTCTTATACTGTTCAATCTCGAACCTATAAAAACCCATAAATGCCTCAAAAAACCGGGCAAAAACCTCAATATCTTCTGGTTCATTAATTTGCTCAATAGAATTTTTTATGAATCTCTTAAACCCAGGAGAGACAAGGTCTCTCGCCTCTGCATAAACTGCCTTTGCATAGAGCATCTTGATATATGGAATATTTGCCTTAAAGTCTTCATTCGACCTATTTCTGGTATCAAAGTGGACAACCTCATCATAAAACTTCCTGATCTGAGTTGGATTATTAACCTTGTCTTTTTTCTTTTTTTCTTCATGAATCTCTTTGGCAAACCTTTCAGCAATTGTAGAAAATAGCTCGGGATCAACTATCTTCTTCTGTTTATTATCCTTCCAAAAGTTTATACTCATTGTTTACCTCCCTGATCAGTTTATATGATCCTTATTCCATTTTATCTTTTATTATCCTCTATCTCCGATTATAGATTACTTGCCATAAGGCAACCTTAAATCTGCCTTTATATTTATAAAGCCAGTCTGCAACCTCTTCCACCTCTTCAATCACCCTCTCTCGTTCATCCTGTTTTAATCCCTTTCCTATATTCCTGATAAGGCTATATTTAAATCGGGCACGCCATAAAAGGGGATCTATATCCTGTAGTGATATATCTTCCTTTATAAGCTCTTCAGCCTCCTGTGATTGATACATCAGGTCATTAAATCTATAGAGCATGGCATTGTTGATCTTTGCATTATCAAGCCAGTTATCAATTATAGATTTTATCTCGTTTAACTTTATAAACCTATCCCATCCTGTTGCCTCTCCAAAGAGGGTTATGGAATTCCTGTTAACCTTTGCCTTTTTTAATGCCTGTTCAGCCCTCTCTGCTATCATTGCCACAGGCTCACCAGGTCTATTTATACCTATACCCGCAGAGATGGTTATATCTCTGTTAGCACATACATACTCCCTGAATTTATTATTAATAGATATGGCAAGGTCTATTATCCTGTTCCATGGACCGATCAAAAAGAGGTCATCACCACCTGCAAACAGGGTATATGTATCCTGAAATCTCTCCTCTTTGTATAATAGATAAGGGAGATACAGGCTAAAGAAGTTATTCATCTGTCTGCTCAATGCTGCATATCTTGAAAATGTCTGCCTTTTATCTTTTAAGCCAAAGGCAAATATTAGACCAAGATGATCCACATCTGCCTTTAATACCCCAAGGGTACTAATACCACAAAACTTCTTTTTTTCAGCTGGGTTCAAAGCCATATTTGCGATATGATTAAAGGATTTTGGCAGACCATTGTCAATCATGTTAAAAAGCTCTTCTTGCTTCTTTTTAGTTTTATTTCCATAAAGAAGTCTATCCAGAATATCTTTATCCCTCTCACTATACTTAGGGCAATAGCCATTGATAAATTTTAAGGTAATAATACTCTCTTTTCCCTTCTGCAGGGTCATGGTACCTTCATCCTCTGGAATATCTATATCCCAGTACCTCAATAGCTTATCCTGATTGGCAAGTTTAGAGAGTTTACCATCTACATCAAATGAGACCTGATATTTCCCAAATATAGGTTCTAATAGCTTATCTCCATGTAGCTCAGCATCAATAGTCGTTATCGCTAGTCTTGACTCTTTTACCATGTTTGTCCCTATGTATATATGATCCCTGCAAATACTACAGGCAGATATCTCATCTACTAAGAGACTATCATTCTCTGCCCTTTCATCCGACGGTCTCTTTCCACAAAATGGGCATAACTTTTTATCCAGCTCATTGTTAAAGGCATCAAGATATCCCTCTATCGCACCGCCATATCTATCAAGGTCTATCTTTTTAAACTTTTTCTCTGAAGAGAGCTGTTGAAACTTGTCTAACAGATTACTAAATCGTGCAGGTGTAAGATCATTACCACATGCCTCTACACAGGTTATGCCCATAGTAGTCTCACCATAGGCAATCTTTATCAGCCAATCATTTACCTTTTCTTCAACCCTTTTGATCTTTTCCTTTGTTGGAATAGTATTAGGGGCAATAATAGTAAACTTTCCTGCTGCATTTAAGAGTATAGATGTTGTTGGGAGACCTATCTCTCTACATAAGAGATCTGCAGCAAGTTCAGATATCAGGGAAACGGCAAAAGACCTTCCTCTCAAAAGTTTTGCACCAGCCTTATTTGTGCTTCCTCCCTCTGAGAAGATAAACTCCTGTATACCATAAAAGTCTCCTGTTATGATCAGAAATTTATTATCTTCGTAGTCTTTTATCCTTGTAATATCAAGGCTGTTATCTTCAAGATGATAGAGATAGATTGCAGTGGCAAGTGCTGAGGTAATCTTTGAATGATCGTATAGGGATACATCTGGAATAACATTACCCACTGTAGCAGCAGGTATGTAAGAGGCATAGATCATAAAAAGGGTGTCAAAGTGTTCAAACCAGAGTCTGACATTATTCTTATGTTCCAGTCTCTCCATAGAGAATATAAAATTTTCAAGTAATTTTTTATACTCTCTTTCCGCCTCCTCTCTCCTTATCTCTTCTTTATCCTTTTTTTCAGGGAATATATTTACAGGACTGAGTTCTTTTAAGGGATACCGATAAAAATAACTCTCTAAACTGTCATCCCTCTGTCTATCATTAATAGAGATCTGTTCAAATAGGGTAAGTAATCTTGTCCTCCTATAATCCTTAAAGCTAATAGGTGTGGCATTATATGCCTCAAATTTATCTCTATCCCATCCGCTGGCAAATCTATCTGCCATTGCTATTACCCACTGAAGTGGTGTCTCTGGATTATGGTGGCCAGCGGCAAG
>JBHHUU010000079.1:0-11120 GCA_046753905.1 Nitrospirota bacterium | reverse complement strand
GAGCTAAACACTAAGGTGACGCTATAAACTCTTTTCCACCCCTCACCCTGTAATAGCTGAATAGTTACTATTCTTGTTTATGCCGATTAGTCAGCATGATTGTTTCATTTTGATTCCAGATTGTCTGGGTTAGAGCAGGCTTATTTGTTAATATCTGTTTTTGGGAATATTTATTAAACTTTGCTATTTTTATTGCAGTCTATTATAATAAATGAAGGTAATGACCTTTTATGTTAGGCAACCTCTGGGAACTGAATAATTAGATATTCATTCTCTATGTGATATTTATGATGACATCAAATCCAATCACAATAGAATCACTGATAATCACAGCCCGACTCAATGAGAAAGGAATGGGAATGGCTATCTTTAGCTTACGTTCCATGCAAGCCAGTGATATGATGACGGTCGTTATAAATAAGAGGTCATGATTAAGGTTATTGATATAAATAAATCCTTTTTTAATACAAATCCTCCTTTACATGTATTAAAGGGTATAGACCTTGAGATAGAAAAGGGTGAGATGTTTTGTATTGTTGGGGCATCTGGTGTTGGTAAGTCTACATTTCTGCATATACTTGGAACATTGGATCGACCTACATCAGGGAAGGTCTATTATGATGATATAGATATATTTAGCCTTAATGATAATCAATTGACTGAATTCAGGAATAAGCGGATAGGATTTATCTTCCAATTTCATCATCTCCTTCCTGAATTTACTGCTATGGAAAATGTGGCAATGCCAGCTTTAATAAGGGGTATGAATAGGAGAGAGGCGTTAGATTGTGCAGGTGAGAGGTTGAGAGAGATAGGTCTGGGAGAAAGGTCAGCCCATAAACCCGGAGAGTTATCAGGTGGAGAGCAGCAAAGGGTCGCAATTGCAAGGGCGTTGATCTTAGAACCAGATATCATATTGGCAGATGAACCCACAGGAAATCTTGACAGTCAGACAAGCGAAGAGGTGTTTAATATCCTTAAAGAGATGAATAGTACAAGAGGTATAATAATTGGCATTATTACACATAATGAGAGGTTGTCAGACAGAATTGGCAGGATTATCAGAATGGTGGATGGGACGGTATATATGTCTTAGTTAAGTCTGTTACATAACTGTCATTTCGAGCCGAAGGCAAGAAATCTTGATCGCACAACCTAATTGATAGGGTGTCCCCATCCCTTTTTGTGCCCAACTTAGGGTCTGTTCGAATTTCGGGGCTTCATTATGATTTTTTCATCTGTTTGGCAAGCTGGGCAGAGAGGATATCATCCAGACCTTTTAATATCTCATATTCAGCAAAGGCACCTTCCATATTTCCTGTCTTAAAATAAGTAAGTCCAAGCCCATAATGCGGTTCAGGATAATCAGGCAGTATTTTGATCGCCTTCTTGAAGTATGTTATTGCATTATCATATTGCTTGATTATTGCATAAGATGTGCCAAGATTGTAATATGCCTCATAATTATTAGGGTTCATCCTTATAATCCTCTGAAATGATTCTACTGCCTGTTGCTGCTGCCCTGATCTTCCGTAACTGATTCCAAGGCAATAATTGACGTCTTCATTATCAGGTTCTATCATCGCTGCCTTCTTACAGGCATCTATTGCCATGTTAAACTGACCTGTTTGTAGATATTTCTTTGCACTCTTAAGATAATTTTCAACAGAATTCTCCTTGCTGCAATTATACAGGATAAAAAAAGACAAGAAAAAAAGCATTATCAATCTATATTTTTTTAGTTTCATAATATTATGCCTCCCTTTAATGTAAGTAGTGTAAGTTCAGCCAAAGTGTTTAAATTGCCTAAAGTTAAAAGAATTAGAACTTTAAACTTTAGTTCACTTTAGGCACTTCTACCTTGTATTAAATAATGATTCAACAAATTCATCTCCATCAAAATCTATAAGATCAGAAATATCTTCACCTATCCCAATATATTTTACCGGGATCTTAAATTCATCTATTATTCCAATTATAATACCTCCCTTTGCAGTGCCATCTAATTTAGCAACAGCCAATCCAGTTAGACTGACTGCCTCATTAAATAGTCTTACCTGTGATATGGCATTCTGTCCAGTTGTTGCGTCCATGATCATCAATATCTCATGAGGACTTCCCTCTATCTCTTTTCCCATTACCCTTTTTATCTTTTTTAACTCTTCCATAAGATTGGATTTTGTATGAAGTCTTCCTGCTGTATCAGCAATAATAATATCAGTATTGCGTGCCTTTCCCGCTGCCATAGCATCAAAGATTACTGCTGAAGGGTCAGCGCCGCTTTTATGTCTGATAATATCGGCGTCTGTTCTCTTTGCCCAGATATGAAGTTGTTCAATCGCTGCTGCTCTGAAGGTATCACCCGCAGCCAATATTACGCTTTTACCCTGTTTTCTATATCTATGTGCCAATTTACCTATTGTAGTTGTCTTTCCTACCCCATTTACCCCAACCACCATAATTACATAAGGACTGGCATCCTGTGCCTGAGTGTCTATCAGACAATCTTTGCTATCCTTAATTGTATTCTTTATCTCTGACTTTATATTTTCAACTAATTGCGGCATGGTGGATATCTCTTTGGAATCTACCTTTTCTTTAATATTGTTAATCAATATCTGTGCTCTCTTTACACCCATATCAGAAGAGATTAATATATCTTCAAGTTCCTCTAAGAGAGCAGCATCTATTATCTTATTGCTTGAGACGAGATTTTGTATCCCTTTTATTATTCGATCTCGTGTTCTGGATAATCCTTTACTCAATCGGCCAAAGACACCTATCTTATTCATCATTCTTCTGTCTCCAGAATATTCAGCACCTCTTCACTCTTCTTACGCATTATTCTTGCATCCTTTAATGACTTCTCATGATCATATCCTGATAGATGCAGGATACCATGTGTAACTAAAAACCTAATCTCTTTGAAGAGATCATGTCCTTCTTTTATTGCCTGTCTCCGGGCTGTCTCTAAAGATATGACAATGTCCCCTAAAAGATATCTGTTTATATTATTAAATTCTCCATCCTGAAAGGCAAATGCAAGAACATCTGTTGGTTTATCTATATTTCTGTATTTTTTATTCAATTTTTGGATTTGCAAATCATTTACCAATAATATGCTTAATTCTGTATCATTATTAAATCCTGAAATTGAAAGAATCCTTTCTGCCAACCTTTTTAAATCTTTGCTCTTTACCCTGACCTTTCTCTGATTGTTCTTTATGAAGATATTCATCCTTTGCTCCATTGTCATCAACAAGACTTACACCAGGATATTCTATCCTGTGATGGAATATCCCTGTAAGTATCTTTGAGAAACTTATTGTTATCTTTTTTAAATCCCTTAGAGTAAGATCACTCTCATCGAGTTGACCATCTATAAATATATCGTTTACCAGCCTGTTTGATAGATTTGATATCCGTGATGCAGATGGATCTGAGAGATTTCGTGATGCTGCCTCTACTGCATCTGCCAGCATAATAATTGCTGCCTCCTTTGTCTGGGGTTTAGGACCGGGATAACGAAAATCATTCTCCTTGATTGAAGAGATGTCTGGATCGTGATTTGCCCTTGCCTTTTCATAGAAATATTTTATTAACCTTGTCCCATGATGTTGAGGAATCAGGTCTATAATCACTTTCGGGAGCTTATACATTTTTGCCGTCTCTATACCATCCTTGATATGTGATATCAGAATAAGACTGCTTATATTCGGAGAGAGCCTATCATGTCTATTAAAACTTCCCATCTGATTCTCTATATAATACTCTGGCTTGTTCATCTTTCCTATATCATGATAATAACATCCCACTCTCGTCAATATAGGATTGGCATTAATCGCCTCAGCCGCTGATTCAGCTATATTGCTTAGCATAATACTGTGATGGTATGTGCCAGGGGCAGAGAGGAGAAGTCTTTTCAGAATAGGACGGTTAAGGTCAAGTAATTCAAGGAGTTTTATGTCTGTAGCAATATCAAAGAGAGATTCTAAAAGGGGTAAAAATGTAGAGACTACAAGAGATACAACTATGCCCCCGCCAAGACCAAAGCTTACATCAAACAGACCTTTTAGTGTAAATAGTTCCACTCTATATAGGTCTATGGATACCACCATAAGAAGATTGACTGCACCAACAAAACATCCAGCCCTGAGCAGATCAGTCCGTTTTTTGAAGTGAATAACACTGAATGTTGCTACTATACTTCCCACAAACGAATAAAATATAAATAATGGTTCTTCTGATATCATGACCCCCATTAATAAGCTGATAATAAATGAAAAGACTATGGCAATATGTATGTCAAATAAAAGAGTAGCCAGCATAGCTCCTGCAGCAACAGGGATTGCAAAGATTATGGTATTTGGATCAATAGAAGGGAATGTATCCACAAATGCCCAGAGGAGGAAATGTAGAAATTTTGCAATTATAATGGTACCTGAAAATAAGATGCATAATAAAAGAAACTTCGGAATATCTTTAAGATAATAGGGCTTATACCTTCTGATATCTGTATAGAAGACATATAATACTGATGCGACCAGTATAAATAATCCAGAGAGTATCTGGATTAAAAATGACCCTTTTTGGTATTTTGATATCTCCTGCAGGATAATCTCTTTATCATCAGTAACCCTCTCTCCTGCCTTAAGTATCACCTCTCCCTTTTTTACCTTATAGTATAAGGGTCTCATTGATAGGGACTCCTCTCTTTTGCGAAGCTCGGTCTCATTTTTATTAAAGGTTATATTGGGTGTGATTAGCTTTGAGACAATCTCACCAACAACAGATATCTTTTCCATTTCTTCTGGAAAGATGTCATGAGCCATCTCTTTTGCCAGCTTGTTTGCCTCCTTTCTGCCTGAGATAGACCTGACATCTTTAATGAAATGCTCGTTTTTCCCCCCAACTATTCTCAGAATAACACCATTTTTGCCATGCTCGTATAATAGCTCCTTATCAGCGACAACTCCTATCTCCATTACTAACCTGATAATCTTATTTATCTCTCTCTTTATCCTTTTATCATAACCTGATTCTTTAAGAACCTTCAAAGAACTCGGAGAAATGATTGCCTTAATTGTGTTCTGGAATATTTTCTCCTCTTCAATATATTCAACAGAACCAAGTTTGTCTTTATCGTTATCCTTAAGTATCTTATGAATCTCTTCAAAAGCCAATGATACCCTGTCCTCAATTCTATTAATCATCTTTAGATCAAAATCATAGATTGGCGGGACTTCACTCTCTGCCTTCTCCTGATTTTTCCTGTTAATGGTTATATCAGGTATCTCAATGGTTATCGGAGATGTTATATCTCTGGATACGGTTTCCCCTATCTTCAAATCCTTAAAAAAGAAGAGTATATCAGGTGTTAAAAGATAGGTGACAAGGATTACAAAAGAGACCCCCATAGCAGCAGACTGATATAATGGATTTTTATAAAATCTTAATCTCTGCTTCTTCCTGTTAACCTTTTTTGATGTTAATTCTTTTATTCTTGGGAAGATGTGGAGTTTTCCCTTATTATCCTTTGACTTTTCCACTTTTTACCTCATATATTTCATAGGCTTTTATTATTTCCTGAACAAGTCTATGTCGGACAACATCCTTTTGTGTGAAATATATAAATTCTATACCATCAATCCCTGAGAGTATCTTTTGAACCTCAATAAGTCCTGAAGGCCTTCCCACTGGCAGATCTACCTGTGTTATATCACCTGTAATAACAGCTTTTGAATTAAATCCAAGTCGAGTTAAAAACATCTTCATCTGCTCTGGTGTTGAATTCTGAGCCTCATCGAGTATAATAAAAGAATCATTCAATGTCCTTCCCCTCATGTAGGCTAAAGGTGCTATCTCTATTTCTCCCCTCTCAACTAATCTCATGGCATTTTCAACATCCATCATATCATAGAGGGCATCATAAAGAGGCCGCAGATAAGGGTTGACCTTATCATATATATCCCCTGGTAAAAAACCAAGCCTTTCACCTGCCTCTACAGCCGGTCTTATTAAAATTATCCGTCCTGCCTCCTTTTTTGTCAATGCAGATACTGCCATTGCCATAGCCAGATATGTCTTGCCTGTGCCTGCCGGTCCTATTCCAAGTACTATATCATGTTTTCTTATTGCCTCTACATACTTCTTTTGAGTTGGTGACCTTGGTATAATAGATCTCTTCTTTGTAGAGATAGGCATTGTATCTACAATACTATCCCTCAGTGAAATATTTGCATCTTCAAGGTATGTCTTTATGGCGTATTTAACCTCTTCAGGATGGAGAAAATATCCCTCTAATACCAGTAGAGAGAGTTCATTTATTACCCTAACAGCATCGATTGTTTTCGCTCTCTCTCCCTCAATAATTATATTTTCACCTCTGGCAGAGAGATGAACAGCAAAGGCATCTTCAATGATCTTAAGATGGATATCAAAATTACCGAAAAGGTTTGAGGTATCAACTCCCTCTTTAAGTCTTATCTTCTTAATTATGGATTTATTCATTCATTAAAACTTATTATCCTCATCTACTGCGCTCTTTATCTTCTGGAAGATATCAGGAATAGCAGATGCAGCACGGCTCCAGCTTGATATTAAGGGTATGCCGAAAGGGTCTTCTAAAAACTCATCACTTGCCATTTTTATTCCTTTTATAAAGGCTTCAACAGCAACTCTCTCTGCATGTCTATCAAAGTATAAGGTATTAATATCTGCGTCATCCTCATATTTTTTGATTGCCTCCTGAGCTGACCTTTGATATGTTGCCCTTAATGTCTTAAAAAAGCCATCATTAAAGATAATGCCTTCAGTAACAAGATTTCTAAAGAGTGATTTTGAGATATCCACGCACATCTTCAGCAATCCTTTTTTTGGATCATCTGGGGATAAATCCTGATGTTTATGCTCATACGCATCACAGAGGTCTGCCTGACATATTCTGTTTAAAGCACAGTTCCTGTATATCTCTGAGAGTACCCCAATCTCCAGACCCCAATCTCCGGGTATCTTATTTATTCTTGCCAGATCTGCAATCATAGAAAATTCTCCTGCCAGAGGATAACGGAAGCTGTCAAGGTATACCAGCATAGGATGGTATCCTAACAATTTCTGAAGGGAACGGATAAGAGGAGTAACAAGGAGCCTTGTTACCCGTCCATGTAGTCTGTCAGTAACCCTGCTGTAATATCCTTTGCAGAACTCATAACCAAGGTTTGGATTTATAACAGGATAACATAGTCTTGCCAGAAACTCCCTGTTGTAGGTAAGGACATCACAGTCATGAAGGGCTATAATCTTACTCTTTTCTCTCGCAAGTATATATCCATATCCCATCCATGCAGACCTGCCTTTACCTGCCATTCCAATCTCTACATCATTTTTCACTAATAACTGTAATAACTCCTGTATTTTTGGTCCATCATTCCATATAACCCTTACGTCTTGAGACAGGACAGAGAAAAATCTCTTTGCCTCCTCAAACTCTTTTTCGCTTGCAACACCCAGTGTAATTATTATTTCATTTAAATAGTTAATCCCTTTAAGCTCTTCCACAATATGCCTTAATGCCTCTCCTTCAAGTTCTGAATAGAGAGACGGCAAAAGCAATGCTATAGGAAAAAGTTTAGAATATTTTCTTATCTCTCCTTCTAACTGTTCAATGTTAGAGTCTCCTAATCTATGCAGGGCAGTAATAACCCCTGTTTGACAAAAATCTGCCATATTAACCTCCTTTTTGTTTATCCCCTTTCTATCAATCCTGTCAAATATCCCTTTTTTGTTCTCATTGCCCCTTCAGGACATACTTCTATACAGCAATAGCATCGAATACACCTATCATACTCAAAATATAACCTTGTCTTTCCAATCTTTATAATCTGAACAGGACATACTGCCACACAACTTCCACATAGGGTACACCTTTTTTTATCTTCTATCGGCTTATGAGAAATAGAGTTTCTTATTGTATTGGTCAGAAACCTGGGACCAAATCGTAACTCTACCGTCTCAGGAAATACAAAGTCATTTACCTTTATACCCTTTATATCTTCACCTAATATCTCAATATCTGATATATCTGAGACACCTATCCCCCCATCAATTGCTGCCTTATTTGTGGGCAGTTCATCCACCTTAAGTCCTACTATTTCGCATATTACTGTATCTATTGCAATGCAATCGTTTCCAGCAATGATTAACCCCATATTTCTGGGTATGCCGCTTGCCCCCGGACCATTACCCTCCAATCCTACTATTCCATCTACAATGGAAAGTATAGGCTTTATAGTATAATATATATCTACAAGCATCTTTCCGAAATAAGATATATCTATCCCTGCCTTAAAGTGCCATTGCATCTTACGATTTCCCACAACACACCCAAACATATTCTTTACTGACAATGTCATAATCATCTGAGAATGGGTCTTGAGTTTGGGGAGATTTATCACCACATCTGCCTCAAGGGCATCCCTGGCAATCTCCAGATTCTTAAAGAGACACTCCTTCGGGGTATTGACTGCAGCTGAATCCTTAAAGCCAATAAACTCCACATCCATCTCATCAGCTATTTTCTTCATGCCTGTTACCTTTGCAATCTTCTGCATTTCAGAGGTATTATTCCTGAATAGCATCTCAAATGAGCTGTCTCCTATAAATGGTTTCCCACCCAATTCTTTTACTAACTGGATAACCGCCTTAACCAGTGAGGGATGAGTAGTAACTCCCTTTTCTGGAGATTTTGCAGAGAGGAGATTGGGTTTAACCAATACCTTATCGCCAGGCTTTACAACCCGTTCCATCATTCCTATAAGTTCTATGCTCTTTTTTACAGAAGAATAGACCTTATTATAATCGTCATAGTCTTTACACCTGACTATTGACACCTTTGACATATCTTTAACCATCTTTACTTCTCATTATCTCTATAGCTTTATCCTCTGCCTCCTCTTTTCTCCCTTCTTTTAAAAGTATCAGTATATCAGACTTTACAAGGTCATAAAATATCTTTTGTCTCTTATCCTCTGAAGGATTTTCTTTTAACAGCCTTTTCCTTATTCCTCCAAGTATGTCTAAAAATATCTCATATTCACTGCCAAATAGTTTCTCAATTTCTTCCCTTAGCGTCTTTGCAAGGGCAGGGCTTTTGCCACTAGTTGATACAGATATCTGCAAATCACCTCTTTTAACTACTGATGGGAGGATAAAACTTGATATTTCAGGTTGATCCACAACATTTATAAGGATGTCTCTCTTTTTTGCCTCACTTGCTATCTCAGCGTTTATATTTCTATTATCTGTAGCAGCAAATACTATAGAGGCATCTTTAATATATTCCCTCTCATACTCTCCTGATATATATCCAATCTTCCTTGAATTGTATAATTCCTCTATCCCTTCTGTAACATCAGGACTTATGAGAGTAATATTGTTTCCTCCGCACTCTAAAAGCATTATGACCTTTCTCTCTGCTACCTTACCCCCGCCGATCACCAGAATTTCTTTATCTCTTATGTCCAGACAGATAGGATAATATCTCACATTGATTCTCTTATCCTTGATAATAATCTTTCAATCTTATCCCTATACTTTGTATCAGGATATTCTGTTATCATTTTTTTTATAATCTCCCTTGCGTCAGTGTTGTTTCCTGTCTTTTCATAGGCAATGGCAAGATAGTAAGATGCGTCCTCAGCGCTCTTAAACTCCTTAAATTCCTCTACTATCTTTTGAAAGCGGTAGATAGCTGCCTTATACGACTTCTTTTTTAAATAAAATTTTCCAATATATAGCTGATATCTGGAAACCCTCTCTCTTAACTCCTTAATCTTTAACTCTGCATCCTTGGCATACTGAGTGCGGGGATATTCAGACGTCACCCTCTGGAAGACTTCAATTGCCTTGTACATGGGAGATGGATCTCTATCTATTGCACCAATCTGCCTGAAATGACTCATTCCTATTCTAAAGAGGGCATAATCTGCAAGTTCATGTACAGGATGAAGCTCTAAAAAACGTTGATACTCTCCTATTGCCTCAATATACTCCTTTCTCTCATAATATGCGCCTGCACGTTTAAGAAGAGTCTTAGCATCATATATCTTTTCTATGCTCTTTTCTGTCTCTTCCAAGGTTTTGCTATTTATTCCCAGCGAATCTGTTATCTCTGAGCCTGTCTCCTTTTCTGATGCAGCACAGCCTGCAAAGAAGATAATTAATAGAAAAAGGAATATTTTGTAGGATGTATATTTCATATCTATTTTTTAATTTTGATTTACATATTATAGACAATGAGAGAGATATTGACAAGGATTTTCTGAAACACTATGAAATTTAGCAACTTAATTTTTTTGGCAGAGTAGAAAAGAGGAGACCATTGTTATAAAATTGCTCTTATTGTCTGAATAAGGAGCATGAAACAAACATGCCGACAAATAGGCACAAAACACCCTTCCTATCCAGTAATTTTAACATTACTTTTTTCCTTGATACTTTACTCTTCCCATCAAGGGAGGGGATATCTCCCCTTATGGAAGAGGGTTAGGGGTGGTTTTCATATCCATAACTCATCGAAAATATTGGTCGGGGCGAGAGGATTTGAACCTCCGACCCCCTGCTCCCAAGGCAGGTACGCTAACCAGGCTGCGCTACGCCCCGATTAATAAAATCAATGACTTACAGATTTTCTATTAACTTCTTTTTCCTCAACTATAGCCAAATTATAGCCACCATTTTTTGGATTATTTTGCCTTAATGTCTTATCTTGGTTCACCAGACACTGCATCTTTTAAACATAATCAATCCCTTCTTTCTTGGGCTTGACCGTGTCTGTGTGACCGCTATATAATAAATTATTATATCTCATTGTTATTTAAATTTCCATATTTTTTTTCGCTTTATTATTTACCTGATTAACAGGACGTTTGAGTTGAGACATTAACTGGTCAATATCAGCTAAGTCAAAAAGGACTTTGCGTCCAATTTTAATTAAAGGTATCCTCCCAATAGACGCCCATTCATAAAGAGTTTTAATTGGCAGGATAGTATATAAACTGACCTTATCTAACTATTCAGCATATACAAGTTAATTCCCCTCTTGAGGGGTGGATGGCGAAAGC
>JBHHUU010000078.1:0-11152 GCA_046753905.1 Nitrospirota bacterium | reverse complement strand
AAAAGGGCGCCGGCCATTGGTCCGTTTAAGAGATGTTCTGTATCCTGCAGTCCTACCAGGTAACAGACCAGTCCTGTGTCCATAAAATAACATTTGGGAGATTTGATGATACGCTTGCCGAAATTTTTATGATAAGGCGGCAATAAAAAGATTATGGAGCTTGCCTCTAATAGAGATATCCATGATTTAATTGCAGGCACACTTACTCCTATGTCTCTGGAGAGTGTTGAAAGATTCAATTCCTGAGCTGTACGACTTGCCAGCAGCCTTAAGAATCGCTCAAATTCATTGAGATTGCTCATCTTGACATTACCGCGAATATCACGATCAATATAGGTCTGGATATAGCTGGAATACCAGATGTTGCGTTTTATCTTGGGATTGACAAATATTTCAGGATAGCCTCCTTCAAGCAGCCATCTGCCATGCGAGATAGAATCTTTTAGTGTGTCTGATCTATTTATGATATAGTCTATAAATGATAAGATATTTTCCCTCTCTATATTTAGGTTTTTATTCATCTCTGACAGGGATAGAGGGTGCAGATTCAAGATCGCAATCCTTCCTGATAAGGTTTCACTGATACCTTTCATCATTGTCCACTGCTGAGAGCCAGTAAAGACCCATTCCCCTGGTTTGCGGTTGTTATCAATTATAGCCTTTATATAGGATAATAACTGAGGGGCATACTGAATCTCATCAATAATAAGAGGAGTCCTATAGCGTTCTAAAAAGCCTCTTGGGTCTTCAATAGCAAAAGACCTTATATCAAGTTCGTCTAATGATACATATCCATACCTATCTTTTAAGACCTTTTTGACTAAGGTTGTCTTGCCTGACTGACGTGCGCCGCCGATAAAGACTGCTGGAAATGTCTCTAAGGCATCAAGAAGGCTCTTTTCTATTAGACGATTGATATACATATTTGCTATTTTAAGGTAATACTTTAAAATGTCAAGAGGTGGTTTCAATGTAGGGGCGGTTCGCGAACCGCCCCTACAAATGTATCTGCCCCTAATCCATTATGTTTGACAACTTAAATACATGGATAATATTACTTCACGTTTACCAGATACAGACGGCCTTTGCTCGGCATAATGTGCTTCCAGCAGTTTTGACGGGATATGGGTCTGTAATATTGCGAGCACCTTGAAAGGATTAACTATCTCCTCCTTAAGGGCATTCAGGGCTTTCAGGGTTTGTTTAGCCGTCTGTTTAGGCAGGCCGCCTTCCTCAATCTGCGTCAGAACCTTTTTTAAGAATAGCTCCTGGTCCTCTGTCAGTTGCCGGGTGTTTTTCATGGCGGCTTTCAGAATCTTTGCGAGATTCACTGCGCTATCGCGTCCCCTCCTGTGCCTTTGCTGAGGCAGTTCTTCAGCAGTTGTAAAGATAAACGCCTCTTTGTTTTTATCCAGCAGGACGTAAAATTCTCTGGGGAGTCTTTTTTTCTCTTCTTCGGGTCTGCTCTCTAAATATCTGGCTGCGGTGATGAAATCAAGTTCTTCTGGCTCAGAACAACTCTTAACTGCCTTGAAAAACTTTTGCAGTTTCCTTTGACGGAAGTAGGTGATCAGGGAATCTGTCTCTTTTTGATGATATCTTGCTGTGCGCGCTTTTTTGGGCAGATGTTTGATCTTGTCAAAGAGGTCAGGGTCTTTATCGCGGATTTCTTTAATAGCTTGCAGGTATTTTAATTCGCTTTCTCCGCTGCTGTCTTCTCCTTCAAGGGTCTGTTTGGAAAAGAGGCGGTCGAAGAGTTCATGTGAGCCTATGGGTTCTCCTTCTGTTAATATCTCGGCATCGCCGCCCAGCAGGGTTAAAAACCCGTTGATCTTTGCCTCTGCTGCCTCTTTTAGTTTGATCTGGTCATTGGATTGAACGGTTGGGAAAAAATTATAGGTATAGATTGTATCGTGTATTGTATCTACACGGTTAATACGGCCTACTCTCTGCATCATACGTGTCGGGTTCCAGGGGATGTCGTAATTAATCACTGTATTGGAGCGGTGGAGATTTACACCTTCTGACAGCACCTCTGTGGAGACCAGTATCCTGTAATCATCCTTTGGCTGACGGACACGGGCGTCAAAGTTTTCTATAACCTTGTCTCTTATAGCCTCACTTGAATCACCTGTAAAGCATAACGCCGTTCCAGGGTATCTCTGTTCAAGGTTTTTATATAAATAGTTGGCGGTCTCTTTTGATTCAGTAAAGATGAGGAGATGGTTTTTTTGTAATACTGGATCTTTCGACAATACATTCAGGAATTTTAACAGCTTGGGGTCACGGTCAATCTGCTGCCATATTTCTTTTATCTCTATGAGGATGTCATAGTCGTGCTGGAGATCACTCCGCAGCCTTTCCCTGAACTCGCATGAGTCATAACGTTCTGCCTTGCCCTCATCAATCAGTTGCTGTATAGCCTCATCATCATCGTCTTCCAGGAGTTCAAATACCTTGCTGGTGTATTTCTTGCTGAAATATAGGTTGCCGTTATCAAATTCCCTGATAAACATCTCGTAGGACAGGAGAAACCTGTCCACTGATCTTTTAAAGGCAAAGAAGCTGCTTTCAAGACGCTTTACCAGCAGAATCTTCATAAATCTCCCCATGTTGCGCTGGGACTGCTGCTCTAACTGGTCAATCCTGCCCCTGTAGTAGAGCATGGGCATATAACGGGCGTATTTAAACCTCTGTGCGATCATCTGGATGGTCTTATTGAATACCCCGTCCTCCTTTTTATTGAGTTCATAAAAGAGGGGGATAGGTTTTTCTACATTCGGGAATTTAATGCCCTGTCTGGTAATGTCCTGAGAGAAATAGTTCTCTATCTCTGAGCGGGTGCGCCGTACCATTAGATATTTTAAGACCTTTTCCCTTATCTCCCTTGCATTCTCTTTTACAGTGGCTATATATCTGTTGTAGTCTTTCTGCCTGTCTAATTTTTTCAGTCTCTGCTCAAGTCTGCTGAAGAAGGATTCCAGATCAGGCAGGTTGGGGATGGTGCTCTTTTTTGCCTTTTGAAAGAGCTTTAAGAGGCTTAAGATATCTTTAGGGGCATTGTTGTATGGAGTGGCTGTTACGAGAATCACCCGTTTGCCGCGGCAGATCTCTGCCAGTTTTTCGTATGTGACGGTTGTCTCTGTCCTGAATCGGTGTGCTTCATCGATGATAATATTTGTGTGTTTTTCAACTCCTCTATTTAGCAGATCATCTAACTTGCCTATTGATTCAAAGTCAGCATGCACGCGGAAATCAGAGAAGACATTTTTCCATGAACCGGGATTGGATGTCTGCAGGAGCATAGGCGGGGCAATGACCAGTGTCCTTCCTTCAATCTGGTCTGCTAACATGGCAGAGATGTAGGTCTTGCCAAGACCGACAACATCAGAGATAAAGACACCGCCATATTCCATGAGTATCTTTTTTGCATTTAATACTGCCTGTTCCTGATATTCAAGCCTTTTAAACTCTGGCGGGAGATATCTAAGAAAGACCTCGTCAGTCTGGCTGAGTTCATCCCTGAAATATTCATAGAGAAATTTCAGATAAAGCTGATATGGTGTGATGTCTTGACTGAGCCATGTCTTCACCTGTATCGTCTGGACATATCTTTCACTGATATCTACTGCGTCTTTCCACAGATCTTCAAACTTCTGCAGGGCAAATTCATAGTCGCTGCGGTTTTTCAACTCAACATTAAATTCCAGATTATCAATGAGTCCAGCCCTGGTAAAATTGCTTGAGCCTGTAATTACACGGCCGATATCTCTATCGCTTTTGTTAAAGGTCATAATGTAGAGTTTGGCGTGGATTGCCTGCGAGGGGTATGCCCTGATTTCCAACTTTCCGATTCTGATCCATTCAATGAATCTATTGACACCCTCTTCAACCTCCTGTTTGTCTTCAGAATCAGCAAACTCCTGCTGGATCAGGTCTTCAACCCTTTCCTTTGTCTCTGCATGTGAGAAGAGACCTGTCTGCTGTTTAGACCTTTGCGATTGTTCAATCAGGTCATATATCTGCCTGTTGGTGCTGATACCGATCAGTATCCTGATCTTTTCTGTTTTCTCAAGAGACCTGTAGATGGCATAGAAACCGCTTGTATAAAAATAACCCGCAAGACAGTCAAAAAGAGAGGTGTCTTTGATGAGAACCTCAAACCTGTCTCTCAGGCTTTGACCCTTTTCATTTGTTATGAAGGAAAGATCTGTATTCATTAGTATCCCTTTGTTGTGTTACGGTATTAATGGGGTACAATATGAGGTCACGGATGATTAAAATCATACCAGAAGGGATATAAGATGTCAAAAATCGAATCTATGAGGGGGCTAATTAAACAGGAAGCATTCTTCCATAACTATTCAGCTAATACAGAGCAAGGGGTTCCAAAGACTTTATAATGCGTATGATTATAATCTGTATTAGCTGAATAGTTACCTAAAAGGTTGAAAATAATACTTCTATTTCAATGCGTTAAAAAAAATGAATTTGCCGTGGGGAAGAAAAAACTTTTCCCTCTTGACAAAAAGGATTATGTAGTTTAGTATTTTTTACGATTTAAATACAATTTAATATATACCATTATTATCAATCACAAGTTATCAATCATAAGTATACGTTTTTAATCACAAGTTATTAAGGAGGGAGAGTTATGAACAGATTATTTAAGAAAAAATTGTTGTTATCTCTATTATTTTTGAGTCTGTCTCTATTTCTTTTCATTGGTGAGAGGACGGTCTTTGCCTTTACTTTTAATGGGTTTGGAGATATTAGATATAGGAAGAGCAATGATGGTACTGATACTACAGAAGGCAATGATGGTAATTTTGCTTTAGGGCAGTTAGACCTGTATGCCTCAGAAGATATAAGTGATAGATTAAGTATCTTAGTAGAGCTTGTTGTTGAGTCTGATGAACAGGGAGAATGGGTGATTGATGGAGAGAGGATGGAGGTGGGTTATCTCTTCTCTGACGCATTGACAATAAGGGCAGGCAGATTTCATAACCTACTGGGCTTCTGGAACCATGCGTATCATCATGGAGCACATTTACAAACAACTATTGACAGACCTGAGTTTTTAGAGTTTGAGGATGAAGCAGGGATACTCCCCACACATATAGTTGGTCTATGGGCAAAGGGTAAGACCGAAATATTGCCTTTTGTCTTAAATTATGGGTTTATGGTTGGAAATGGATCCAGGTTAAAGTCTGTAAAGGATGATCAGGGTAACATTGTTGGTGCTGTCCTTGATCCTAATAATGTGACTGATAATAACAGGGACAAGTCTGTCTCTGTTAATCTTATGTTGAGGCCTGTACAGAGCATCGGCAATGGATTTGGTATATTCGGCAACATTTCACAGGTAGAAGAAAATGAAACTGGTATCAACATAGATCAGCTTATTAGCGGGGCATATTTCTTTTATACGGCTTTGCCATTTGAGTTTATCTCTGAATATTACAAGATAAGGGATGAAGACAACAACAAAAATAATGATTATTCATCAAGCGCATATTATATTCAAGGTGGATATAATATCGGAAGGGCAAAGCCATATATTAGATATGAGAATCTCTCTGTAAAGGAGGATGACCCTTATTTTAATGCGCTTGGAACAGAGGATAATACAAGAATAGTTGGTGGTGTAAGGCTTAATCTTGCAATCAAGAGTTCATTAAAAATAGAAGTAAGGGGCATTGATGAACAGGATAAAGACAATAAATTTACCGAATATGCTGTGCAATGGTCATTTGCTTTTTGATGAATAAACTAAAACTAAATCTTAATCTTTTTATTTTAATTTTATTTAAGGAGGTATAATAATGAATATAAAAAAAATATGGGTTTATTTTTCTTTGTTATTGGTATCTATCTTTGTATCTGTTATCTCCTTTACGCCTGATATATATGCAGCAGATATCGCTGTTATTGCCAATAAGGATTATCCTGCAGATTCTATTACTGTTGGACAGCTAAAAAACATCTATCTGGGAGAAAAGAGGATAGAATCTGGAGTAAAGATCAACCCTATTAACCAACAGGATGCCAATGAGATAAAGATTCTGTTTATAAAAAAGGTCTTTTCTGGATTAAGTGTTGAGAGTTATCATCAATACTGGATAGGAAAATTGTTCAGAGATGGTATAACTCCTCCCAAAAAAGAGGATAGTTCTGAAAATGTTATAAAGAGAGTAAGTTCTGAAAAGGGCAGCATGGGTTATGTATGGGTGAATGAGGCACAGAGAGTAAAAAGTATCAAGATATTAACTGTTATTAGAGGAAACTAACATAAAATAAAATGGTTATGCGGTTTAATAAAGAGATATATGTTAATCTTTTAAAAGATTGATTTTTAAATGAGCAGGAGGTAAGAGAAGATGAATATTGAGAGCTTGAGTTTTCATAAAGAACATTGTTGGGTAAGGATAGAGGGTAACAAGGCAACAATAGGCATTACAGATTATGCTCAGGAAGAATTAGGAGATATTGTATATATAGAACCCCCTGATATAGGTGTGGATGTGAGCATGAATGAGGAGATAACAGAGATAGAATCTACCAAGACTACATCTCCAGTAATCTCTCCAATAAGCGGCAGGATTATAGATATAAATGAAGAGCTGGAAGATTCACCAGAGCTTATTAATGAAGACCCGTATGGACGCGGCTGGATTAGTGTATTAGAAATGAGTGATACATCTGAGGCAGAACACCTTATGGATTTAAAAGAGTATGACGAATATATCAAAGAAGAGGCAGTATAGTGGGGAAAGACGATCTTAAAAAGAAAAGGCTGGTTATTATAGGTGGAGGTCCTGGCGGTTATGTGGCAGCGATTAGAGGGGCACAGTCAGGGTTCTCTGTAATAGTCATAGAAGAACGAAAATTAGGAGGCACCTGTCTCCATAGAGGCTGTATTCCTACAAAATCTATAATCTCATCAGTAGAACTTATTGATAAAATAAAAAAAGGAAAAGATTTTGGCTTAAAGATACCAGATGAAATAGGGTTTGACCTTCAAAAAATCATAGAGAGAAAAGATAAGATCGTTGGCAGCCTGACAAAGGGAATCAAGGGACTTTTTAAGAGCTATGGAATTGAAGTAGTAGAGGGAAAAGCCAGTCTGTTGGATGTCAATAGGGTTAAGGCAGTATTAAACAGCGGAGAGGAGAGAACAATACCTGCTGATAATATAATCATCGCTGCCGGCTCAAGACCTTCCATTATCCCGAATATTGTACCTGATGGTAATAATATAATTACAAGTGATGAAGCAGTTAATCTTACTGATCTCCCTGAAAAGATGCTTATAATAGGTGGAGGAGTAATAGGGTGTGAATTTGCATTTATCTTTAATATTCTTGGCGTGGATATTACAATAGTTGAATTATTGCCTGATATACTCTCTACAGAAGATGAAGATATCCAGTCAATAATGAAAAGGGAACTAAAAAAGCGGAAGATCAGACTCTTTACTGAAGTAAAAGTGGAGAAGATTGAAAAGAAAGAGGAAAATATAATAACATATCTTAGCAATGGTGAAGCAATCACTGTGGATAAGGTTCTCGTATCAATAGGCAGGGCATTTAATGTAGAGGGATTAGGTCTTGAAAAGATTGGTGTAGCACAGGGGAAGAATGGAGTAATTTTAGTTGATGAGAGGATGGAGACCAATATAAAGGGGATATACGCAATAGGTGATGTTGTTGGTAATATTCTGCTGGCACATGTGGCATCTGCAGAGGGCAAGGTCGCTGTAGAAAATATTGCAGGCAATGATACAACAATGGACTACTCAATAATTCCAGCAGGGATATTCACATTTCCAGAGATAGGCAGTGTGGGCATTAGAGAAAGAGAGGCAAAAGAAAAGGGGATAGCAATAAATGTCGGCAGGTTTCAATTCAGAGGACTCGGAAAATCTCAGGCGATGGGAGAGATTACAGGACTGGTAAAGATAATCTCTGATGCCAGCAGTAACAGGATACTTGGCGCTCATATTGTTGGCTGTCATGCCACAGATCTGATACATGAAATAGCTCTGGCAATACAGATAGGGGCAAAAGGCAAAGATATAGCCAATATGATCCACTCTCACCCCACCTTATCAGAAGGGATAATGGAGGCAGCAGAAGATATCTATGGTCTCTCTATCCATCTGCCAAAAAAATAATAGATGGAAATTCAGTTTAGCACAAATGAGCAATCCTATATTTTTAAAATGGATAACCTTTTTTATATCTATATTTCTCTTATTTATCATAAGAAATATCCTTCCATCAGATATTACCAATAATAAGTTTTCTCTTACTGATAACCGTCAGCAAATAACTGTTGACAATAAGGTATTTGCAAAAGAATCAAAAAACAGGCTAAAGGGGAAGATAAATATAAACAGGGCAAATAAAAAGGAATTGATGCTGCTTCCTGGTATTGGAAAAGAGATTGCAAAGAGGATAATCAGGTTTCGTAAAGAAAAGGGATTCTTTAAGAATAAAGGTGATATAATGGAAGTAAAAGGTATAGGAAAAAAGCGATATGAGGCGATCTCTAATTATATCGTAACATTTGGAAAGACAACACTGAGAATAGAATATATCCATTAATAGCGGGCTTTGTCGTTCATTATTATTGTTTGTGCCTATTAGTCGGCATGATTGTTTCATTCTGACTTCTGACTCCTGTTAATCGTACCCAAGCACCTTTACCACATCCTTAAACTCTGCCTTAATAGTGGTAGGTTCCTGAGAGACATCTATAGCAATCTCTACATCCTTAAGTCCATGTCCTGTAAGGGTACATACAACAGACTGATCCTCCTTAAACAATCCCATCTTATTCATCTTAATTACACCTGCTACAGATGCAGATGAGGCTGGTTCGCAGAATACCCCCTCTAAACCTGCAATCATCCTGTACGCCTCTATTATTTCATCATCAGTTACGAGATTTATCGCACCATTAGATTCATTTGCAGCCTCTAATGCAAACTTCCAGCTTGCAGGATTCCCAATCCTTATTGCTGTTGCAATAGTCCTTGGCCTTTCTACTATATGTCCCAACACAATCGGGGCTGACCCTGCTGCCTGAAATCCCATCATCTTTGGGAGAGAATGAATCTTTCCATTTTTCTTATATTCCTTGTAACCCCTCCAGTATGCAGTTATATTGCCTGCATTTCCTACAGGCAGAAAGTGGTAATCAGGAGGCTCTCCAAGATAATCGCATATCTCAAATGCCGCTGTCTTCTGTCCTTCTATTCTATATGGATTAACAGAGTTTACTATAGTTATCGGATATTTCGCCGATACATCCTTCACAATATTTAATGCCTGATCAAAATTCCCCTGCACCTGAATGACATTTGCCTTATGGATCATTGCCTGTGCAAGTTTGCCCAATGCAATCTTTCCCTCTGGTATAAGGACGAATACCTTAATCCCTGCCCTCGCTCCATAAGCTGCTGCTGACGCAGATGTGTTCCCGGTTGAGGCACAGATCACAGCCTCTGCGCCATCTTCCATTGCCTTTGACATTGCCATTGTCATCCCACGGTCTTTAAAAGAACCTGTTGGATTGGCACCTTCATATTTGAGGTAGAGGTCTATAGTGGGATTTATTGCCTTTGCCAGATTCTTTGTCCTGATGAGCGGTGTGTTACCTTCATTGATAGTAATAATTGGAGTGGTATCATTTATAGGTAAAAACTCTCTATATGCTCTTATTACTCCACGCCACGGAACCATATTTATTCCTCCTCCCCTTCTATCCTTATCAATACTGTCTTTTCAGATACATAGGGCATTGAGTCTATCTCTGCCAGTGCCAATTTTATATCTTTTTCGTATGCCCTATGTGTCATTATTACTACAGGTACATTGCCGCCTTTTTTTCTCCCCTTTTGCAATACCCTTGAGATACTGATATTATATCTGCCAAGCGCCCCTGATATCTTTGATAATACACCAGGTGTATCCAATGCCATAAATCTGAGATAATAAAGGCTGTTAACCTCTTCTATCCTCTTGATCTGGATATCTTTTCTGTACTCCTCCTGATATAATGTCGGAGAGACTCTGCCGCATGCCCCTTTTCTGATATTTCTTGCTATATCCATAATATCAGATACAACAGCGCTTGCTGTCGGCATCTCTCCTGCCCCTTTTCCGTAGAATAGTGTCTCATCAAGGGCATCGCCAACAATATATATTGCATTAAACACACCATCTACTGTTGATATAAGATAATGTTTTGGTACCATAGTGGGATGTACCCTTGCCTCAATCTCTCCATCCATCATCTTGGCTATGGCAAGGAGCTTGATCTTATAACCAAACTCATCTGCATATTTAATATCAAGAGGAGTAATACCTGTGATACCATCTGTATATATATCCTTTAAGTCTATACGTGTGCCAAAAGATAATGCAGCCAATATTGCTAACTTATGGGCAGAATCAATCCCCTGAATGTCAAAGGTTGGGTCAGCCTCTGCATAACCAAGCCTCTTTGCCTCATCAAGTACATCTGAGAACTCTCTCTCTTCTTTTGTCATCTTTGTAAGTATATAGTTGCATGTGCCATTTATTATCCCATAAATAGATATAATGTGATTGCTGGCAATACCCTCCTTCAACACCTTTATAACAGGAATACCTCCGCCAACACTTGCCTCAAACCCTATATCAAGACAAGCCTTATTTGCCTCCTTATATATCTCTTCTCCATAAGTTGCCAGTAATGCCTTGTTAGCAGTGACAATATGTTTTCCTTTTGATATGGCTGATAGGATAAACTCCTTTGCAGGTGAGTATCCACCGATTAATTCAACTATTATATCTATCTCAGGATTATTGATCACTTCCATTGCATTATCTGTGAGGATACCATCTTTTAATCTTATGCCCCTGTCTCTTCTGGTATCTAAATCAGCAATCTTTGCTATCTCTATCCCAAAGCCCAATCTCTCTCTCATCAGGCCATTATTATTGCTGATTACCTTGACAACGCCTGTACCTATAGTTCCAAGTCCAAGAATCCCTATTTTTATGCAATCCTTCATAAGAATCAGTCTAAGAGTCTAAAAGTAAATTATTTACTATGAAAATACCCCCTTACCTAAACCACCCCTCACCCTAACCCTCTCCCC
>JBHHUU010000077.1:0-11225 GCA_046753905.1 Nitrospirota bacterium | reverse complement strand
CTCACCCTCACCCTTCCCTCTCCCCCAAGGGGGAGAGGGAAGGGTGAGGGTGAGATATCAACTTATTGCAATCCTCTAACAAGCTGGTCTGCATTATACTCCATCATAGAGATATAATCATCTGTCCCACTTATTGCACCTGGCAGAGGTGTTAAGATTACTACCTTAGCCCCTGTCTCTGCTGCTATCATCTCTGGGATATTTTGACTGAGCTGCGGTTCAGATACAATTACTCTAATCCCCTCATCTTTTATCTTTCTTATCAGATTTATTATTTTTTTAGAGGATGGTTCACTGCCTATCTGTATGACAATCTCATCGCTGATTACAAAACCAAATCGTCGTGCAAAATATGGCCATGCAGGATGATAAGTTATTATCTTTTTGTTGATAAGACCTTTAACCTTCCTCTCTATATCTTGTGTCATCTTATCAATTTTACTTAGGTACTCAGCCTGATTACTTAAATAATAATCCTTATTATAAGGGTCAACCCTTATTATTCCACTAACAATATGTTTAATCATAATCTTTGTATTTTCCGGGTCTAACCAGACATGTGGGTTACTATTGCCTATAGAATGACTGCGTTTGCTAAAAAGATGTGAGGGAGGGGATTCTTCTATATGATCCCTGATCGGTTGTATCCCATCGGATGTAGTAATAATTATAAGGTCTTTATTACCTGAGTTCTCTATTAATGACCTTACCCATATCTCCAGACCTATCCCTACCTCAAACAGCAATTTTGCCTTTTTAACAGCAATAATATCACTTGGTTTTGGGGTATATGTATGCTCACTCTCAAGCCCTGTGATAAGACTCTTTACATCTACCTTATCCCTGCCTATTACCTCAACAAAATCTTTTAATACAGGGATAGTAACCACAATCTTAATCTTGCTGTCAGCAGATACAGGATAGGTCTGATATGAATAAGAGAGAACGATTATAAATAAATGTAAAAAGACCTTCAGGATTGATTTCATAAACCCTATCTTAAAATCCTATAACTCAAAAACCTCTTTTCGCCTTTGCCTAATGATATAGAGGTCAACTTCTTTCTCTCCACAATATTTCCCTTTTTAGATATATAGACTGCCTCTACCTCATACTTCCCTGGTGGGACTGCTATTCTCCCCAGATATATTTCAGCAGGCAGTGTCCGCCAGCTCCTTTTATCTGCCTGCTCTGTAATAATAGAGTATATGTTTGTTGAAATATCTGTAATAAATGTAATCAGTGGATCATTCTTTTTTGCTGCCTTTTTTCTAAGTTTCCTCGCAGCAATATATTTAGCTGTTGCTCTTGCAATAGCCTTTGCAGATATTCTGGCGATCCTGTCCTCAAGGTTTTTTACAGCAATAGCACTTATATCTTCAACAAGATAGGCATCTTTCTCTATCTTTTTTGTCTCATCATCTCTCTTCAGATATATCTTACTCTCAGTTATCTCTGATTCTTTAACAACAAACTTTGGGAGGGCTATATTTAACAGGTATGTACCGCCACTTCCATCAGGGACAGGGGCATTGATAAAATAGTCTACTTTAACAGGGGATTTTCCATTATAACTGACAAATATAATCTCTCCCTTTTCTTTAAACTCCTTATAACTATCCCACGATGTATCAGGAAACTCCTCTTCATATTCTCTATGCTCTTCAATCAGACCCAGTGCATCTGTTATCCTCAGGAGATCACCTACAATCATGGATGGTATTGGAGTGCCATAGTCTCTCTTATATACCCTAAAGGTCTCATACGCCTTTCTATACGATATAAACGCATCATTTAACTCACCCTGAGATTCATATAGTATGCCGCTTAAGTATCTTGCAAATGCATCCTCCTTATATATATTCTTCTGAGTATATCTGTCATTATAGAGATTGAGCTTATGATCAACCTTTCTTGCCTCAACCAGGGCATCTTCCCATTCCCCCATGTACACATAATTGAGTGCTGCGATAACATTAAGCATCACCTTTTCAAAGTCTTCTCCCTCATAAGGAAGCATATTATCATTTGTGAGCATAGCACTCCCTTCCGTGCTAATGCTTTTGGTGTATAACCTGTCAATGATCTCCTCTGCCCTGAAGATAGCGTTATTGCTTTCTCTGTACCTTCCGGCAAGATGGAGGGTCATCCCTCTATCCATATAGTATAATACTGCGTTCCTCTTGCCGTAATTCTCCTTATTTTTTTCTATAATCGCATCTGCATCTGAATATGCATGCTCAGATATCTTTGATTCTACTAACAGATAGTGGCTGCTTATTGGGGCACATCCGAGAGACAGGGATATTATGAGGAAGAGATAATGTATTAAAGTTAGAACCCTAATCTTCTCTTTTCTATGATCTTTTTGATCTTTTTCTGTCCAAACCATACCTTAATATTTTTCTCGATATCAATCATCTCTAAATCAACCTGATAAAATATCGCCTTTGTTCCCTTTGCTTCATCAAGAATAGTATTGATTGTCCCTTTTAGCATATAGTCAGCACCAATCTCCTTTCCAGGTCCCTTTGCTGTCTCTTCTGAGGAATGAGTCGCCTGATCTACTCTCTCTTCCCTTACTTCTTCTCTCTCTCCTCTCCCTGCAGCAAATAATACCCTGCCTGAGTTGGTCAATTCTCTTTCCAGGTCTTTAATAAAAGTCTGGACATTAATATGCTCATGGCTCCTGTTTAATACCGTACCCACAATCACTATTGGCTGTTTATTATGTTTAGCAGTAAAGCTCCCAATCCATGGCCTTGCAAGGGCATCCCTCACCATCTCCTCTGCAACCAGCCTTGAATCTGTATCGTTCCATCTGCCGCTTAGGTCTGTAATTGTCCCTGTATCTACCCTTGATATCCGTGTGGCTGCACAAGAGACTAACAGGAACGTCATCAGGATAATACTGCCACATCTAAATGCCCTTTGAAAAAGGATATTATTCATATTCTCCTCCTTTTCTGATTTGAATGCCAGCCAATAGCTATTTTATTCTCTTCTCTTCTTCCGCTGCAAGCTCTTCAAAGCTCTTTTCTGCATTCTTTCTCACAAAATCTCTTATTCCTTCATTGAGATCTTTCATTCTCTTCAGGTTATCTTTAAAGCTATCCAGATTGAGTCTTGCCAGAGAATATAATGTCCCATCAGAATCAGTCCAGTGGTCAACTATCATAATACCAGAGATAGTTGTCGCAGAAAATGTCTTTATAGCCTGCTCAATATGCTGTTCTTCGCTTGACCCTGAACCATCACCTGCTATAGTTGATGCTGTATAATCTTTCATAAGAGATGCGCTATATGTCTCAAAGAGTTTAGAAATCTCTGCCCTTGCTCTATTATCAGCAGATGTAATAGCTAATGGTTTATTCTTAATACCAGTTACTGCACCTACACCGTAAAAAACCTTCTCTTCCCTGTCAAGAAAGGCACCCATCCCTCTCTTTGCCCACTCAGGCCCTGAAACAGATACCCCTTTCTTTGTCGTAGCACATCCACCAGCCAATAAAACCGCCGTTACCCCGAGGATTATGAAACAAAATATCAGACGCACCTTCTTTCTCCTGTCCATATTTATCCCCCCTATCATTATTAAATATTGGTAAAATAAATAAATCTTGTAACTATTCAGCTAATTACAGGGTGAGAAGTTCCAAAGACTTTATAATGCGTATGATTATAATAAGTTTATTCAGATAGAAGAGCATCATTTCATATCAGGTCTCTATGAGTAGTGAGACCTAATCGCTAATGTGACGCTATAAACTCTTTTCCACCCCTCACCCTGTAATCGCTGAATAGTTACTAAATCTTTATATAAAAATGATAACAAATATCTTATCTGTATGTCAATTTTTATCAAACGATTGCAGCAATTCTCGGTGAAACAAAAAGCCTTTAATATTATCTGTCTATGAACTTTTTTCGTAATTACCCAATTAATTGGGGTAACTGTGCGTTTGTCATTTCGACCAACGGAAGAAATCTTATAATCACGGACTTTAAGATTTCTCCTCGTTCCTCGTCGAAATGACATTGCCTCAACATATTGAGTAGTTACCATTTTCCAGACTAACTATCTGGAAATAAAAAATAAAATAAAAAAAGCTGACTTTTTTAAAAGAAATAATTCATAATATATTTATGGATAAGAGCCAGACATTTAAAATCAATCTTCAAGAGATTCAAGTTCGTCCTATAATACAGATAGAAAAAGAGATATTAAGAGTTAGTTCTATTAAGTGTCTGTAAAACACTAAGATAACCGAAATATATACAAAACTTATCGCTTTTAGCAAAAAAACTGTATGCAAATTGACTGCAAAAATGAGTGATTTTAGGCTATTTTAAACAACTTGAAAAAGAGACAACTTTATGATAATATCTTAAAACTTGAGAAGATAGGGCATTGGAGAGATGTCCGAGTGGCTGAAGGAGCACGACTGGAAATCGTGTGGGTGGTTAATAGCTGCCTCGGGGGTTCAAATCCCCCTCTCTCCGCCAGAAATATAATAATTCATAATGAATTATTTCTCTTATATTATTAGCGTAGGGGTTAGTCCCTGTGCAACAAGAATCTGTGAACCCCGTCAGATCCGGGAGGAAGCAGCGGTAAACAGAATCGCTTGTGTGCCGCAGGAATTCTGACCCCTACGCTAATGATATAAGAGAAGATAAATCGGGTTGCAGGAATCACGGGGTAATTATGTTATGGACTATCAGGTGCTTGCAAGAAAATGGAGACCTCAGACCTTTGAAGAGGTCATAAGTCAAGACCATATTACTGCTACTTTGACTAATGCGATAAAAGGCAATCGTATAGCACATGCCTATATCTTTTCAGGGACAAGAGGCATAGGTAAGACTACTATGGCAAGGATATTTGCCAAGGCATTAAACTGTGAAAATGGTCCAACCCCGTTTCCCTGTAATAGATGCAGCACATGTAAAGAGATAACAGATGGCACATCTGTAGATATTATTGAGATCGATGGTGCGTCCAATACAGGGGTTGATGATATAAGAGAGTTGAGGGAACAGGTTAAATATCTGCCTATGAAAGGAAAGTTCAAGGCCTTTATTATTGACGAAGTCCATATGCTGTCTACCTCTGCTTTTAATGCCCTGTTAAAGACACTGGAAGAGCCTCCTCCTCATGTAATATTTGTCTTTGCCACAACAGAGGTCCATAAGATACCTTCTACAATCATCTCAAGGTGTCAGCATTTTAATTTTAAAAGAATACCCCGTCAGGAGATTATGAAAAGATTGCAGGATATAACCCAAAAAGAGGGGATTAAGATTAGTGAGAGGTCATCAGGGATCATTGCAAAGATGGCTGACGGAAGCATGAGGGATTCATTAAGTATTCTTGATCAGGTCATATCATATTGCGGAAATGAAGTGAAGGAAGATGATATGTATCTTATACTTGGGATAGTTGATAGAGGTATATTTACAGAAGTAACAGATGCCATATCTAAAAAGGATTCAAGAGAGATACTTATTCTCGCTAAAAGATTGATTGATTCCGGCTATGATATAAGGCAGTTTTGCGGTGAGGTGGTGGAGCATTTTAGAAATCTATTAGTAGCAAAGGTATCAAAAAGATGTGAAGACCTGTTAGAACTTTCCCGTGATGATATCGATGAGATTGTAAGGGATGCAGATAAATTTTCATTGGATGAGCTGGAGAGGCTTGTTACCCTATTTTCCCGAACCCAGGATGAGATCAGGATATCATCTAATTCTAATATTACATTTGAGATGGCATTAATAAGGGCAACGCAAATCAGAACTCTTCAGCCAATTGAGATGATCATGGAGAGACTCGGAAGGATTGAGGCAGAGATTACTAAAAGAGAGGGGAAGGGTGGATTTTCAGAAGAAGAAAAAGATAATAGGGAGATTGGGGGCGGGAAAGAGGGAGATAATGAAACACCTGTTATAGAGTCTGATGATACAAATAAGGTTGAAGATGATAGTTTTGCAACAGATTGGAAAGGGATAGTCAAAACAGTTAAAGACAACAAACCGTCCATTGGTTCATGTATTGAACAAGGGATGTTGATTAAAACCGATAACGATATGATAATATTAGGTTTTGACAGCAAGTCTGTTTTTGCAATGGAATTTATAAAAAAGGACGAAAACAAGAAGTATATCTCTTCATTGATAGAGAAAAAAACTGGAAAAAAGTATGGCTTAAAGATCGTTGCTATCTCTGACTCTGAATATAAGAAAAATGCTGTTGAATCAGAGGTAACTCAAGAAGGATGTTCAGGAAGACTTAAAGAGAAAGAAGAAAGAAAAAAGATGTTTGAGGATGTCCTCTCCAATACCATTATAAAGGATACAATTGATATATTTGATGGTGAGTTGATAGAGGTAGTACCTCAGTCAACAACCTCAGTTCTATCCCCTCTTAAATCTGCCAATTAAGTTAGCCTTGTCAAGGATGTGTCCTTCCATTGCCTTTAATAATTCTTTTTTTGTTGCTCCAGGGTCTAAAGAGAGTTCTGTGTCAAGGGCGTATATTCGGAAGAAATATCTATGTGTGCCACCTGGAGGACATGGACCCTTATAACCAATTTTTTGGTAATCAGTTATTCCCTGGGTTGTTCCATCGGAAAGTAGACTCTCTGCAGGTATATTCTCCTTTAACTCCATAGTATCAGATGGGATGTTATAGATTACCCAGTGTACCCATGTCCCCATTGGTGCATCAGGGTCATCAACTATAATTGCAAAACTCTTAGTCCCTTGAGGTGGAGAAGTCCATTTCAAGGGTGGAGATATATTTCTGCCCTCACAGGTATATTTTGCAGGTATCATATCTCCTTCTGAGAATGTAGAAGATATAATTTTTATTCCCATATTATTATCACTTTCTCTCTTTGAAAAAGATTGGGTATGAAAAATTAACAAGGAAAACAATGAAATTGTCAGAGAGATTGCTTGAAGTATAAAAAATCTCTTCCTCTTCATAATATGGATATATATAAAGATTAATCTGGCACGCCCAGAGGGACTTGAACCCCCAACCTACGGATTCGTAGTCCGTTGCTCTATCCAATTGAGCTATGGGCGCATCTATTAAATTTCAATGAGTTACAAGTTAACAAAATTTTCAAAAAGAATGCTATTTTCTCCTCTTTTATAGTATAACATATTTTACAGTTTTTTTACCAACCATGCAATATGATTTCAGCAATTCTCGGTGAAAATACTTTCTTTGTTAGAGGGGGTTAATTTTCATGCTCGGGGGCGAACAACTCGTTCATGTTCATGAATCTTTTACTATACTTCTGAACAAAGGAAATGGAACTGATAGTAATATATTTCACACCCTTACTCTTGATATAAGTCGGGCGACCTGAATAACAATATCCCTGTAACGGCTATCCCTTATCCTCTTGAAGTACTTAAGGAGCTTACCCTCATCTCCAGATATATAGGGAGGAGATAATCCCTCTGACACCATATTTGTATCTATTGTCCTCTTATCTTCAAAGAAATAGGAGACATGCACATCCAGGGTATCGGCAATAATTTGTATCTTTTCCACATTGAGCCTGTTCGTCCCATTTTCATACCTCTGCACCTGCTGATATGTCACACCAATTATCTCAGCCAGCCTCTCCTGTGATATCCCAAGCTCCCTCCTCCTCTTCTTGACCCTCTCTCCAACCTCCCTGCTTGTCCTTATCCTCCTTGCCTGCATGATATATTACTATAACAATCTTTATTACTTGCTTGCTACAATGCTTTAGATTGTAAAAATTTATTGACAAATACAATATATAAGGTGCAAATTGACCATCCTTTTTACTTTGCAAAAAGGGGTTTATAGGGGAGATAGTAGTGATTCTGAAGGTCTTAGGTCAATTGAGGGGATATGTGAGACACAGGGATAGGAAGATCGTAGTAATTACTGCCATATCCATTATTATCTGTTGCGTGCTCGTAGGTTGTCCAGAGAGGGAGCCAAGGCCTTCGCCAGAGGAGATAGTTAGATGTTGTGTTGGTAATATCAATACCTCTCCTGAATTGAAGAGGGAGATAAGGATATATCTGGATGGTTCTCTCTCTATGAGGGGATATGTAAATTATCAGGGTAATACTAATACAGTATTTGGAAGGGTGATACAGGGGTTGAGGAGTCTTCATCTGCCTAAATATGAGACATTATTTTACAAGCTCGGCAGGGGTGAACCTGCTGGATTGGAACCTAATCAGTTCTGGCTTATGAGTAAGAGGGATGGGATATCCCTATATGATCAGGGTGAGACACATTTAGATCTAACAATCGCTGGTTTCTTAGCACAGGACAAACCCGCCGGTGCATATCTGGTTATCACTGATGGGGTTCAGGCATCAAAGAGCGGCAGCAACTATCCTGCCTTTGTTGACCCTATAATAGAGTGGTTAGAGAGGGGTGATCATATCCTGCATATCTATGCCTTCAGGGGTGAATTCAATGGTACGGTCTATGGACCTGAGACAGGAAATAGGTTTAAATACAGCAGCACCCCTGATGACACATCCACTTACAGGCCATTCTATATATATGCCTTTATCATGGATAAGGATATAGAGGACAGGATATCTCAGAATATACAGGGGATTGGAGGGGAGTATCACCTTTTGGACCTCTCAGAGGATATTGTCAGGGGGATAAAAAGGTTAGCCTTTAAGACAGGGGATAAGAGCTGTCTCAAAAGACTCAAGACTGAAAAGAGGATGGGATATGTTATCCAGTACCTCAGAGGTAGGTGTAAGGATCGGGATTCAGGCAGGGAGCCGAGGTTGAGGATAGAGGCTGAGATAGCTCCCACACCATTTGGGGGAGAGTTCCTGAAAAAGATGAAAAATAATAAGGATATGGTAATGGTTGGTGGTGAGATACGGGAATGGAAGAGGAGAGAGGGGGTGAGATAGATGTTAAGGCCGATATTAGAATGGATAGCAGAGAAGTGGTTTCCTACTGATGTGATTGATATAGACCAATGGGTCACATCATTCCTTGAACCTGTAACATGGTCTCTTTTGATGATTGCAGTACTGGTCTACCTCCTATTCCTCTTTCTGTTTCCGAGAAATAAGATAAAGGGTCATAAGGATATCTTTGGACTGCGTGGTCCTTTTTACCTCTCACTGATACTGATTATAGGCATACAGATCATCCTGATTCTGATAATCGGGCTTGGGGGTATTGGAGATGAGGAATTATCAGGGATATGTGTCTGGGCTGTAATTACAGGGATATTATCTGCACTCCTATTCTGGATCATGGCAATCATCTATTCACCACCGAGACTGAGATATACACCATGGCTCAGGTATAGGGTCTGTTCCAGATTCAGGCGATTCCGATAGAGAGATAACACTCAGTAAAGGAGGAAAAGAGAGATGTCTAATTATGTTATTGCAATAGGCGGGACAGGGGCAAGATTTATGGAGGCACTTATACACCTTGCAGCCACAGGTATATTATCTCAGGGAGAGGGGATATCTGCCCTCATCATTGACCCTGACAATGCCAATGGCAATATAGAGAGGGTAGAGCAGATACATGAGAGGTATAAGGAGTGCAACAGGATATTCTCTCACCATGATGACCCGCCGGTCTTTGGAACAAGGATCAGCTATTCCAAGTGGTCACCTGTAGGGGATAGAGAGAGTCTGAATAACTATTTAGGGTTCAGTGGGATGGACGATAATCTCCAGGACATCTGCAGGCTCTTTTATACAAAGGCTGAGATACAAGAGGAATGGGACCATGGCTTTAGGGGGAGGGCACACTTAGGTGCCCCTGTAATGGGGAATATAGACCTGAATAAACCTGAATGGGATGCCATTATCACAGGTATTAGAGATGCCTTGCAGATAGGGATGCAACATATTTATTGTTGGCAGTATCTTTGGTGCAACAGGTGCATCAGGCTTTCCCAATATCGCAAAGATATTAAGAGAGAGGTCTCTCTCTGAACCATGGCCAAGCCTCAATAACCTGAGGATAGGTGGTCTCCTCCTCCTCCCGTACTTTGGCTTTCCCAAAGCCCCGGAAGACAATGATGAGAATGATCTATATGCAAAGCCGTCAGAATTCCTGATCAATACCAGAAGTGCCCTATTACACTATCGCGATGTATGGAGGGGAAATTCCCCCTATAATCGTCTCTATCTCGCAGGTGATAACTATCAGCACCAGAGATTTACAGGATTTGCTACAGGTGGGGGAAACCAGAAAAATCCCCTATCCTATATTGACCTGATAGCTGCCTCTGCCTTTCTCCACTTTATAAGGAAACCCCCTGATAATGGCAGCCTTAAGTGTTACTACAGCGGAAGAGAGGCGGGTGAGGTGATCTCATGGAGAGATATACCATCCCATGATCTACTAAAGGAGAGGTTTCTGGTCTTTACTATCTTTGCCTGTTCATATATGGGATTCCTCTGTCCCCTGATAAATGACAGGGAATTTGACAGGAAGATGTTCCTTGTACCATGGTATGCAGACCACTTTGATAGAGAGGAACTGGGGAGAGAGGGGATAAGAAAAGAGATGGAGGAGACATACAGGTAACTTTAAGGCTTCCTCTGGAGAGTGGGAGAGATTTGGAGATTGTCAGGGTATATAGGGGAAATAGGGGTGAGATTGGAGACATAATAGCAGGTGATCTCAGGACATTTGAGGTCTGGCCTGATTTTAGAAGGAATGGGTGGAATGGTTACTACTGTTTTTATCCAGAGATTAGAGATGTGAGGCTGAGTCCATTCGGCTATAGCCGCTCTATAGGGAAGAAAATATGGAATATCCCTGAATTCCCAGAGGCAATCCTGTGCAGGTATAAGGATAAGGATGCAGGGATCATCCTGCTTAAGTCCCCTCAGGAGTCTTCATCCAAGGTACCCTCCTGGAATGTAGCTATTGACCTCGGCACAGCAAACACCAGTATATTCTATAGGCAAGGGGCAGATGACCCGACCACCAAGCCTATGGAGTTTAAAGCCCGTTGTGTTCAGATAATAGATGCTCCCGAGCACTCCAGAGAACTATCCGTGCGTAAGTCATTCTTTCCTGTCCAGTCCTACAGTGAAGGTATATTCTCTACCTCATTTATCAGAAACCCCCTATCCGGAACGGATGAATTAGAACCTGTGATAGATGGAAAGGCCGAGATAGCATCACCCGCAGATTGGTTTTACTGGATAGAGGG
>JBHHUU010000076.1:0-11245 GCA_046753905.1 Nitrospirota bacterium | reverse complement strand
TTATTGTGAGGCCTTTGTTCATATTTTATGCTCCTTGTTTTTGCAAATAAGAGCAATTTTATTACAAAGGTCTCCTTTTTTCTACGCTACCAAAAGATTATATTATATGCGTAATTTTTTTGACACTATGCTTCGCCGAGAATTGCTGTCCCCTTTTTCTGTTTTTTGACATTATTATGTCTGC
The DNA here is from genome assembly GCA_046753905.1 of Nitrospirota bacterium. Taxonomy (GTDB): domain Bacteria; phylum Nitrospirota; class Nitrospiria; order JBHHUU01; family JBHHUU01; genus JBHHUU01. The sequence continues at coordinate 11,061 of JBHHUU010000076.1, read as the reverse complement.
CATGATATACTTTTTATATGTCTTCTCTTGCCTTTGATACTCTTGAATATGTTCAGAAATTAAAGGCTGTCGGTGTGCCTGAAAAACAGGCTGAGGCACATGCCCACGCTTTATCTGAGGTTATTGAGAGCAATCTTGCCACTAAACAGGATACACTCGACCTCAAGCGGGATATAGCTAATGTCAGAGCTGAGCTTAAACGGGACATAGCTGAAGTTAAAGCTGAGCTTAAACGGGACATAGCCGAAGTTAAAGCTGAGCTTAAGCGGGACATTAAAGAGCTTGAACTGAAATTTAGCGCCCAGTTTGTATTGCTCAAGTGGATGATGGGCGTTATTTTAGCCGGTATCCTCTCTCTTGTTTTAAAGGCTTTCTTTATGCCGTAAGGTGAGAAATATAAGGATCGCTATAAAGTCTGACAAAGAGTTTTTTGGTGAGATTAAGGATGTATGGGAGAGGGTTGAAAGAGGCGAAAGGGTGAAAAAGGGAGAGGGGGTCTATTTTGAAAGCCTTGAGACTATGAGATGAGGAACGTTTAAGGGTTTAAAAAAAACATCGTATTTTGGGTCAACTAATTAAGGGCAAATGGTGTAATTCCATTCTGGTAATTCTTCATGTTTTTTGATTTTGATCTCTTTCATTTGTTCATCGGTTATTTTGATTCCCTTTTCGTAATTTTTTTTATTTAAGTGGGCATCCACTTTTAATCCTGATTGTGTGGTTTTATTGCGAATGAAATTTAGCATTATGTCACAGGATTGAAGCGGTACTCCTGCCCAATTGATGTTGATAAAGCTGAACAGACGATGTTAAATCGGATTCCATTTTGAGTTACCTGCGGATAGTGACAAACCGTTACACTAATTCCATAGGGATTGCTGATTTTATGGTAGAGGTTATACTTCCAACCTCGGGCCCTGCAACCGTTGCTTCCGCCAGAGTCACACAAGATAATCAAATCCTTCAAATTTGGATATTGACGCCATCCATGGAGTTTTAACCATAATTCAATTGTGTCCACAGCAAATTCTGACATATCGTGAGATGTTCCTAACACAACATCAACTTATTGGGTAATTACAAAAAGAGTTTATAGTGTCACCTTAGTGTTTAGCTCTCACTACTTATAGAGACCTGTTCAGAAATGATGCTGTTGTATCTGAATAAACTTATTATAATCATACGCATTATAAACTCTTTTTCACCCCTCACTCTGTAATAGCTGAATAGAAATTACACGATTTTATTATTTTTGATGTGCTTTGTTGAAAATCGCTGTCTGGCTGAGGTAATTATTGCTTTTTTATACAATAGAATGTTATATTTATATATAAGTAAACGCTCATGAGCAGACTTGCTCACCCCCAAGTATGAAAATGTATTTTCATAGTAAATTATTTAATCTGAAAAATGGCTGTTTTAGAGATAAAAGAATATCCTCATCCTATCCTTGCACAGAAGGCTCTTTGTGTAAAAGATTTTAATCATAATCTGAATAAGTTGATTAATGATATGATTGAGACCATGTTTTCTAACAATGGTGTAGGATTGGCAGCTCCTCAGGTGGGTTATTCTCTCCGTATCTTTACATTTTCAATCAATAAAAAGGATGGGGGACAGGAGGAGGTTGGAGTAGTAATAAATCCTGAGATTATCTCACAGAAGGGTGAAATTAGAGAAGAGGAAGGATGTTTAAGTGTCCCTGATTATCAGGAAAAGATAAAAAGAAAGTCTATGATAGTTGTAACAGGATTTGACATAAATGGGAAAAGAGTCACATTAGAGGCAGAAGGGCTGCTGGCAAGGATATTTCAACATGAGATAGATCACTTGAATGGTATATTATTGATAGACAGGATCAGCAGGTTAAAAAGGGACATATTTTTAAGAAAGATGAAAAAGAAGATTAAACAAAGGAAATAAATACCCGGATGCGTATTGTATTTATGGGGACACCCTCATTTGCCATTCCATCTCTTGATGCTATTATAGATTCAGACCATGAGATTGCTATGGTTGTTACAAAGACTGACAGACCAAAGGGAAGGGGAAAGGTTCTTACTCCTCCACCTGTTAAGGTAAGGGCAGAGGAGATGGGGCTTAAAATTTATCAGCCTTTTAAGGTAGGAGAATCTTCTTTTATTGATAAACTTAGAGAATTAAAGATAGAGATGATTGTAGTTACGGCGTTTGGTCAGATACTTCCTCTGGAGATACTTAATATTCCTGAATATGGGTGTTTAAATCTCCACGCATCACTTCTTCCACGATATCGAGGGGCTGCTCCTATAAACTGGGCTATCATCAGGGGTGAAAAAATGACAGGGGTCACAACAATGTTGATGGATAAAGGGATGGATACAGGGCATATATACTTGCAGAGAGAGATAGAGATTGGAGATAAAGAAAGAGCAGGCGGACTTACTGAAAGATTAGGCGGGATAGGGGCAAAGCTCTTAATAGAGACAATAGATGGGATAAAAAATGGCAGATTATCTCCAAATCCTCAGGAAGGAGAGGTCATATATGCACCAATTATTAAAAAGAGTGACGCAAGAATAGATTGGTCATGCCGTGCAGGTGATATCTATAATCTTGTCAGAGGAATGGATCCATGGCCTGTGGCTTATACATTCTATAAGGATGAGAGATGGCTTGTCTGGGATGTCTCGGTAAAGGCAGGCAGTAGTGGTAATATTATTGGAGAATATGGAGAGATAGAAGATGTGACAAAAGAGGGGATATCTGTCAGAACAGGAGATGGGTTAGTATTAATAAAGGAGCTTCAGCCTATAAACAGGAGAAGGATGAAAAGCAGGGAATATATAGCAGGTCATAGGATTGAAAAAGGGGTAGTCCTGTGCTAATATTGAATTGGAAAAGGAGTATTTTATGACAACTGCCCGGGTATTAAAAGAAAAGACAGATAGACATTTAGGGGATGAGTGGGAGACATGGCAGGGAAAGATTGAAGAGAATATTGAAGAGGGAAAACTATTATTTCTTAAATTTGCGGGTGCTGGTCTTTTCTTTGTAATAGGGTTTGTTTTATTTCATCTCTATATGATTACTCCGAGACTGAAGGAGTTTGGCCCATTTGTTTCATCTGTATTCTTCTGGGCTATATTGCTTTTAATTGTCCTGTCAGGTATATGGATATCAGTAATAACTATCTCCACACTTACAGAGAAAAAATTCTTTCTCTTTTGCGGAAAGAAGAATATATTGTTTATGCTCAACTTTATTCTTCCTCTTGCCTTACAAGTAGGCCAAAAGATGGGGTATTCCAGAGACAGATTGGGTAATTCCTTTGTCAAGGTAAATAATTCCCTGACTATGGCTATAGGTGAAAAGGGCAAAAAGGGATATGAGAGATTATTAGTAATCCTTCCCCGATGTCTCAGGGAGGATATCAGGAAGAGGTTTGTTGAAATTAGCAAGACTTATGATCTGGAGTACTTTACAGCAGGCGGGGGAAAGGCTGCACTAAGGATAATAGAAGAAAAGAGTCCTTCTGCTATTATTGGTATTGCCTGTGAGAGAGACCTTATAAATGGTATTCGGGAGGTTGCACCAAAGATACCAGTTATAGGAATCCCGAATAAAAGGCCTGAAGGCCCATGTAAAAATACCTCAATAGATTTTAATAGTCTTGAAAAAGCCATAAGATTTTTTAAGGAGGTGTAAAATAATTATGAACACATTGAAGACAACATTTTTGATGGCAGCATTAACAGTCCTTCTGGTATTTGCCGGACAGTTATTAGGTGGCAGAGGCGGAGCCCAGTTTGCCTTTATTATGGCACTGGTAATGAATGTAGGTGCCTATTGGTTCAGTGACAGGATAGTATTGAAGATGTATGGAGCAAAGGAGTGCAGAGAGAGCGATGCTCCAGAACTTTACAGTATTGTAAGAAGTCTTGCTGCAAGGGACAGACTTCCTATGCCAAGAGTATATATCATAAATAAGCCAACTCCAAACGCATTTGCTACAGGGAGAAATCCTGAGCATGGAGTGGTAGCTGTGACTACTGGTATTATTACTCTCCTGAACAGAGAAGAGCTTGAGGGGGTTATTGCACATGAACTGTCGCATATAAAAAACAGGGATATCCTTATAGGTACTATAGCTGCTACAATTGCAGGTGCTATTAGTTATATGGCATCAATGGCTCAATGGGCATTAATATTTGGTGGATTCAGAGGTGATAATGATGATGATAGCCCCATGGGAGGAATTGGCGGGCTTTTAATTATGATTCTTGCGCCTATTGCAGCAATGGTTATACAGATGGCTATATCCCGATCAAGAGAATATCTCGCTGATCAAAGTGGTGGACGACTCTGCGGCAATCCTTTATCATTAGCAAATGCACTAAGGAAACTCCATACAGGAGCTCAAAGGACACCTATGGTTGATGCAAATCCATCAACAGCACATATGTTTATAGTAAATCCCCTGAGGGGAGGAGGAATGGCAAATCTCTTTTCAACACACCCACCTATTGAGGAGAGGATTTCCCGTTTAATGGCAATGTCACATAGATAAGCAAAATAGAAAGGAGAAATAAAAGATGAGAAGGTATTTGTTAATAGCAGGAGTTTTATTCATAATAGCAGTTTCATTTGCATGGATGGGATGTGGTGATTCAGGAAGTACTGATGGAAGTACTGATGGAGATAATACTACAAACTCAGGTAATCCCAAGATGACTATTGAGACTGATAAGGGGAATATTGTCATTGAACTGTTCCCTGACTCAGCGCCGAATACAGTAGACCATATAAAAGACCTGGTAAATCAACAGTTTTATGATGATATGATGATCAGCAGAGTTCAGGCAGACTTTGCAATCCAGATGGGAGACCCTGACTGCCGCAGAAATTCCTCTCTTTTTCTTCAGGAGTGTGACCTCTCTGGTGGTTCTGGTACTACAGTAGGCTTAGAGCCTTCAAACTTAACCCATAATCGAGGAAGTGTCTCAATGGCACATCCTACTAATAACCCGAATGGTAATGACAGCCAGTTTTTTATCTGTCTTAATACAACCTCCTGCCAGAATTCTAAGCTTGATGGTAATTTTACTATATTTGGGCAAGTAACTTCCGGTATGGATGTAGTTGATCAGATATCCTGCACTATCTCTAATCAGGATTTAGGTCTATGTGTACCCGGAACAGGCGATTTCATGAACAGAGTTACTGTGAGTGAGTAGAAAAGGTAAGAATTCCTTGAGATGTGAGATGCTGATTATCATTCACACAGGACGGGGGGAAAATAGGGGTTCAATCTTGCAGATTGAACCAGAGAGAGGGAAGTTTATATGAAAACTAAAGTAAGCAAACAAGGTATATTAATTCCAAAACAATTATTAGAGGGTATCAATGAGGTTGATATTAGGGTGGAACATGGCATTGTTATGGTTATACCAATTGATGATGATCCAATAAAACAATTAGGTAGTCGGCCTGTTACAGTGGATGTCAGCGATGCATCAGAGCAACACGACAAGTACATATATAACCAATGAATACCATTTTTGTAGATACAGGATATTTATTAGCTCTTGAACTGTTCAATGATCAAAATCATCAAGTAGCGAAACAGCATTGGCAAAATGTAGTTAATCTATATAATGGGCAATTTCGGTATAAACAAAGCATATACTTTTGATAAACATTTTGAACAAGCTGGATTTCAGAATGAACCATAAATCATGAAACTGTTCAATAAAATATCTACGAATAAACAAAACTGTTAAAAAAGGATATTAGAGAATTAATATTTCATAATTATCGATTATGTAACTATATTTACAAATTGGTTTACTTGGGCAAGGTCTCCTTGATACAGAAGAAAAAAACAACAAAAAAAATAAATAAGAAAAGCGTTCTTCCTTTTACCCTCTTTACAGATTATGATATCCACCTCTTTAAGGAGGGAAAACACTTTACCCTCTATAATAAGTTGGGCGCTAACATCTTAACCATAAATGGTATCCAGGGCACATACTTTGCTGTATGGTCTCCTAATGCAGAAGAGGTTGCTGTTACTGGAGACTTTAATGGATGGGATGCCAAGTCTCATATCCTCTATGCAAGGAGTGATGAATCAGGTATATGGGAGGGTTTTATTACGGAAATTGGCAAGGGAGCACTCTATAAGTATCATATAAAATCTGGATACAATGGTTATATGGTAAATAAGACCGACCCTTTTGCCTTATATTGTGAGATACCGCCTAAGACTGCCTCTATTGTATGGAATATTGATTATGAATGGATGGATAATGAATGGATGGAGAGAAGAAATATATCCAATGCCTTGAATGCACCTCTTTCAATATATGAAGTGCACCATGGATCATGGAGAAGAGTACCTGAAGAAGGAAACAGGTTTCTTACTTACAGGGAGATTGCAGATTGTCTTTGTGCCTATGTCAAAGAGATGGGTTTTACGCATGTAGAGTTTTTACCTGTCATGGAGCATCCATTTTATGGTTCATGGGGTTATTTGACTCTGGGATATTTTGCGCCAACAAGCAGGTATGGTACTCCTCAGGATTTCATGTATCTTATTGATTCCCTCCACCAGAATGGCATAGGTGTTATCCTTGACTGGGTGCCGTCTCACTTTCCCGGCGATGAACATGGACATGTGTATTTTGATGGTACACATCTATATGAACATGCAGACCCGCGAAAGGGGTTTCATCCTGACTGGAAGAGTTATATATTTAACTTCGGCAGAAATGAGGTGAGGAGTTTTCTTATAAGTAGCGCCCTATTCTGGCTTGAAAACTACCATATTGATGGTATCAGGGTGGATGCAGTCGCATCAATGCTCTACCTTGACTACTCAAGGAAAAATGGAGAGTGGATACCAAATAAGTATGGAGGAAACGAAAATATAGAAGCAATAGAGTTTATAAAGATACTCAATAAAGAGGTTTACAATAAGTATCCTGATGTTCAGATGATAGCAGAGGAGTCAACCTCATGGCCTATGGTCTCAAAACCGACATATCTTGGGGGACTTGGGTTTGGGATGAAGTGGAATATGGGATGGATGCATGATATATTGGAATATTTTTCAAAAGACCCCATCTACAGAAAATATCACCACAATGAGCTTACTTTTACCCTCTGGTATGGGTTTTCTGAAAATTTTGTCCTTCCCCTATCCCACGATGAGGTTGTTCATGGAAAGGGATCTCTGATTGACAGGATGCCCGGTAATGAGTGGCAGAGATTCGCAAATTTGAGGCTTCTATTTGGATATATGTATGGTCACCCCGGCAAAAAACTCCTCTTTATGGGAGGAGAGTTTGGTCAGCAGAGCGAATGGGAGCATGAAATGAGCCTGAATTGGCACCTTCTTCAATATCCGCTGCACAAGGGAATACAAAGATGGGTAAGAGATCTGAATCACTTTTACAGAGATGAGCCTGCGCTCTATGAACTGGATTTTGACTCTGATGGGTTTGAATGGATAGACTATTGTAATTTTGAGAGCAGTATAATCAGTTTTATTCGCAGGGGCAAAAAAACAAGAGACATAATCCTTGTTGTCTGCAATTTTACACCTGTTCCCAGATATAATGAGATAATAGGCGTGCCCAGAAAAGGTTTATGGAAAGAAGCCCTGAATAGCGATGCAAAAGAATATGGGGGTAATGGTAATGGAAACTTTGGTGGAGTTGAGGCAGGACCAACTCCCTCACATGGAAGAGATAACTCCCTTACCCTCAATATGCCGCCACTCAGCATTTTATTCTTTAAAAATCAGTGAATCTTCCCCTTTTAGATTATAAAGAGATAAACTATGTTATCAATTAATGAGATAAGAAAAAGAGCTGATAGTTTTCTGGAAGAGATATACAGGGAGTTATATCTTACTGAGAGTGGGCAGAAAGATAACCCAGCCCTTTCAATAATATATGAAAGATATGATGATATTGCTGATAAAAAGATAATAGAAGTAATAAAAGAAGAGGGAATCAGTGGGGGTATTGAAGAGAAAGGGAGATTAAAATATCTATTAGAATTTATAGTGGACAATTATATCGGAAACAGAAAGAGGGAATATGAGGAGAAGATATTAACCCTTCAGGCAAAGGCAGAGATAAAACTGCCTGAAGGGAAGATGCCATTCAGGCAGTCTGAGATTGAACTGATAGGAGAGAGAGACAGAGATAGAAGGGAGACCATAGAGAAGGCAAGAGAAAAGGTTATAAGAGGATTTAACCCCTTATATGAAGAGCTGTTTAATATATCTTACAATACAGTAGATGAACTGAATTACAATGGATATATTGAGATGTATCAGGAGACAAGCGGTATAGACCTCTACTCTTTAAGCTCTGCCATGCAATACTTTCTTGATGCAACAAAAGATATCTATATAGAGATGATAGGTCAGCTATTGGATAGCAGGCTTGGGATAAGACTTGAAGATGCAAAAAAACATGACCTTGGTCACCTTTTTCGGAGCATGGAATATGACAGATATTTCTCTCAGGATAAGATGATGCCTGTAATAAAGAGATTTACAGAGGATGCTGGCATTGATATTACTGCTAATGGAAATATAATATTTGATATTAAAAAGAGGGAAAAGAAGTCTCCAAGGGCATTCTGTGCTGCAGTAAGAGTGCCGGCAGAGATATATCTTGTAATTATGCCTCATGGAGGATTATCAGACTGGCTGGCATTCCTTCATGAGCTTGGTCACTCTTTGCACTATGGATATGCTGAGAATAACATACCATTTGAATACAGGCGGCTTGGTGATAACTCTGTAACAGAGGGATATGCGTTCCTGTTAGAACACCTCCTGCTTAACAATCTGTGGCTGAACGAGTATCTGGATATAGATAAATCAGACGATTTTCTGAAGTTTGCATATATCTGGAAACTCTATATATTACGGAGATATGCATCAAAGATATCGTATGAGCTTATCCTTCATAGAGAGCATAATCTCTCTGAAAAGGATAAGACCTATAGCAAAATACTTACAGACGGTACCTGTGTAAAATACGAACCTGTCTATTATCTATATGATGTAGACCCAGGTTTTTATGCAGCACGCTATCTGAGGGCATGGATGTTTGAAGCCCAGCTTTCCAGCTATCTCTGTGATAATTTTGGGGAAGAGTGGTTCAGAGACAGGATGTGTGGAAAATTTTTAACGGAGTTATGGAGAGAAGGGCAGAGATATAGAGTGGAAGAGATAGTATCACAACTTGGATATAATGGTCTGGATATTGAGATATTAATTAAAGGATGAAATGCATACCTATGTCTTTTCAAAAAAAACTACTGTTGGATATGGGTTGCTGTTGATAGATATGGCAAAAGATTCATCAATTGCGTATTGGGTGATAGGGGATCAGAAACAGGAGAGCACTTATGTGTTAGAAAATTAATATGGTAAAATTAGAAAACTCAGGATTAAAACTCAGTAAACATACCTATTCATTTCCCCTTTCCCCTTTTCCCCTTTTTTCTTTTTATATTTACCTGTTTTGTCCTGCTAAGGGCTAAGGAATCAGGAGGCACTTCTTTGGATATTGTAGAACCTGCCCCAATCATAGCCCCTTTACCTATCTTTACAGGGGCAATCAATTGCGTATCACTCCCGACAAAAACATCATCTTCTATAATAGTCTGAAATTTATTTTCACCATCATAATTGCATGTGATTGTGCCTGCACCTATATTTACACCCCTTCCGATTATAGTATCACCGAGATAAGTCAGGTGATTTGCCTTGCTTCCTTCTCCAACTTCTGTCTTTTTTACCTCAACAAAGTTTCCTATCTTTACCCTCTTTTTCAGAGTAGAACCAGGTCTGAGATGACTGAACGGACCTATTGAGACATCATCCTCTATAACAGAGTCTGTAACTACAGATGAATTTTTTATTACTACCCTCTCACCCAATCTGCTATTATTAATCATCGTATTCGGGCATATAATACATTCTCTTCCAACATCTGTTTTTCCCTCTATATATGTATTCGGGTATATTATTGTATCCATCCCTATCTTTACATCCTTATCTATAAATGTGGTCTCTGGAGATATTATAGTGACCCCTTCAAGCATATGTCTCTCTAAAACCCTCCTCCGCAAGACCTTATCTGCAAATGCGAGATCTATCCTATTATTTATCCCTAATACTATCTCTGGGGTATCCACTCTTAAGGCATTTGCCTTATGACCCATCTTCAGGGCAGCATCTATTATATCAGGGAGATAATACTCATTCTGGCTGTTATCATTCCTGAGACCCTTTAATGCGTTAAAGAGAAAATCTGTCTCCACAACATATATACCTACATTTATCTCATCTATTCCTCTCTCTTCTTCTTTAAGGTCACGGTCCTCTATTATTCTGGTAATTCCGCTTTCTTTGTCTCTTATCACCCTCCCATACCCATTTGGATTGTCAATTTTGGCAGTAAGAAGAGTAATATCTGCATTGCTTTCAAAGTGCAGTTCCATCAGTTTTTTTACAATGTCCTCTGTTAATAGTGGGGTGTCTCCATTCAGTATCAATACAGTGGCAGGTGTCTGTGAAAAGCATTTTTCTGTCTGTAATACTGCATGTCCTGTGCCGAGCTGTTTTTCCTGCAAAACAATATCTGTCCCTGTCTCATTAAGTATCTCCTCTACTCTCTCTCTCTGATGACCAACCACAACTATTATCTTCTCTGGATTTAATTGCTTAACCATGTCAACCACATGCAGCAGCATTGGTCTCCCTGCGACAGGGTGAATGACCTTTGCCATCTTTGATTTCATCCTCTTGCCCATTCCTGCTGCAAGGATTATTGCTGTGAACTTATGCATATAATAATCTCCTTCTAATATTTTTTGTAACTATTCAGCTATTACAGGGTGAGGGGGTGAAAAAGAGTTTATAGCGTCACATTAGTGTTTAGGTCTCACTACTCATAGAGACCTGATCTGAAATGATGCTCTTCTATCTGAATAAACTTATTATAATCATACGCATTATAAAGTCTTTGGAACCCCCTCACCCTGTAATAG
>JBHHUU010000075.1:0-11257 GCA_046753905.1 Nitrospirota bacterium | reverse complement strand
TAACTATTCAGCATATACAAGTTAATTCCCCTCTTGAGGGGTGGATGGCGAAAGCCAGACGGGGTGGATATGGTAAATATAATACGATATTGAGGATTAGACATTCTCCAATAGTTCCCTCTCCCTTGATGGGAGAGGGTTAGAGTGAGGGTGAAGGTGATAACAATCTCTATCTCTGTGTTTGGGTTATATTTGTCTCTTTTAAGACCTTATCATATATTGTTATATTTGCCTTACTCTTTAACTCAGACACTAATTCATCAAACATCTTTTTTTGTTTTTCTCTTACCATATATTTTCTTAAATCTTCCTTTGCATCATCATAAGCCATGGCTGTATTCATCCTTTTATCATAAAGTTTAATAATATGATAACCAAATTTTGTCTTCACTATAGGGCTGATCTCTCCACGTTTCAGGTTAAATGCTGCCTTTTCAAATTCAGGAACCATCTGTCCTTTCTTGAAATAGCCTAAACTCCCTCCTTGTTTTTTGCTTCCCGGATCAATAGAGTATTTAGCAGCAAGTTTTGCAAAATCCTCACCTTTTTTCAGTTTTTTCAGGATATCCTTTGCCTCTGCTTCTGTTTTTACTAATATATGACTTGCCTTTACCTCATCCGGTTCGAGTGAAGCAGCATTATGGGCATTAAAAAATTCCTTTATCTCTGACTCCTTAATTTTTATCTTGTCTTCTATTGTTCTCTTAAGGAATTCTTCAATCAATACCCTTTTTTCAATCGCCTTTATCTTTTTAATAACATCTTCATCTTTATCTATCCTTTGCTTTTTTGCCTCTTTTATAATAAGCTCTCTCTTTATAATATCATCCAATAACTCTTTCTTCCCCTTTTCATCAGAAAATGCCTCTCTTGCTGCCTCAGGGAGTTGTTCCATTATACCCATATATTCTTTCAGGGTAATCTCTTTGTTATCTATCTTAGCCAATATCTTCTCTTTTCCATTTGCCTCTTCACATGATGTAAGAATTGAGAGATACATGAGAAATAATAAAAACCCTAAAATACTACTTGTTACCTTTTTCATATCATTTTCCTCCAATAATTTTTATAGTAATCATTATAATTGAAATAATACACTAATTTCCAGTAAAATCAACCCTCAATTTAGCCACCTATAGCAATTCTCGGTGAATCTGCAAGTCATTAAGATTGCTTCGCTTTACTCGCAATGACAGAAAAAGTGTTCGCGATGTCATTGTGAGGAGCGTAGCGGCGAAACAATCTCCAAAGGATTTTCACCGAAAATTACTGAGTCTCCTCACCTCTCCACCTCAGATTTCAAATTCCTACACATCAAGATAGGGTCTGTAAGTAATTACCCAATAAGTTGGGGAAAATCCCCCCTAACCCCCTTTTCCAAAGGGGGAAATATAGGGAAGTCCCCCTTTAGCAAAGGGGGATATAGGGGGATTTGTTCTTCGGATTGATATTTACCTTTCCACAAGATATTGGGTAATTGCGTCTGTAAAAAAATAAGTGTTACATTGTGCGCTCAGATTTAGGTCAGGTTTGTTCCGATAGGTAACTATTCAGTTAATACAGGGTGAGGGGGTTCAATAGAGTGCAATTATGTAGCATATACTGCAAAAAAGTTTTGTTCGCTACAATTGTGTAATTTCTTTTATTAAAGATCGTTTTGAATATGAGGTAGTCTTAATATAGATTAAAGAGTTTTCTGTATATGATAACTCCTTATAATTCAAAGGTTTTATTATTTATGATAGCCATATTTTAGTGCAAAAACCTTTTTGGCATACTATTTGCTTTTACTAATTTTACAGAAAGAAGGAATGATAAATGTAGAAGGAAAAGATTGTAAATAAATTCATCATTCGATATTCATTTTAATTCCAACTTGTCTGGGTTAGGAGATGATATTCAGGAAATGTTCAAGATAGGCACAGAAAAAGCCAGAGATTTATTTAGTCAGTTGAGCAGGTCATATAAGATTATTGCCCCGGTTATAGAAAAGGGGATGGGCAGATTTTCCCATAGTGATCTCTGTATCTATAGACAAGTGCGTAGTTTTGAGGAGATAGAGTTTTTTGGCAAAACTTACTATTCCCCCAAAGAGATATTTTTCCCTGTACGAAAGGCACTATTTGACTTTCAGTCTGACGGGGTTAAACAGGCAGAGATTTCTGCTGTACCGATGATTATCTTTTTACGTGCCTGTGATATAAATGCCGTTTCAGTATTGGATTATCATTTTTTAGAAAAAGATGGTTATGAGGATATATATTATAAAGTAATGAGGCAGAGATTTAAATTTGTTTTGCTTGAGTGTAAACAACCTTTTGATAATTGTTTTTGTGTCTCACTTGGCACAAATAAGACAGAGAATTACTCTGTTTTTATGCGGAAAGTCGATGATGGCTATGAGGTGCAGGTGCAGGACAGAGATTTGGAGAACTATTTTTCTTCAGGAGAGAGCAGAGATGTGGAACCTGAATTTGTGCAGGAAAACTTTTGTTCTATATCTCTTCCTGAAGAGATAGACACCTCTATCTTCAAGAGTAAAATCTGGAAGGAGTATTCTTTAAGATGTACTGCTTGCGGCAGATGTAATCTATGTTGTCCTACATGTACCTGTTTCACGGTGCAGGATATTGCCTCTGAGGATGATCTGCAAGAGGAGATCAATGATTTTGGACAAAGGCAGAGAATCTGGTCATCCTGTCAGGTAAAGAATTTCTCTCTTTTAGCAGGCGGGCATGATTTCAGAACTCTCAAAGGTGACAGAATGAGATATAAGGTGCTGCATAAAATAAGGGATTTCAAAAAAAAGGCAGGTTTTAGTATGTGTGTGGGGTGCGGCAGGTGTGAAGATGTTTGTCCTGAATATATAAGTATGTTCAAGTGTATTGAAAAGATAAATAATGCCGTGTATCAGGGGGCGAAATGAATAATATCTATTCCAGCAGACCAGCAGAGGTTTTGAAGATAAGAAAGCATACATCTTCAGAGTGGTCGTTTTTATTACGTACTGAAATTAAAGCAATTCCTGGACAATTTGTTATGTTATCTTTACCCAAAACAGGAGAAATTCCAGTGTCGATTAGCGGTTTTGATGTTCGGGGCATTGAGGTTACAATAAGAAATGTCGGCAGAATAACAGGACAAGTTTTTAAGTCGTCACGTCCGGGTGGGCAATTTTATATAAGAGGACCTTATGGGTATGGTTTTCCTTTGGCAGAGTTTGAGGATCGGCATCTATTAATAATGGTGGGCGGTTCAGCTATAGCGGCAGTAAAGCCTCTGGTAGAGTATTATATTGGCGAGAATAATAGTAAGTTGAAAAATCTGGATATTCTGGCAGGTTTTAAGTCTCCACGTCATATATTATTTCGCAAGGAATTAGCTCTATGGAGGAAAAAATGTAATGTAATAGTTACAGTAGATAATGATGAAGATTATGCCTGGATGGGGAGTATCGGTTTTGTGGTTGATTTCGTTAAAGATATAAAGAATATCGGCAATGATACTATGGCAATAGTTATCGGACCTCCGTTGATGATGAAAAACTCGGTTCAGGAACTTATTTGTTACGATCTCCGAGAAACAAATATCTATCTCTCTTTTGAGAGGCACATGAAATGCGGGGTAGGAAAGTGCGGGCATTGCCGTATTCGTGACAAATACGTTTGTGTTGATGGTCCGGTATTTAGTTATAAAGATGCAAAGGATTTGATAGATTAAAAGGAGGTAAAGAAGATGTATATAGAATCCGTAAATATTATTTCTCAGGCAGCAAGAGTTAAGATTGCCTATTTAAAGAGATCGCTTATTTCCTATATTACAGCTTCTCTTCTGGCAGGGACTTATGTAGGGCTTGGGGTAATCTTAATTTTTTCTGTAGGCGCTCCCCTGTCATCAGCAGATTCCATATTCCTGAAAACTCTAATGGGCGTCTCTTTTGGTATTGCCCTGACTTTAGTAGTATTTGCAGGAGCAGAACTATTTACCGGGAATAATATGTTTATGACTATTGGTTTGTTAAGAAAAGAGGTTACTTTGTTCGAACTGTTGAAGGTCTGGGGATTTTCATGGCTGGGTAATTTAGCAGGTTCTCTGCTCCTTGCCTATCTTGTGGTAGCTTCAGGTGCAGTCTCAGACGCCACTGTTTTGATAGAAAAGGTTGCCGCCGCAAAAATGAATATGCCTGCCTTACAGTTATTTTTACGTGCTGTTCTTTGCAACTGGCTGGTCTGTCTGGCTCTATGGACATCTGCACGTACTAAAAGTGATACAGCAAAGTGTATTCTAATCTTCTGGTGCCTGTTTGCGTTTATTTCCAGCGGTTATGAACATAGCGTTGCTAATATGACTCTTCTTCCAATGTCTCTTTTCTCTGCGCATAGTGCGGCTGTATCCTGGCTGGGGTTTGTACGCAACTTGTTCTATGTCTCTATGGGTAACATTATAGGAGGCAGCTTTTTTGTGGGGGGATTTTATTGTATTGCTACTTATAAAGAAGGGGAATAATGTATAATACTAAAAAAATAATAAAGAATGCCTTTCGTATTTCTAAGGTGCGGGGTGAAAGCGCGATACGCTTGAGAATACCCGGAGGGAATTTAAATGCCGGATATCTTGATACTATAAAAAAGTTGGCTCAGAATTTTGGAGATGGAAGCGTACATTTAAGCATTCGTCAGGGGTTTGAGATTCCCGGTGTGAAGTTATCACAATTATTAGAGATAAAACAATTTATGGCTGGGATGGTTTATGATATTGAGGCAGAAAGCGGAATTATTTTAGAGAAACCAGAGGAAGGTTATCCTTCAGCAGGCACAAGGAATGTTTCTGCCTGCATTGGAGACAGGGTATGCTGTTTTTCTAATTGCGATACCACTGCCTTAGCCAGAAAAATAGAGCAAGCAATTTATCCCAATGACTATCACCTTAAAATAGCAGTCTGCGGTTGTCCTAATGATTGTATTAAGGCACATGTACAGGATATAGGAATAATAGCCGGGGTCATTCCAAAGTATGACAGCAGCAGATGTATCGGCTGCAAGGCATGTATAGATAATTGCCGTTTGCGTGTGACCAATGCCCTGAGCATGAAGAATTACAAAATAATTCGTGATGAAAACTATTGTTTAAATTGTGGAGAATGTATCTTAAAATGCCCAGCAGGGGCTTTTTCCCGCGGAAGACGGATTTATCGTATAGTTATAGGAGGCAGAACAGGAAAGAGTAACCCCCGACTTGCCAATACATTTATGGAATGTGCAGAAGAGGATGTTGTTTTGGGGATATGTAAGAATGTTTATCTCTTTATCCATAGGTATATTGACCATGATCTCCCCAAAGAGCATTTAGGATATATTATAGACCGCATCGGACTTAAAGACTTTACCCGGGAAGTCACCGAAGGTGTAAATCTAAATTCTGAAATAAAGATTGCAAAAGACCTGTATAACCCAGGATATTTTTACCCCGTTAAAACTGCCTGCTAAAGGCAGATGAGGGATTAAACGAATAGGAAGATAAAATGTGGTGTATTATTTATTTATACTTAGGAATATTTTTTCTCTCGTCTTATATAACTACAGATGTTATGGCTGAGATTAATGACTATCTGCCAGAGCCTGTTTCGCATAAATTAAACATAAGTGGACAATTAAGGTATAGACTAGAACTCAGGGACAACTTTGATTTTGATGATTCTGCTGATGATAATCAGGACATTCATCTTTTAAGAACCCGTATTAATGTTGACTATGCTCCTTATAATTCCTTGCATACTTTTGTACAATTGCAGGACTCCCGCATTCTGGAATCAGAATTTCCTTTTACTCCTGCCTCTGAGGACAGAATAGCTGTTCGTCAGGCTTATGTTGATATGATGGATACCTCTGCGGGGTGGACATTGCGTCTGGGAAGGCAGGAGCTTTCTTATGGTGATCAGCGGCTTTTGGGTGGATTTAACTGGTCGAATCTTGCCTACAATTTTGATGCGCTAAAGCTGTTCTATGAAGCAAAGACCTACACTATTGATGCCTTTGCCGCCAAAAGGGTGCTCAGCGACGATAATAACTTTAACAGATGGGATAAAGATGATACCCTCTATGGTCTCTGGGCTAAGTATACAGCCATTGACAGGCATAATCTTGACTTTTACTATTTCCTGCGCGATATCAATAAGGATATAAACTTTGGTCATGCGGGCTCAAGTGAAATGACCGAATCTACTATTGGCTTTCGTATTAAAGGGAGTAACCTGAACGGGTTTGATTATCTCATTCAGTATGCCCGTCAGTTTGGTGATTTCGGCTCTCTGGATATAAAGGCTTATGCAATTATCGGCATTTTAGGTTATAGCGTTGACCATGGTTTAAAACCCCGTGTGAGTCTGGAGTGGGATTTTGCCAGCGGTGATAAATCTTCTAGTGATGGTGAGAGAAATACCTTTGATAATCTCTGGCCAACTAATCATTTGCACTATGGATATATGGACAGGGCAAGTTTACAGAATTTGAATAACTATCGTTTCAATTTTAGTCTTAAGCCCGCTAATAAACTGTACCTTCAGGCTGATTTTCATATTATTAATCTTGATGAAACCTCTGATGCCTATTATAACGTAGCCAGAAAGGCAGTAAGAACAGCCGCAAACCCTGATGTAGACACCCGCATAGGTTCAGATATTGATTTTATGCTGAAATACAGATTGCGTAAGAATATCCAGATTTTATCCGGCTATTCACATTTTGGAGCAGGTAAGTTTTTAAAAGAAACTGGTGCCGATGATGATGCTGATTTTTTCTATTTACAGACAACATTTAATTTTTAAGGCATAATTATGAACACTATTTTAGTATTGCAGCATATTGCATGTGAAGGACCGGGTATTTTTGCAGATATTTTGAGAACAAAAGATAAGTTCAGATTGCAATATCTTAAGCTATATAAAGATAATTATAAGAGTATAGATATAAATAAATATGACGCTTTAATTATTCTTGGCGGACAAATGAATGTGGATGAGGTGGATAAATATCCCTTTTTAGAGTGGGAGATAAGTTTGATAAGAGAGGCGGAGAAGAGAAATTTACCTATACTGGGGGTATGTCTGGGTGCACAGTTGATTGCTAAGGCATTTGGTGCAAGAGTCTATAAAGGATTAAGTCGTGAAGTGGGTTGGCATAAAGTTCAGATTACAGATAAAGGCAAATGCGATAAAATATTTTCAATGTTTCCTGATGAATTCAAAGTCTTTCAACTACATTCAGACACATTTGATATTCCTCGGAGGGCAGTGCGCCTTGCAGAATCTTTACTTTGTAAGAATCAGGCATTTCGCATAAAAGAGAATGTGTATGGGCTGCAGTTTCATTTAGAAGTAACGCGGGATATGCTTTCTGATTGGACAAAAACATACAAAAAAGAGCTAACACCACATGAGCTTGATGATATATTAATGTCGTCAGATAAAAACTTAACAGAACTGGCCTCTCTTGCCAGGCTTTTTATTGGTATTTTGACTTGACTTACCATGAATCACTGGGAATGGTTTTTTTACTTGCAATACATACTTGTTCTTGATATATTTTAGACATAATTGTTCAGATACGGTTATTTTTATTCAGACAGAAAAACTCAAATAAGCGGAACCGTGTAAAAGACAATGGTGTCCTTTTTACTATAACAATACCCCCCTCACCCTAACCCTCTCACATGAGGGGAGAGGGAACTTTCCCTTCCCTTGATGGGAGGGGATAAAGGGGATGGTGATAGATTTTTATACACGTTCATGAGCAAATTTGCTCATGAACGTGTATTTATTTAGTAACAGATAATTTTCTCTGTTAAAGATAGAGTGTTACAATGAGGTAACATAACAATCAATTTTTGTTTGATTTTAAGGAAAGGAGAGTTATAACTATGACACCTAAAGAGATTATAGAATTTGCAAAGAAGAATAATGTCCAGATGATAGATATAAAATTTACAGATGTCCCCGGCCTTTGGCAGCATTTTTCTATGTCCGCTAAGGAACTTACAGAGGATCTCTTTGAAAATGGGGTTGGATTTGATGGTTCCAGCATCAGAGGATTTAAGACCATTGATGAGAGCGATATGCTTCTTTTTCCTGACCCGGATACTGCTGTAATGGATCCATTTCCATCAATACCAACCCTGAGTATGATATGTAATATCAAGGATCCTATTACCCGTGAGCCATACTCAAGAGATCCAAGGTATATAGCACAGAAGGCAGAGAGATATCTTAAAAGCACAGGCATTGCTGACCTCAGTTACTGGGGACCTGAGTGTGAGTTTTTTATCTTTGATGATGTGAGATTTGACCAGAGTTATAACTATGGATACTACTTCTTAGATTCCAGTGAAGGATGCTGGAATTCTGGTAAAGAGGAATGTCCTAATCTTGGATATAAGCCCAGATATAAGGAGGGTTATTTCCCTGTTCCTCCAACAGATAAACTACAGGATATTCGTTCCGAAATGGTACTTACTTTAGAAAAGGTTGGTGTTATTTCAGAGGTGCATCACCATGAGGTGGCAACAGGTGGTCAGTGTGAGATAGATATGAGATATAATACATTGCTAAAAACCGCTGATAATGTAATGAAGTACAAATATATAATCAAAAATGTGGCAAGGAGACATAATAAGACAGTTACATTTATGCCGAAACCGATATTTATGGATAATGGTTCTGGTATGCATACCCACCAGAGCCTCTGGAAGGAAAATAGTAATGTCTTCTTTCAATTAGGAAATTATGGCGATGTAAGTCAGACAGCTCTTTATTATATTGGAGGAATAATAAAACATGCTCCGACATTGTGTGCCTTTATTGCTCCTACTACAAACTCTTATAAGAGATTGGTGCCGGGATATGAAGCTCCTATAAACCTTGTATATTCCCAGAGAAATAGAAGTGCATGTGTTCGTATTCCAATGTACTCAAAGAGCGAAGCTTCAAAGAGAATAGAATTCAGGACACCTGATAACACCTGTAATCCATATTTTGCATTTCCCGCAATGTTAATGGCAGGGATAGATGGTATCTTAAATAAGATAGATCCTCCTGAACCTATAGATAAAAACCTCTATGATTTAGCACCTGAAGATGTTGCCAATGTCAGATCTATTCCTGGTTCACTTGAGAATGCCATTGATATCCTGGAGGAAGACCATGAGTTTTTATTAAAGGGTGATGTCTTCACAAAAGATGTTATTGAGACATGGATTGATTTTAAACGGACAAAGGAGATTGATGCCATAAGACTTCGTCCTCACCCTCATGAATTCGCCCTTTACTTTGACCTGTAGGTTGTAAATAATAAGTTAAGGGGGTAATTTATTTTGCCCCATGACTATTTATCATGTTAATAAAACAATCATGCCGATCAATCGGCACAAACAAAAATGAAAGTCCCCCCTAACCCCCCTTTGGTAAAGGGGGGAAGGGGGGATTTTCAAATGAAAGAGAGAAGACCAGATGAGAATGACCTTCTCCTTACCCCTTATCTGATCAAAGAAGAGGTTGCAGATATCCTGTCACCATATTGTTTTAAGGATGTTCAGAGGGTTTATAGAACGATTCAATTTATTGCAAGAGAGCCTTACCATAAAAGATTGTTTGCTAAAACAATCATCCCCTTTTTACATGCTGTGAGCAACTCACCTGACCCTGATGCCTGTCTTATAAATTTTGAAAGATTCTCGTCTGCTGTCTTTGATATGAGCACGATCTTTATGCTGTTTAAATCGAATAAAAGAATGCTTCAGTTATGTGCTGTTTTATTCAGTCATAGCCAATCTCTATCGAATATATTAATAAGAAACCCTGAATATCTATGGTGGTTATTAGAAAGTGGGATAAAGGGCAAACCACTAAGGAAGATGCGGCATGAAATAGACGCTATGGTCTCATCTCTCTCCACTTATGAGTCTAAGTTGAATGCTATCAGGAGGTTCAAGAGGAGAGAGATGTTAAGGATAGGTCTCATGGATATCTTTAAGGGGATTGATGTAGCAAAAGTGACAAAAGAGCTGTCAAATCTTGCTGACCTGATGCTTCAGGTAATATACAATATCTGTTATACGGAACTGAAAAAGAGATACGGGGTACCTATGTATAAAAGAGATGATAAAGATATAGAGGGTAAGTTTGCTATTATTTCACTTGGAAAGTTAGGAGGGAGGGAATTAAACTTCAGCTCTGATATAGATATTATCTTTATTTATGATAGTGATGGGACAACATCTGGAGGGGAAGATGAAAGGATAAGCAATAACCTATTTTTTATTAAATTAGGAGAGGAGATATTAAAGGGTGTTGGCGAGATAACTGAAGAGGGAAATTGTTATCGTGTGGATATGAGATTAAGGCCTGAAGGAAAGAGAGGTGCATTGGTCAGATCATTAGAGAGTTATGAGAGATATTATAAGTCTCATAGTGAAATATGGGAGAGACAGGCATTAATAAAAGCAAGATTTTCTGCAGGTGATAAGCATCTTGGCAAAAGGTTTAGTAAGATAATCCAATCAATCATCTACAATATCTCTCAATTAGATTCTGTGATATTTTATATACGTCGTATAAAAGAGAGGATCGATCAAAAAATTAATGTTAAAGGATTGAGACATACTCATGTCAAACTGGGTTATGGAGGTATAAGGGAGATAGAGTTTATTGTTCAAACCCTTCAATTATTATATGGAGGGCAGGACAACAGAATAAGAGACAACAATACCTTGTCAGGCATAAAAAGATTATATAAGAATGGTTATTTAAAGGAAGAGGAATATTGTGATCTCTCAGCAGCATACAGGTTTATGAGGAAGGTAGAACACAGGATTCAGATAGTCCATGACCAGCAAACTCATACTATTCCTAAAGATACAGGGGAATTGCAAAAATTGATAAAGAGACTTGGATATAAGGGTAAAAAGGCTAATGAAGAGTTTGTAAAGGAATACAGGTCTTATACAGAAAAGGTAAGAATAATATATAATAGTATATTTTACAGAAAACATTAATGAAGTATCTATAGAAAAAATGGTTTTGACAAACCCGTTCACTTTTAAAAAAGTGGCCTTGACAAATCAGTCCACCTTAGTGTTTAGCTCTCACTACTCATAGAGACCTGTTCTGAAATGATGCTGTTGTATCTAAGTAAGTAAACATTCATGAACGAATTGTTCACCCCCGAGGGTGAAAATCTATCACCCTCCCTATTCCAGTAATTCAATA
>JBHHUU010000074.1:0-11285 GCA_046753905.1 Nitrospirota bacterium | reverse complement strand
ATCACAGATGATCTTGATCTGAGGGGTGAGTATATGAAGAGAAGAGGGGATGATGAGGTGGGCGTAAAAGCGAAGGCATCTGGTTCTTATATACAGTTTGCATATAAGGTCATAAGAGACCAGAAGAACATCAATTTTATAGAGCCTGTATTGAGATATGATGTTAGTGATATAAATGGTAAGAATAACAGGTATAAGAGATTTACTTTAGGATTAGGCTATTCTCCCTATCAGCATCTGCAATTCAAGGCTGAATACCAGATTACAGATGAGAGCAATAATAGTCTTGACAATAATGGATATATGTTACAGGCAATAGCAGATTTTTAGAGACATAGCCTGTCAACTTTTTAGAATCTGTCAACTATTGAACAAGGAGTTAAGTTTATGAAATCGAAAAAGATATATATAATTCTGTCAGTTGTATTTATCTTTTCAATAATATCCTCTCTAATGCCTTGCATTGGATATGGACAGACATACAGAGATAATCTTATAATTCCATCACATAAGATATTTGAAAATATTTTAAAATATCAGAGAAGGAAGGATTATGAAAAGATAGGAAAACTCATAGATATGACAAGTAATTTAATAGCAAATCTTGACAAAAAATACAAGATGAATATAGAATCCCGATTAAAGAAATCCCTTAAAGATAAAAATGATGATGAGATCATCAGATTCACATATAAATTGATAATACTTGATATGAAAGACCTTTTTGGAAATGGGATAGACTTCATGAAGGTATCATCAGAATATAAAGAAAAGGCAAATGCAAAATTCAAAACTGCATATCTTGATTACCTTGTTTTAAGTCCTATAATGGAAAAAAAGGATTTCAACTCTGATCTAATAATCAAAAACAAATTCAGAAAGGCAGTAACCACAAATATAAAACATGATGAGGCAGGTAAAATTATAAAAGAGATAGAGGATAAAATAAATAATATCCTCCTCAAAGATTAAAGGATAATTTGAAGTAACGTTAACAGGCTACGGCGGCTGTTATGCCTTAAAGAAGCATCAAAATGAAAATTGTCACGTGGAACTGCAAAGGTGCATATCGTAAAAACATTCAACAGTCTGTTACGGAATACCTTTTTTGTCATTTCGAACAGAACGGAGTGTAGTGAGAAATCTTTCAAGATAAGGATTATCTTAGATGAAACGTATATGGTTGAATAATTATGAAAAGGAGGTTCCTCACTCCTTAGACTATCCTGACATTCCACTCCACGCCATCCTTTCAGAATCAGCAAAAAGATTTCCAGAGAAGACATCTGTTATATTTTATAAGACCCTCATAACTTATAGTGAGTTGAATGACCTTACGAACAGGTTTGCGAATGCCTTAAATAAACTGGGAATAAAAAGTGGTGACAGGGTGGCTATAATGCTTCCCAATCTGCCTCAGGCAGTGATCAGTTATTATGGTACGTTGAAGATGGGTGCGATTGCAGTTCAGACAAATCCTCTTTATGTTGAGAGAGAGCTGGAAGAGCAATTAGCAGATTCCGGTGCAGAGACCATAATCGCTCTTGATATCTTCTATCCACGGATAGAAAATATAAAAAAGAGAACTCCTCTTAAGAATATAGTCCTGACAGGTGTACAAGACTATCTCCCTCTATTGCTTAAGTTATTATATCCTATTAAGGCAAGGAAAGAGGGACAGTGGATTAAGGTAAAAAGGATACCTCCTATCTATGACTTTGTCGGGATACTTAGAGAATCTGATGTAAATTTTTCTGAAATTATGGTTGAGCCTGATGATATTGCACTTTTACAGTATACTGGCGGTACAACTGGTATACCTAAAGCCGTTATGCTTACTCACAGAAATCTTGTAACAAACGTATATCAGTGCCGCAGATGGATGTGGGATTTAAAGGAGGGAGAGGAAAAGATCCTCTCGGTTATCCCGTTCTTTCATGTCTATGGAATGACTGTCTGTATGAACCTCTCTATACTGCTTGGCTCTGCTATGATCCTCCTCCCAAAATTCAAGACCATAGATGTCTTGAAGGCAATTGATAGATACAGACCTTCTGCCTTCCCCGGAGTTCAGGCAATGTATGTTGCGATAAACAATTATCCGAATGTTGATAGCTTTAATATCTCTTCCATCAGGGCATGTATCAGCGGAGCAGGTCCGCTTGCATTAGAGGTGCAGGAGGAATTTGAGAGGCTTACAGGAGGAAGAGTAGTAGAGGGATACGGTCTCACAGAGGCATCACCTGTAACCCATGCCAATCCTATCTATGGTAAACGGAAAAAGGGAAGTATCGGCATACCTTTTCCTGATACAGATGCAAGGGTCATAGATATGAAAGATGGTGAGAAAGTTCTTCCTGTCGGAGAGGTGGGCGAACTTCAGGTGAGGGGAACTCAGGTGATGAAGGGGTACTGGAACAGGCAGGATGAGACAGATGCAGTACTCAAAGATGGATGGCTTTCTACAGGTGATATGGCAAAAATGGACGAGGAAGGATATTTTTATATAGTGGACAGAAAAAAGGATATGATCAAGACTGTTGGAGAAAATGTCTATCCAAGAGAGATAGAAGAGGTCTTATACCGCTATCCCAAAATTAAGGAGGCTGTAATAGTAGGCATCCCTGAAAAGTTCAGCAGCGAAATAATCAAGGCATATATTGTACTGAAAGAGGGAGAATCTGCTACAGAGAATGAGATTATCGAGTTTTGCAGAGAAAATCTGGCAAAGTTTAAGGTACCGAAGATGATAGAATTCAGAGAGGAACTGCCAAAAACCATGATAGGAAAGGTATTACGGAGAAAATTATTAGAAGAAGAGATGAAAAATCAATGATTGCATTACTACTATGTATGAAGGAGGATAAATGAAAGAGGTTGTGATAATAGATGGAGTGAGGACACCTATAGGTAATTTTGGAGGTGCGTTAAAGGATATAACAGCTCATAAATTG
This sequence comes from Nitrospirota bacterium, assembly GCA_046753905.1. Lineage (GTDB taxonomy): Bacteria > Nitrospirota > Nitrospiria > JBHHUU01 > JBHHUU01 > JBHHUU01. The sequence continues at coordinate 8,331 of JBHHUU010000074.1, read as the reverse complement.
GGAGAGATTACAATAAGGGAGCTGATTAAGCGGACTAATATAGATGTAGAACTGATAGATGAGGTGATATTTGGATGTGTGGGGCAGTATAGTGATGCAACTAATGTAGCCCGTGTGATCTCTTTGATGGCAGGGATACCTATAAGGGTACCTGCATATTCTGTGCAGAGGAACTGTTCATCAGGTATGCAGTCCATAGTCAATGCGTATCAGAATATTATATGTGGGGATGCGGATATTCAGATCTCTGGTGGTACAGAGAGTATGAGCAGGGCACCTTATGTATCAAGAGATATGCGGTGGGGTAAGAGATTAAGGCATAGTGAGATGATAGATTCTCTGTGGGAGGGTCTGACAGATGGATTCTGTGGTAAGATCATGGGAGAGACTGCCGAAAATCTTGCCAATGACTTTAAGATATCAAGGGAAGAACAGGACAGATTCGCAGTAGAGAGCCATAAAAAGGCATTCAGGGCAATCAGGGAGGGAAAATTTAAGGAAGAGATCATCCCTGTCAGTGTGCCTAAAAAGGCTGCGGGGAGAGAGGTAATGCCAGAGATATTTGCCCAGGATGAAGGTCCGAATATTGCATTGACAGGACAACAGCTATCCCTCTATCCGACTATATTCAGAAAAGATGGAACTGTTACTGCTGGTAATTCCTGCCCTATTAATGATGGCGCTGCTGCTCTCCTTGTGATGTCATCTGACAGGGCAAGGGAATTAAATTATGAGCCACTCGGCTATATCCGTTCTTATGCCTTTGTGGGAGTCGATCCTAACAGGATGGGAATAGGTCCTGCCTTTGCTATCCCAAAGGCGATTGAAAAGGGTGGGCTTAAACTTGAAGATATGCAGTTGATAGAAGTCAATGAGGCATTTGCAGCCCAATACCTATCTGTGGAAAGGTCTCTGAAGTTCAACAGAGATATTGTAAATGTAAATGGAGGGGCAATAGCACTTGGGCATCCCGTTGGAATGAGCGGTACAAGGCTTGTGTTGACTATCCTGAAAGAAATGAAGAGAAGAGGACTCTCATTAGGCGTGGCATCTCTGTGTGTAGGCGGTGGGATTGGTGCAGCAATGGTATTGGAGAGGAGGTAATATATGTATATCTATAAGGCTGGAGTGGTTGGTGCAGGGAAAATGGGGGCACAGATTGCCCAGGTAATTACATATTCAGGACTACCTGTTGTGCTCAAAGATATAGATGAGGATAGGACAAAGAAGGGTCTGGATACTATCAGAGAGATATATCAGTCAAGAGTGGATAAAGGTAAGATGACGCCTGCTGAGATGGAGCAGAAGCTATTACTTACTGCTTCAACCACTGATTATAATGACTTCAGGGATGTTGACATAGTTATTGAGGCGGTCTTTGAGGATATAGATGTAAAAAGAGATATATTTAAGGAACTTGATAAGGTCTGCCCTGAAGGGACGATACTGGCTACAAACACATCATCTTTGTCCATCTCTGCTATTGGAAGAGCTACAAAGAGACCAGATAAGGTTATCGGCATGCACTTTTTTAATCCTGCACATGTAATGAAGCTCGTGGAGGTTATACCTGGTCTGTCTACATCTTATGAAACCGTTGATGATCTGGTTAATTTTTCAGAGAGTTTAAGAAAAATACCTATCAGGGTTCAGGAATGTGCCGGATTTCTGGTCAACCGTCTTTTGATGCCATACCTTAATGAAGCAGCATTTGCCCTCCAGGAAGGTGCTTCAACGGCAAAAGAGATAGATGATGAGATGGTATCATTCGGGATGCCGATGGGTCCATTTACTCTGTGTGATATGATCGGCATTGATATATCAGCAAGGGTGGCAAAGATATTATACGACTCTTATGGAGATAGGATGAGGGTGGCAGAGATATTATCAGAGATGGTTAAGGCAGATATCTTAGGAACAAAAAGCGGAAAAGGATTTTATAATTATGAAGAGGGTAAAAAAGATATTCTGCCTAATATTATTGATAAGATAAAGAAAGAGAAGGGAGACAAAAAGAGTTATTTCTCTCCAGACCGTCTTTTATTGGCTATGATAAATGAGGCAGTAATATGCCTTCAGGAGGGTGTCTCCAGTGCAGGTGATATAGATATTGCAATGATGGCAGGGACAGGCTTTCCACAGGAAAGAGGAGGACCCCTCCATTATGCTGATCAGAAAGGGATAGATGTAATATTGGAAGAACTTGAGAGATACAGGAAGGAGCTGGGAAACAGATTCTGGCCCGCCCCAATGTTAAAGAGAATGAAGGATGCAGGGCATACAGGAGTAAAGGCAGGCAAAGGATTTTTTGACTATTGATAAAAGCCAACTTACCACCGCCAGAGGCGGTGGTAAGTTGGCTTTTAATACTCCCATTTTGTTCTAAACATTTAAACATTCATGACTCTAATGAGTCACCCCCAAGACATGAAAATCTCCCCTCACCCTGTAATAGCTGAATAGCTACTTTGTACTTTATCGTTATCAAATAAGAAAGAAAAATAAAAAGGGTCGGTTTTTAAAACCGACCCTTTTTAGATAAAAAAGAGAATCGCTACTAATATCAGCAGTCACTTTGTGGAATTGGCTTTGGCGTGTTCACAGAAGTATCCTTTCGTGTTGCAAGAAATGCCGCGATTGACTCTATATCCTCCTCAGAGAGAAGTTCAGCAAAGTTAGTTGGCATTACCTCCTCTTCATATGCATCCTTAAACCCTGTTGCCATAAAATTACAGGGATCCATTATCTTTGCCTTTATCTGCTCTGCAGTTAGATGAGAACCTATGTTACTAAGATTTGGTTCTTTCTTCTTCTTGCTGCCACCCTTACCATCAAGTTTATGACAATTATTACATTCTACATCCTCACTGTGGAATAACTTGTCACCCCTATCTATAGAGGGGGCACCCTCGGCTACCTCTAACATGCTTACATAAGGAACAGCCATCAGTAACAAAAGAAGAGAACCTATTATTAATACAGGCCTTATAATTCTACTTTTCTCTTTCATATTCTAAACTCACCTCCTTTCTAAAAACATTAGATTTTTAACCCGGAAAATAGAGTTGGAATCACTATCACACACTGATCCATCAACCTGTCTGTCAGAAACAGGTTTCAAGTGATAATAGATTTCAACTGCATTTTTAGGGTTAACACAATAATAAGATTTAAGCTTAAGGAATCATTTTAGTTAAAGGGGGGAAAATAGTATTTCCCATCAATCCCCAAACTGTTTGATTCTCACCTTATTGTATACCTCTTTATCTTTATAGTTACAGACAGAGGCTGTCTGGAGCAAACCCCAGAAATATATACAGTAGATATAAAATATATATTAAACCACCATATATTGTCAACCTTTTTCTCAATCCTTTGTCAATATAAAATCAGGAGAATGAGGGCAGACACATAGGTTAGGGTCTGTAATGGGTCTTTGCCCTTTATATATAAATACGCTTTTTATCTTCATCAATGCTGTAAACTATGCGATCTTGATATGAGAGGCGATAAGAGTAACTACCTTATCCTCATCAGAGAGTAAGATGGCATCTCCATCTTTATGAGTTATTCTGAATTCCTCGTGTCCTTTTACGGAACGTTTAATAAGGTTAAAGAATTGTCTCCGTGCATCGGTTGCATTAATTATTTTCATCATTCCCTCCTTTATGTCCATTTTTATGTACATGGTATCATGTTTCGTAAAAAAATCAACATAGCGAATGCAGAGGGCAGACACAGAAAATGCAGAGGGCAGACACATAGGTCTGCCCCTACTTGCCGATACAAAATTTACTGAATATTTCATCCAGAATATCTTCAGATGTAGTAGTGCCTGTAATTCTACCAAGGCTATTTATTGCCTCTCTCAGGTCTATGGCGAGAAGTTCTGCCGGCAGTCTCTTTTCTATAGATGAGATAAGACTGTGGAGAGATGCGGCTGTGTCTTTTAATGCCTCTTTGTGTTTGAGACTTGTTATAATTATGCTCTCTTTAGTTGAGACGTCTATGTTTGATGATATCATCCTGTATATCACATCTTTTAATCTCTCAATACCACTGCCATGTAGGGCTGATATCTTTACAATTGGATCACCATTATTTACCCACTTCTCTTCTATTACAGGAGGAAGGTCAATCTTATTTAATATAAATATCTTTTTTTTATCTCTGACTCGGTCTATTAAGATATTATCTTCCTCTGTAAGGCTGCAGCTTACATCTATTACAGGCAGTATAATATCTGCCTCTTCAATAGCCTTATATGTCCTGTTAACCCCTTCTTCCTCCACAGGGTCGTATGCCTCTCTGATTCCTGCTGTATCAATGATCTTCACGGCAATATCCCTGATTGTGATAAACTCTTCTATTGTGTCTCTTGTTGTACCCGGAATATGAGTAACAATAGCCCTATCTTTTCTCATCAATGTATTTAAAAGGCTTGATTTTCCAACATTAGGCCTTCCAATTATTGTACATACAGCCCCATCTCTCAATATCCTTCCTTCTTCGGAGGTATCAATTAATCTCTCTACTTCTTTAAGTGATCTCTTTATATCTATGAGGGTATTTCCCTTGGACAGGGTGGTTATATCATCTTCTGAAAAATCTATATCTGCCTCTATATTGGCAAGAATATATACCAGAGAATCATTAATCTCTCTTATATGCCTGAATAATCTGCCTGTCAACTGGTTTAAAGCCAGTTTAAAAGAAGATTCACTCTTTGCCCTGATCAGGTCTATTACTGCCTCTGCCTGTGTAAGATCGATCCTGCCATTTAGAAACGCCCTCTTTGTAAACTCTCCCTCCTCTGCCAATTTTGCGCCATATTTTAATAATAGCTCTATTGACCTCTTGAGCGGCAATATTCCACCATGACAGTTTATCTCTACCATATCCTCCCTTGTATAACTCTTTGGAGATTTCATTATACTTAAGAGGACTTCATCAATCACCTCTTCTGTTTCAGGGTTAATGATATATCCATAGTTAATAGTATGTGTCGGGATATCCTCTATAGAATTTCCATTTTTTGCCTTAAATATCCTACCTGCTATACCAATAGCCTCATCTCCGCTCAGTCTGATTATGCCTATTCCACCTTCTCCTACAGGTGTAGATACAGCACATATAGTATCAGTTTTGTCTCTATGCACTTTTTTCAACATATCTCATGCTAATATACTGCTGAGTTATTGTCAGGAGATTGTTAACAAGCCAATATAAGACCAGTCCTGATGGGAAATTTATGAATAAGAAGGTAAAGACCAGGGGCAGGAAGCTCATCATCTTTGCCTGGGTTGGTTCCATAGAGGTCGGTTGTATCTTTTGCTGGATAAACATTGTTATACCCATTATAATAGGAAGGACATAATAAGGGTCTTTGGCAGAGAGATCAGTTATCCAGAACATAAAAGGGGCCTGCCGCAACTCAATTGTTGTATTCAGTATGTTAAAGAGGGCAATAAAAAAAGGTATCTGGATAAAGACAGGGAGACATCCGCCTAAAGGATTTACCTTATTCTTCTTGTATATCTCCATCAACTCTTTATTCAGCCTCTCTTTATTGTCTTTAAATTTTGTCTGGAGCTCTTTAATTTTAGGCTGAAGAGACTGCATTGCCTTCATGGATTTGTAGCTTTTGTGGGCAAGAGGTGTAAAAGCACCCTTGACTAACATTGTCAACAGTATTATTGATACTCCATAATTATGAGTAAATTGATAAAATAATCTCAATACATAGAATAAAGGCTTTGCAATTGCCCATACAAAAAACCAGCTTCCATATATAAACCATCCAAAATCAATATTCTCTTCCAATCGGTTTTTAAAGGAATTCAACTTTTCATATTCCTTTGGGCCTGCATAGAGTATAAACGATCTTTTATATCCACTATCTCCATTACTGTTTTTAATACTAATACTACTGGTTAAAACCTTATCTGCCTCCTTTCTGATAATAGAACTATCTCCCCCTCCTTCAGGGATCAGGGCACTTATAAAGTATTTATCCTGAAGTGCTGTCCATCTTATATCTCCCTCATGTTTAATCTCTCCTATTATCTTATCAGGTTTATCTTTGATAAATGCGTCCTCTGCTAAAGTAGTTGGTCCTACAAATCTCGCATAGCTCTTTCCACCCCAATCATGTATCCCGAAATTCGAGCCAAGATATATTGTGTAGCCCTCTTTTATACCCTCAACTTGTATATCAATATCTACATTATAACTGTCATTATGAAACCTCAATCTCTTTATCAACCTCTCTTTTGACACTGGATCTACATAGATAAACTCGATCTCTCCAACACTGTTAATATTATCCAGAGATATGTCATCTCTATTTACCATATATAGCCCGTAAAGAAACTTATCCCTGTTATCCTTGCTCTCTATTGAGATAGAGAGAGGATTTATCCCACCTTCCATCTCATAAAACAACTGCACATTCTCTTTGTTATCTTTATTATTTTTTGTATAATAACTGTTCAACTCCCATCTCTTTATAACCCCTCCCCTGTTTGTTAATACTGCCTTATAAAGTGTTGTCTCTACAATTATCTCTTTTTCTTTAATTCCATTACTATTAGCAATCACAATATCCCGGTTATCAGGCTTCTCTGATACAGTCTCATCAGAAGTAGGAATAGAATAGGTTTGTTCCTGTTGCTGTATTGGTCTTTTTACCTTTTTCTTAATATCTTTTCTGGTTACTATCCCCATCTTTTCCAAGAAAAAGGGATAAAGTATAAGTATCAACATTGATATCACTAAAAATAATATTGCTCTCTTATCCATCAGATTTATATTACCTCCATTTATATTCTTTTGAAAATTCCCCCTTATCCTTCCCTTTCCACTGAAGGGAGAGGAGCTAAGGTGATGTATATTTTCATAATAATCTAATTAATTTTTAAGATAACTATTCAGCTATTACAGGGTGAGGGGTGGAAAAGAGTTTATAGCGTCACCTTAGTGTTTAGCTCTCGCTATACTCATAGAGACCTGATCTGAAATGATGCTGTTGTATATGTTGGGGATTTCCCCCTTACCCTAACCCTCTCCCACAAGGGGAGAGGGAACTAACGGAATGATAAAATTAAGTCCCCCAACATATTGGGTAATTACATAAACTTATTATAATCATACGCATTATAAAGTCTTTGGAACCCCTTGCTCTGTATTAGCTGAATAGTTACTTTTTATATATGAATAAGACTATAGGCCAGAATTAGAATTCAGATTTTTTTTAACAGGGTCGTATCCACCAGGATGAAAAGGATGGCATCTCAACAATCTCAGAATTGTTAAAAACAAGCCCTTTATTAAACCATATCTCTCTATTGCATCTTTAGCATATACAGAACATGTAGGGATATATCTACATACAGGCGAGGAAAGAGGTGAAACACACAACTGATATAAGTTGATTATGCTAATGAATATTTTCTTCATATCTGTATTAGAGATTCTCTCTTTATAATATCTTTAAATACCATCCTCAAGAAGTGAAAATCTGCTTTCATTGCTTTATTCTTGGGAAGTATAATAATATCTACTCCTGAGATAATATTTTCTTTTTCCAGTCTAAGCACCTCCCTGAAAACCCTTTTCATTCTGTTTCTTTTTACTGCATTGCCAAACCTTTTGCCTATAATTATCATTGTTCGGGTATATCCTGACAGATTTTTTCTATATATAAAATGAAAATAGACTGTCTTAATCCTCTTTCCATCTTCAAATGTCTTTTTTACCTCATTTCCCCTGATCTTAGGAATCTTCAAATCTCACCGAACAATATTAATCTTTTATATATCCATAAAATTAAACAGCCAGTCTCTTTCTTCCCTTTTCTCTTCTCCTTTTTATTATCTTTCTGCCATCCTTAGTCCTCATCCTTTCTAAAAAACCATGTCTCCTTTTTCTCTTTTTTATGCTTGGTTGCCTACATGTAATTGACATCTTACCTCCTCCTCTTAATCTAAAATCTTAATTATATAAAATATTGTTATCTTCTGTCAATCTTTAAACACATCCTACCAGTAATTCTCAGGTTATTACCTGATAATTCGCTAAGGGTCTGTAACACTTATTGTTTTACAGACCCTAATTGTGGAAATAAATTTTAAATTAGATTAAAATAGACAAGTGTAACTATTCAGCTAATACAGAGTGAGGGGTGGAAAAGAGTTTATAGCGTCACCTTAGTGTTTAGCTCTCACTACTTATAGAGACTTGATCTGAAATGATGCTGTTGTATCTGAATAAATTTGTTATAATCATACGCATTATAAAGTCTTTGGAACCCCTTGCTTTGTATTAGCTGAA
>JBHHUU010000073.1:0-11528 GCA_046753905.1 Nitrospirota bacterium | reverse complement strand
AGGGAGGGTGATAGATTTTCATCCCCGGGGGTGAACAACTCGTTCATGTATGTTTTCTTTATATATCAGACCAAGGTTGTTTTGTGTTAAAGCATTATCCGGATCAAGTTCAAGTGCCTTTTTAAAATATAATATTTGTTTATCTCTCATGCCAATTTCATTATATAAAAAAATAAGGTTATATCGAGTGGTTTTATTATCAGGTTTAATCTTAAGGGAGATATCGTAATATTTTATGGCAAGTTCAAGCCTTTTTTGCCTTGCATATATAAATCCCAGATTATTATATGCCTCGCTATATTCTGGGTTGATAACTATAGCCTTTTTATATAATTTAATTGCCTTATCCATATCTCCTTTTTTATCATACGCAATACCCAGATTATTATATGCCTCGCTATATTCTGGGTTGATAACTATAGCCTTTTTATATAATTCAATTGCCTTATCCATATCTCCAATCCTTGCATATATAACACCCAGATTATTATATGCCTCGCTATATTCTGGGCTAATAACTATAGCCTTTTTATATAACTCAATTGCCTTATTTGTATCTCCCATTCTACCATATTCAGCACCTAAATTATTATTTGCATAACTGGAATCAGGTGACTTGATTACATTATCAGACCATAGGGTCAATCCATTCCTCCAGACGAAATTTCTCTCGTATGTCCAGACAGATTGGAAAAATATAATACCAATAAGAAAGCAGTAGTAAGTAGTTGGTAACAAGTAGTTATGAATAGATGATTTGCGACTGGACTTAACAATATCCATCAGTTTTACTATCCCTATAGCAATTATTACAAAAAATCCTATAGAGGGAAGATACAGCCTATGCTCAAATACCAGCCATAGCCTTATTACAGTGGATTCTATCGCCAGGTTTATAAAAAACCATAGGATAAAAAAAGAGATAACTGGTCTTCTTCTTGATATATGTATTGCATACCCTATTATTCCAATGATAAGCGATAAACAAATGAATGTGCTTATTGGATCAAATAAAGAATGTGATACGGTAAACTTATATATCAACCTGAGCCTTGACGGCAATGGCAATACCAATAGAGTAATATAATGTATCACCACCCTGAATTCTGTCATGAGTCTCTCTACTGAAGTAAATTCCTCCCCCTCTATGCTCCTCTCTTTTATCAAGGATGTTATACTTTCTATGATTCCGCCATCTGTGACTGTACCTATATATAAAAGCCCTGCCATAGTAAATAAAATAAGCATTATTCCAAAATATAGAGATATCTTTTTTACTGCCACGGGACTAAACTTAGCAAAGAAATATATCTCATACAGGATAATTATCAGTGGGAGTGTTGCTGATATCTCCTTTGTACCAAAGGCAAGAAAGGCGAAAAACAGAGAAGCCAGAAGCCAGCAGCCAGAAGACAGAAGACCATCTAATCTCCCTTTACTTCTGACTCCTACTCTACCCCTTCCCTTAATATAACACAACAGTGATAACATATAGAACATGGTTGCCATAGATGTCGCACGCTGGACTATATATGTTACTGCCTGAGTCTGTACAGGTGATGTTGCCCAAAGCAGGGTGGCAATCAGGGCTATCCAAAAGGGTTTATAGGGTGAGGAGTATACTACAATCTTCAACATATTATACAGAAACAGGTATATTGTGATGGATGTGATTATATGTATAATGATATTGACAAGGTGGTAACCAAAAACATCAAGCTCTCCAAAGTAATAGTTCAAGGCAAATGTGACATTAGTAACAGGACGGCGGTATGCAGCCTCGTTAAAGGCTGCATCTTTTAACACAGGGAGAGATAAGGACTTAATATGGATATAGGTGTTTTCTACAATATTAGATGTATCATCAAACTGGAATTCATTCTGCAGGGTATTTGAATATATTAATACAATAACTATTGTGATAAATGCCAAGAGGAATAAATGTGTGTGTATTTTTTTCTTTTTCTCCACTTTATAATTATAAGTCTCTTCTTTATCTACTTTCACCCAATCTCTATGAAGATGGGATAAAGTCTTTGGACCCCCCCTTGCTCTGTATTAGCTGAATAGTTACTATATTATAAAGAAAAGTCAATTTGAGACCATTTCTCTGCGATTCGGTAAAGAAATCTATATTGTTAAGTTTATAAACGAGCAATTCTCCCAAAATCACTCTTTTTTCAATCCATTATACTTTTATGCTTTTCCTTGGATTTCCTATTAACCCCTGTGGGCGGAATATCATCATTACAACAAGAGCCAATCCAAAGAATAACATCCTGTAGCTCTGAAACTCACGGAGGGTCTCGGGTAATACTATTAAAATGACAGCACCTATTATTACTCCGGGGATACTTCCCATCCCCCCCAGTACCACCATTGACAGGACAATCACTGTCTCAAAAAATGTAAAGCTCTCTGGTGATATAAATGCAAACTTTCCTGCAAAGAATACCCCTGCAATCCCTGCCCATGCAGCACCAAGTGCAAATGCAATGATCTTCATCTGTGTGGTATTTACTCCCATCGCCTCTGCTGCTATTTCATCCTCTCTTATAGCTATCCATGCCCTTCCGATTCGAGAATTATTCAGTCTATTTATAGTAAAGACTGTGATTATTGCAATTAATAATATAAGATAATAGAAGTGTATTGGTTCGCTAAATATAAATGAACCTATCTGTGGAGGCGAAATATTAAGGATTCCATTTGGCCCATTAGTAACACTATCCCAGTTATTCATTATCAGATGGACAATATGAATAAATCCCAATGTGACAATAGCCAGATAGTCTCCTCTTAATCTCAGGGTTATTATTCCAAGCATTATACCCGATATAGCAGCAGCAAGTCCTCCTAAAGGGATACCCAGCCAGAAAGATATCCCGAGTCTTGTAGACAGGATAGCATATACATACGCGCCTACTCCATAAAAGGAGATATACCCCAGATCTAATAAGCCTGCAAGACCTACTACTATATTCAGCCCTGAAGACAGCACAACATATATACCCGCTAATGTGAGCACATCTATGTAATAGTTATTTAAAAAGAGAGGCACAATAAAAAGAAGCAGTAGAAGAATAATTAAGGGATAAGAGGAGAGATTGTTATCTCTGAAGCATGAAGATGAAGATACCCTCTTTTTAAATGAGGTTGTTTTCTCTCTTATATAAGAGAAGCGTCTTTGAAATATGGGAGATACTGTCAGGTTGATAGACCACTTTAGTAAAAAGCACCCGACAAGACTGATAATTGTTAATAAAAGGGCATTCTTTACCCCCATAAGGGGAAGTCCTAAGAATCCTATCCATAGAGAGAGCAATAAGAATTTCATACCTTTTCAGATACCTTTTCTCCTAAAAGTCCCGTAGGCTTGATGATCAGTACCAGTATAAGAATCAGGAATGCAAAGGCATCCTTATATTCACTGGAGATATATGCAGCCCCAAAACTCTCAACGATACCAAGCAAAAAACCTCCAAGTATTGCCCCTGGAATATTTCCTATCCCTCCCAGCACTGCGGCAGTAAATGCCTTGATCCCTGCTACATATCCGATAAAGAAGTTTATTGATCCATAATATATTGCTACCATTACACCAGCAGCAGAGGCAAGGATAGACCCTATTATAAATGTTACTGAAATTACATTATCAATATCCACTCCTAACAGGCTTGCCATTGTCTTGTCCTGAGCAGCAGCTCTCATTGCCTTGCCAAGAAGGCTTTTTTTTACAAAGAGGTGGAGGCATACCATACACAACAGGGATGTAGTAATTATAAGGATTTGTATATAACTGATGCTTGCATTAAGTATTGTTATAGTTCCAACCGGAATGATATGAGGAAATACCTTATCAGCCGAGCCCTGAGCAATCATTACATAATTCTGTAGAAATATGGATAATCCTATGGCTGAGATTAATGGGGAGAGTCTCGGGGCATGGCGAAGCGGTTTATAAGCGACTCTTTCCATTGTTATACCGTATGCCCCGCAATAAAAGGCAGAGATAATAAATGTCAGAATCAAGGATAAATAAAGACTATATGAGGTAAGACCAATAGCAGTAAAGACCCCCAGTGTAATGATTCCGATGTAGGCGCCTATCATATATATCTCACCATGAGCGAAATTGATCAATCCAAGAATGCCATACACCATTGTATAACCAAGGGCTATTAATGCATATACCGAGCCAAGGGCTACTCCATTTACCAGTTGCTGTGAAAACATTATCCCCTCTCATAATTCCTCTCAAGAGTAATTACCCAATATCTTGAGGATTTACCCCTCACCCTAACCCTCTCCCACAAGGGGGAGAGGGAACTAACGGAATGATAAAATTAAGTCCACAAACTTATTAAATAATTAGGGCGAACACATAGGTATCGCCCCTACGGCTGCCAATATTCTTCAAACTTTCCATTTTTGGTAACCCAGACTATATATGGGGACTCCAATACATCGCCTCTCTCATCAAATTCTATTTTTCCCAATGCCCCATCATAAGTAATATTTCTGATAGCATCACTGACCTTTTTTCCATCGGTTGTTCCTGCATCGGCAATCCCTTTTAAGAGTATATTTGTCGCGTCATACGCATAAATAGAATATGGTCCATGCTCTCCATATCTTTTATGATATTTCTCTAAAAACTTCTTGGCATACGGTATCTTGGCAGGGTCAGGACTGAATGTCAGGTATGTGCCATTTGCTGCCTCTCCAGCAATCTCAATAAACTTCTGGTCTATTACACCATCACCGCTCATCATTTCCATATTTAGACCCAACTCTCTTGCCTGTTTTATTAAAAGACCTGCTTCAGGATAGATACCGCCAAAATATATAAGGTCAGGATTTACATTCTTTACAGTAGTCAAAATACCTCTAAACTCTTTGTCACCCTGAATTATACTTCCATAATATACAACTTCAGCCTTATCCTTTATAGACCTCTTGAATTCATCGGCAAGTCCCTGTCCATAGGTAGTCTTATCATGGAGAATAGCCAATCTCTTTTTTTTCAGAGAATTGATAACAAAATCAGCAGCTATATGACCCTGCTGGTCATCTCTGCCGCATACCCTGAAGACATTAAAGAACTTCTGCTCAGTTAATCTTGGATTTGTGGATGCAGGGGTAATCATCGGAATTCCTGCCTTATAATAAACTGCTGACGCTGGAATAGATGCACTGCTGTTCCAGTGCCCAATAATACCTGCCACACCAGAATTGACCAGTTTGTTTGCCACAATTACTGCCTGCTTTGGATCATGTTGATCATCTTCTATTAAAAGCTCTATCTTTTTCCCTAATACCCCGCCTTTCTCATTCCACTCTGTTATAGCAAGTTCAATCCCATTCTTCAGGTCTATCCCCATCTTACTCTGATCACCTGTCATGGGTCCGGCAACACCGATCCTTATAATGCTATCATCCCTTTTTGTACAGCCATCTGATGATAACAATATAAAAGAGGAAATAACAAATAATAGCAAAAAGATTACATCTGTTCTCAACCTTTTTCTCAGCTCTTTCATTACCATGCTTTCCTCCTTATATAATATATGCCATATTTAATTCTTACTATCTGTCAACCAGACACCTATCTTATCCTTCTATCAAAGAGTGTCTTGAGCCTATCTATTATCTCATCAACTGTAACCTTTTCTACTGTCCTTTTTCGTCTGTTTTTAAACTCTACCATTCCCTTTTCAAGGTTTCTTTCCCCTATTATCACCTGATATGGTATACCTATTAAGTCTGCATCTTTAAATTTTACGCCCGGGCTTACATCTCTGTCATCAAGAAGCAGTTCCATACCAATACCCTTTAAGGAGTCATATATCAATTCAGAGGTAATCAGCACCCTGTCATTATTTATATTCAGGGGAATTATATTTATATGAAAGGGTGCAATAGATAATGGCCAGATAATACCATCCTCATCATGATTCTGTTCAATTGCAGCAGCGATGGTTCTCCCTATCCCTATCCCATAACATCCCATAACAATATTCTTCTCTTTTCCCTGATTGTCATGTATGGCTGCAGACATTGCCTTGCTATATTTTTCTCCAAGCATAAAGAGATGTCCTACTTCAATCCCCCTTTTTACAGAAAGTTTCCCATCATCGCACTCCGGACAACTGTCTCCCTCTTTTACTTTCATGATATCAGCTATATCTTTGTCCAGATTTACCTCTTCTACGCCATTTTTTCTTGGTGTAACTGCTTTTTCCATATCTTTCATCTCCTCTGCGGAGATATTATTTTCGCTATCGCCTGTTTTATACTCTGCCTTATCTATATTCGCTGAATAATTACAACTATTGCAATATGCAATCCCCTCTTCTCCAGTGTCTGCAATAACCATATATTCATGTGAAAAAGAGCCTCCTATCAGTCCTGTATCTGCCTCTACTCCGCAAAAATCAAGGTCACACCTCTTAAAGATATTTTGATAGACATTATACATCTTCTTATATGTCTCTTCCGCACTTTCTTTATCCATGTCAAAACTATATCCATCCTTCATAATAAATTCTCTTGCCCGCATTATGCCAAATCTCGGCCTTATCTCATCTCTGAATTTTGTCTGTATCTGATAAAAGATAAGGGGGAGTTCTTTATATGATCTGACCTCTCTTCTTACTAAATCTGTGATTACCTCTTCATGTGTTGGTCCAAGGCAAAAGTCTCTCTCATGCCTATCCTTAATCCTCATTAATTCTCTTCCATACTCATCCCATCGTCCTGTCTCTTTCCATAGCTCGGCAGGCTGGAGGGCAGACAGCAATACCTCCTGTGCCCCTGCCTTTTCCATCTCCTCCCTGATGATCTTTTCTACCTTTCTAATTGCACGATATCCTAATGGAAGATAGGTATATATACCTGATGATAATTTCCTTATCATTCCAGCACGAAGCATCAGTTTGTGGCTGACTATATCTGCCTCACCAGGGTCTTCTCTCAAGGTAGGTATAAAAAACATGGATCGTTTCATAGTTTATACATATCCTTTCTCTTTTATCAGTATATCTATCTCTTTTACCAGCATATCTATAATCTCTTCTTCCCTTACCTTTTTTATCACCTTTCCATTTTTAAACAATATTCCAGACCCCCTTCCACCAGCAATGCCTATATCCGCCTCTCTGCCTTCACCTATACCATTTACAACACACCCCATCACCGATATATTCAATGGTTCTTTTATAAATGATAGCCTCTCTTCTGCCTTAGAAACAAGGTCTATTACATCTATCTCAGACCGTCCGCATGTAGGACAGGATATTATATTTATACCTCTCTCCCTAATACCGAGTGCTTTGAGTATCTCAAATCCTGCCCTTACCTCTTCCGCAGGATCAGCAGTTAATGAGACCCTTATTGTATCACCTATACCTTCGGATAAGAGTATTCCTATCCCTATGGATGACCTGATAATACCGCAAAATGATGTTCCTGCCTCTGATATACCAATATGGAGTGGATAGTCCACTTTCTGAGATATAATACGATATGCATCAACTGTATCCCTCACATTAGATGCTTTCAGGGATATCTTCATATCATAAAAGTTTAAATCTTCTAATATGGCAACATGCCTTAATGCCGACTCTACCATTGCGTCAGGTACAGGATGACCATATTTATCCAGCAGATCTTTTTCTAAAGAACCTGCATTTACCCCTATCCTAATAGGCAGACAATTCTCCTTTAATGCAGCAACTACCTCTCTAATCTTTTTCTTTGAACCTATATTCCCTGGATTTATCCTGATAGCGTCAGATCCATTCTTTATTGCCTCTAAAGCCAGTTTATAATCAAAATGTATATCTGCTACTAATGGAATCGCTATCTGAGACCTGATCTCTGAAATGGATCGGCATGCATCTTTATCTAATACTGATACCCTGACTACCTCACATCCAGCATCTTGAAGCCTTTTAATCTGATTAACTGTCGCAACTATATCCCTTGTATCAGTATTGGTCATGGACTGGACAACAACAGGGAAATCACCCCCTATCTGTACATTTCCAATAGATATCTCTCTCTTTTTCTTTCTATTTATCTTCATCCAGAGATCGTCTTAACAGACTAACCCTATCAGCGTATGAGGTAAATGAAATTATAGGGTGGATGTCACAAAAGAAGGTAAGGCGCTCCCGATAATCGGGATTAAATGTGGACACTATGGTCTTCGTCCTGACGCCCCAGGTTTTTTCAACCTTAGACCTGGTATTTGGACCCGTGATCATCCACCCCAAAAAAAACTATAGCCCAATAATAAAAAAAAGTCAATCAAACATTTCCAACACCCTGGATATTCGATAAAGTGGAGATTGACATATAGACTATTTAATGATTATAATAACACTATGGATATATTAGAGAAAGAATATCTGCCGAGGATACTCTTCTGGGAGACAACAAAGGGTTGTAATCTAAGATGTATTCATTGCAGGGCAACAGCAACCGAACTATCTTCTCCAGATGATCTTACAACTGAGGAGTGCTGTTCTCTTATAGATCAGATAGCTTCATTTGCCACTCCTGTTATTGTCCTTACTGGCGGGGAGCCTCTTTTCAGGAGAGATATATTTGAGATCGCTTCATATGGGAGAGACAAAGGTCTCAGGATAGCACTTGCAACCAATGGTACCCTTGTTACCAGGTATATGGCAAAAAGGATTGTCGCGGCGGGTATTAAAAGGGTCTCAATAAGCCTTGATGGCTGCAATGCTGGAACCCATGATGAATTTAGGAAAATACCTGGTTCATTTGATCTCGCTATAACAGGATTTAATAATCTAAAGGAATTGGGGATGTCTTTGCAGATAAACACTACTATTACCAGACACAATTATAAAGAACTCCCTGAAATACTCGATCTTGCAATTAAACTTGAGGCTGATGCCCTTCATACATTTCTTTTAGTCCCTGTTGGATGCGGCGTAAATATCTCTGAAGATCAGATGGTGCCAGTTGAAGAATATGAAAGGATTCTGAACTGGTTTTATGAGCAGTCTGCGGTTCAGATGATAGACTTAAAAGCCACCTGTGCGCCACATTATTTCCGTGTCCGCAGTCAGCGTATAATATCGGATAAAAAGATGGGGATTAAACCACAGCCATTTGTAGCATTAGGCACTAAGCTGAAGGCTGGACATATAGATAAGAGTGACATAAATCCGTCAAGGTTATCTGCCATGACAAAGGGCTGCCTTGCTGCTACAGGGACATGTTTTATCTCTCACAAGGGAGATATTTTCCCATGCGGATATCTGCCTGTAAAGGCAGGTAATATAAAAGATACCCCATTTGCTTCTATCTGGAAGGGATCGCACATATTTGAAAACTTGAGAAATCCTGATCTCCTTGGTGGAAAGTGCGGGATATGCGAATATAAATATATATGTGAGGGATGTCGTGCCCGTGCGTATAGTCAGACAGGCGATTATCTGGCAGAAGAACCTTTTTGTATATATACACCAGATGGTAACAGGCTGAAAGATAAGGTAAAAAGTTGTAATCCAGTATTAAAAGGATAAGATTATGTTGTCTATTGATTCTATAGATAGAGAGATCCTTAATATATTACAGAGTGATTTCCCAATTACAGATACTCCTTTTTTATCTATTGCCCGGAAGACCAATATTACAGAAGATGCAGTAATTGAAAGGATTAGAAGACTAAAGTATGAAAAGATTATCAGACAGGTCTCTGCTATCTTTGATACAAGGAGTCTTGGATATGAATCATCTCTTGTGGCAGCAGAGATACCAGCAGATAATATAGATAAAGGCGTAGAGGTTATAAATAAACACCCTGGCGTAAGTCATAATTATCTCAGAAACGATATATATAATATCTGGTTTACCATTGCAGTTCCGCCTAATAGCAGTCTTGGATTAGAGAAAAGCGTAAAGATATTAACAGAAAATGCAGGAGCAGTGAGATTCCTATTGCTGCCTGCACTTCGTCTGTTTAAGATAAGATTCACATTGGATATGAATGATAATGAAGATATAGATGTTGGGCGATCTTCTTTGAGTAATATTAAATCAGAAAAACTATCAGATAATCACTCAATTACTGAAGAGGATATATTATTCATCCGTATGTTACAAAAAGACATGCCTATTGTGAGATATCCCTTTGAAGAGCTTGCCAAAGGATATAAGGTAGAGCCTCAAACAGTTGTAAAGAGATTAGATGAATTTATTAAAAAGGGGACAATGAGACGATTTGCTGCTGTATTGAATCATCAGAGGTCTGGATATAATGTAAATGCCATGGGTGTCTGGATAGTTCCAAAGCCTTCTATTGAGTCTGTTGCAGAACAGATGACATCGTTTAAGGCAGTAAGCCATTGCTATCTCAGGCCAACCTATCCTGACTGGCCATATAATATCTTCACAATGGTACATAGCAGAAGTCAAAAGGAATTAGACGCCATTTTTCTTAATATCTCCACGACTACAGGGATTAAAGAGTATAGAAGGCTTTATACTAATAAAGAATTCAAAAAGATTAGATTACAATACTTTACCCCTAATCTCGAAGAATGGGAAAGAGATATAGTTAATAATGAATAGGAATAATAGCTTTATTAACAGAGCAAATCAATTAAACAGACAATTTGAATCACTTGGCGCCTCACTCCTGTATTGTCCCAAATGCAGAAAGGCTACACCAACCCGTGAAAGGCTGCTGCTCATCCTTCCTGACGGCAATCTTTATGATTATCTGTGTGAATATTGCGGCACTTCTACAGGGGAACGGACTGAAAAGAGCATTAAAGAAGATG
Source organism: Nitrospirota bacterium (assembly GCA_046753905.1). Classification (GTDB taxonomy): domain Bacteria; phylum Nitrospirota; class Nitrospiria; order JBHHUU01; family JBHHUU01; genus JBHHUU01. The sequence goes on along the minus strand of JBHHUU010000073.1, from coordinate 705 downwards.
CAAAGATATACCTTTAAATGATTCCCTCTGTCTTATCATAGCTGTTGTTCTCAATCTCAAGGAGTCTCTTTTTTATATCTATTCCACCTGTATAGCCCCCTAATAGACCATTTTTTTGTATTACACGGTGACAGGGTATAATAATAGGGATGGGGTTTTTGCCATTGGCATATCCAACAGCGCGGCATGCCTTTGGATTACCGATCTGTTCAGCAACCCACTGATAGCTCCTTGTCTCTCCATAAGGGATATCCATTAATCTCTTCCAGACACTCTTCATAAACTCTCCTCCTTCAAGGAGGTCTGTATTATATCTGAATTTTACAGGATAACCCTCAAAATATCTCTTTAAGTCCCTTGTTAATAATTTAAAACCGCCATCATTTCTCACAGGTATACGACTGTATCTTTCTATCAGACTATCCACAAAATATTCCTCTCCTTTATCAATAAGGGAGATATGGCAGATACCTTTATCAGTGGATGCTATATATATCAAGCAAATAGGTGAATGAAATATCGTATAGAAAATCTTTTTAGTCCGAAAATAGGGTTCAAGGGTTCGAGGATTCATTGAATTATAGTAACTATTCAGCTAATACAGGGTGAGGGGTGGAAAAGAGTTCATAGCGTCACCTTAGCGATTAGCTCTCACTACTCATAGAGACCTGAACTAAAATGATGCTGTTCTATTTAAATAAACCT
>JBHHUU010000072.1:0-11544 GCA_046753905.1 Nitrospirota bacterium | reverse complement strand
TGGGCAAATTGGGAGATCCGCAATTTTATTAAATTAGATGTATTGGCACGCACTCTTGGAGTAGAAACAAAATCAGGCTCTGGAGACCAAATATCTAATATGTGGGCTTCTGGAAAAAGAAAGGAAGTTGCTGAGTATTGCTTGAAAGATACATATGTAACTTACGCTTGTTACTGTCGGATGACATTTAATGAACCCAATAACTCAGCAACTGTTTTAGCAAAAAAAGTTTTATACGAAATAGATTGATATAGTAAATACGGTAGTGGGGATAAATGGTGTCAGTTTTGATCTTAGCCTTTAAAACCAATAAATTATGTCAGTAGTGTCCCAACGTTTAATACTACAGATGCAATTACCCAATATCTTGTGGAAAGGTAAATATCAATCCGAAGAACAAATCCCCCTATATCCCCCTTTGCTAAAGGGGGACTTCCCTATATTCCCTCCCCCCTTTGGAAAAGGGGGGTTACCTCCCCCTGATATTTCTTGCAATAACTCTCCATTAGAATAACTCCCCCTGCCCCCTCTTACATAAGAGGGGGGATATCGGTGATTCTCTTACATAAGTGGGGGGATATCGGGTATCCATCTATTCTCCTCCACCCAACTTTGCTCCTTAATACCTGGGCAAGAAATTTTTTAATATTTAACTGGCTAACCATATATACTTAGAATATACTCAGAGATTTAAATTTTAAGGGAAGATGGTTAGGGTGAGGGGTGGAAAAGAGTTTATAGCGTCACATTAGCGATTAGGTCTCACTACTCATAGAAACCTGTTCTGAACATCTGAATAAACTTATTATAATCATACGCATTATAAAGTCTTTGGAACCCCTTGCTCTGTATTAGCTGAATAGTTACTGTTATTTATCCTGCTGACTCTTTTTTGAGAACTGCAAGGGATATATTAGAAAAATCAGCCTCTGATGATGTAAACATTATCTTTTTAAGCAGTTTAAAAGGAATCCTTTTATCTCCTAATATTGTGATATTGCCTTGAAATTCAACTGTAGAATTCTTTTTAGCTATAAACTTTGCCCTCTCTGCATAGAATATTAGCTCTTTTTTGAGATTTTTCAATAAGAGTTCTGGAGAGTCTATTATATCTGCCACACTCTCTACCTTTTTGCCCTCTACTATTATGTCGTCATTGGTAACTATTATTGTTGTTGTAGTCTTTGGAGAGATGTCTGATGTGGAGAGAGGGAGTTTGAGCTTTTCTGTAGTCGGAAGGATCGTATCTTCTCCGGCAAATGTGATTAAAAAGAGTAATAATATGGTAAATATATCCATCATGGATACAAGATTTAAGGTAGGTCTTAATCTGAATATCTTTGCCTTGAGTCTGCCTTTTGATATCTTATGTCGTCTGGAGGATATTATCATGATGTAATCTCTCCAATAGATATTGTGGGAAAGAGCAATATCTCTTTATATTGTCCGTTTATCCTCTTTTCATACATCCGACATGCATCCATTACCTGCACAATCATATCATAAGAGATATCAGGCTCGCTCATGATTATGACATTCTCTTCATCAGGAAATTCTCCCTTTGTCTTTATGATTATCTTTGATAATCTCTTCATATCATAGTCTCCATTGACCCTGGGGATACTCTCTATAAGAGAGTTGCCGTTCCTTACTATTATGCCATCTTCACGGATTGATACAAAGAGGTCAAGCCTCTCTTTTTCAGGCTTTATCTGTGACTCTGTATGTTTTTCATCTTCCTGTGAAATAGAGGGGAGGTATATTTCAAGCACTGTCATGCGTGAAAACACAGCCGTAATAAGGAGAAATGGTATCAGGTTGATCATAAGATTCAAAAAGGCAGTGATGTTAAGCTCCTTTTCTGTTACAATCTTGTGTCTCCTTTCTGAAGCCCTTGTTTTATGAAACATTTCTTTCCCTCTTTTTTGAAAATATAAGATTTATCAGTTTTAGAGAAAATTCATCAAGGCTGTCTATTATTTTTACTGTCCGTGACTGCAAAAAACTATAGGATAACATTATGGGTATCGCTACTATTAATCCGAATGCTGTGGTGTTCATAGCCACAGATACCCCCTGGGCAAGTATGGCAGCCCTCTGTGAGGGTTCTGCTACAGATATTGCCTGAAATGCCTGAATAAGACCGATGATTGTCCCGAGTAGTCCCAACAATGTAGCAACATTAGCGAGTGCAGGGAGATAATGTGTTCTCCTCTCTAACTTTGGCAATACCTCAAGGAGTGTCTCTTCTAAAGAACTCTCTATATCCTCTCTCGATTCGGTATCTTTAGCAGAGACAAGACCCGTTCTAAGCATCTTATATAATGGGACATTAGATCTCTCACAGGATTTAATTGCATCATCTATCTTATTTGATATTATAAATGGTCTGATCTCTTTCCAGAGTGCGTTTCCATTTGCACCCGATCTCAAAAGATATATCATTTTTTCAATAATAATAGCAGTGCCTAAAGATAATATCAAAAGGATTGGATACATAAATATCCCGCCGCCTTTAAAAAAATTAGCAAGTAACTCTACAAAATCCATTAATTTTTCTCCTTTCAATTTGAAAATAGATTAATTTGTATTTTTGAAATATGACCAAATTTAGGATGAGCTTCGATGTAATAGATGAGGGGTGCTGTATCTATAAAGATAGTGCTGATTTGTGAAAGTTCATCAGAAAGTGTCATACTCTATTATCCCTTAATTGGTTAACATACTCTTGGGCATTCTCTCCCTCCCATAACCCTTTTCCAAGCCCATAAAGTTTGTTCCAGTCAAGTTTCTCTTTTTTAACAAGGTTACACTTTTGGGGTAAGTTTCTCAGATTCTCTTTCAATATTTTCTAATACGGATTCCCTATACATTTTTAATATCTCTTATCTTCTTTGAGTTATCACCGATTACCTCTTTGTAACATCTCTTCTCTGTCTTAACTCCCAGATAAATCTGTCACGGTCTAATGGAGTATATATCTCTTTTAAAAAACTTCTGTCCAATTCGCCACCTTTTCCTAAAAACTTTGGTTCACGCCATGGCAGTTCTGAGGTAATCTTTGGAAATCTTATCCTCCCTGTAATCTCTGTCTCTTTTAGCTGAAGAGGCTTATCCGGAAGCTGCCCTTTAATCTCTGTCTCATGGAGTTTTAATTTTGAATCATCCTGAGATTCAAAGACGGGATTTCCATCCTCTGATTTACTGCTTAAAGGGGAAAATATAAAAATAATCAGGATGATAAAAAGGGTTAGCCTTCTCTTATTCAAACTCATCATATCCCTCCAATAGGTTTTCAAGATCAGATATCCATAGCTCTACCTCTTTTTTATTACCACCCAACTTCAGGTATTTTCTGTAGTTTTTTAATGCCTTCTCAGGCTGATTCAGGTATAGATCATATAGTACCCCAAGGTTTAGATAGGCGTCTTTAAATAGAGGCATTATATCTATTGTATCTTTGTATTCCTTTTCCGCCTTTTTAAAATCTCCTTTTTCTCTATAAGCAATACCAAGATTGTTATGTGCCTCATAATAGTTTTGATCTATATCTATAGCCTTTAAATATTCATCTATTGCTTTATCTATCATTCCCTTTCTTTTGTACAATATTCCGAGATTATTATGGACAGCGCTAACATTTTGATCATATTCGAGCGCCTTTTTAAATGAAGTTATTGCCTTGCCATCCTTATCATTTTCAAGAAACTTAAGTCCTTCCTTGAAAAGCTCTGATGCAATCTCAATTCTCTCTCTTTCTGATAGCTTATCAGGTCTTAAAAGCCCCTTTTTAGAACTATCAAGACATCCTATCATTCCAATGGATATAAAAAGGCTGAACAAGGCTATAATAAAGACCCAGCAATCTAACAGCCTGAATTTATTGCATAAGAATGCACTGTATCTTTCTTTTCCGAAAATCCCTTTCAAATCTGTTATTATCCAATAACTCTTCTCATAATAAAAAATTTAAAACGAGAGGTTTGTTGATACAATTTCAGCAAGCTCCTTTTTTTGATATCTAACAGGAAAAATCTTTGACAGGCTGTTATAACTCTTTTTTATCCAATCATCATAAAGCCCAAACTCATGGGTAAATTTTATGTTCGCCTTATATGCAGCAATAGCCTTCTTTTGATATGGATATGCCTCTTCTTCTAATATAGAATTATACTCATTTAATTGTTCTACAGTCAGTTCAGATGGCCTCTCTGATTTTAACAGCGCATCTCTGAAATTCTCAAATGCCCTGCCTGTTTTATAGGTTGATTCTGTTGTTATCTCTGCAATATCATACTCTTCTGCGTGAGAATAATAATCCAGTACCTTTTCTAATAGATTGTTTTTCTTTTCTAAGTTTTCTTCCAGAGGAGAGTTAAGTCTAATCTCTTTATACTCATCAAACAGATATTCGCCGATTATAAAATATGATTTAGCTAATAGGTAATTTAACTTAGAGCTATTATATATCCCGTTTCCATATAGATCAACAATCAATTGGAATATTCTCCTTGCCTCTTTTTGATCGTTTAATTTAAGCTTTGCATTTGCCCTCTTAAACATAGCCTTTATTACTTTTTCATAATTGTTTCCGTAATTATCTATATATATCTTAAAGGTTGTATATACCTTATCCCAGTTCAATGCCTTTTCATAGAGGAGTCCTGCCATGAATATTGCATCAGACGCCTCATCTTCATCCTCGGAGAGTAATGCCAGTCTTTGATAAATACTGGCTGCCTTGTTAAGCTCCCCTTCTTTCTCATATATCTCTGCAAGTTTAACTGTTACCTTATATGTGTATTCCGAATAGGGATAATGCTTGTTGAGGAGGTTGAATATATCAACTGCCCTGTCAGTATCACCAGTATTTAATGCGAGGAGACCTGCATCATAAAGGGCTATAGAAGCAATATCAGTAGACGGGACTTTTTTGTATACCTTTATGAATTCTTCAATAGCCTCATCTGTCCTGCCATCTTCCCTGAGTTTTTCTGCCTCTTTATAGATGGATGAAGCCATGAGTCTGTCTATCTCTGATATCATTTCCTGTTCTTCATTCTTGATAAATGTCCTTGCCTTTTTATACTCTTCTTCTGCCTTTGTATATTCCTTCTCCTTAAAGAGACTATCAGCAATCAGTCTCTGCATATTATACATGAAATGGTCAGAGTAGTTGGTATTCCTGTACATACCTATGACCTTTTGTGCAAACTCCCTGACTTTATCATACTTCTCTGAATAAAAGAGCATATCTCCTGTCTTTATTATAACCTTTGGTATTTCCTGAATATATCCTGATGAGGGATACTCTCGCAGGAGAATGGCGAATGTGTCAACTGCCCTGTCAGTATCACTGTTGTTTAATGCGAGGAGACCTGCATCATAAAGGGCTATAGAAGCAATATCAGTAGACGGGACTTTTTTGTATACCTTTATAAATTCTTCAATAGCCTCATCTGTCCTGCCATCTTCCCTGAGTTTTCTGCCTCTTTATAGATGGATGAAGCCATGAGTCTATCTATCTCTGATACTTCATTCAGGTCTTCAGTTTTGATAAATACCTTTGCCTTTCTATATTCTTCTTCTGCCTTTGTATACTTTTTCTCCTTAAATAGACTATCAGCAATAAGACTTTGCAGTTTATAGATGATGGGATTAGAAGGGTCTGTATCAGTATATTTATCTATCACTCTGGAGACAAACCTCCTGAAGTTTTCATAATCTTCTCTCTCAAAGAGTATCTCTCCTGCCTTCATTACAATATCAGGAGTTCTGGAATCATCAGGAAATAATAATGCGAATCTCTCACAATTCTTGATAAATCTCTCTGTATACAGATCAACTTCAACATCATCAATGCTTCCCTCATCCAGTACCTTTTTAATGGAGAATATTGCAGAATAAGCGGCATCCTTAGCATGGTTATGTGTCTGATATTTGTATGCTGTCTTTTCATACTCTATTGCCGCCTCTCTATATTCTCCTGTCTCGTAAAGGGCTTCAGCTAACAGAAAATTGATCTCACTTGACTCTCTCTCAGACGGGAAATACCTTAAGAATTTTTTATACAAATTAATTGCATTATTATAATCTTCAGTATAATTAGATGCCTGTGCCTGAGAGTGATAATAGAGTGACAGCTCTTTTAAGTTTTTTTTCACAATGGCATTTATCTTTCTCCTGCTGTTAGCATTGTTATTTTTATACCAGTCACTCTCTCTGTTATAATCTTCTATTAGTCTGATCCTTGCCTTATTAGCCTGATGAATAAAATCTTCATTAGCATATAACTCTATTATCTTTGCCTGAAACAGAGGTGACTCTTCATGAAGGGGATAAAACTCTATAAAGTTTTTATAGACTGATATTGCGTCATATATATTTTTCTCCTTGATATAATATTCAGCTAATTTTTTATAAATGACTATCTCATAATCCTTATGTTCCGTCTCCTCAAGATATTTATCTATATTGGATGGGTCTCCGATATATGAAAATGCCAATATTGTTATATTAATTACATCTGATACTAATTCCCTGTCACTCTCGGGCAGGGCTTTGATATCAAATCTTTTCTCATATTCAACATCAACCCTCTTTCTATCTATTAAAGAAAGGAAAATATCTATAACTTTTTCATATTCCTGAAGATTAAAATATGACAACCCCAGTTTGTAAAGAGCCCTTTCATAAAAATATGGGTCTTCCTTTTTTATTGATTCCTGATAAAATGTTGACGCATTACGAAATTGCCCTGCATCAAAAAATATCTCTCCTAATCTGAAATTTGCCTCAAGGATATAAATACTTTCAGGATATTTTTCTCTCAACTCAAACAATAAATCGGTGCATTTATCTATATCTCTTTTTTCACAATATACACTGGATAGTTGATATAATATACTCTCATTTTCTGGCCTGTCAGGATAGAGGGATAATATCTTTTCATATATCTCTGCTGACCTCTGTCTGTCTGGATCCAGAGAGATTGCCAGAAGATTATTTCTTTCCATCTTCCGATAAAGGTCTCCTAATAAGTGCATAGCATCAGCCTTTAGATTTTTTTTATTGTTAAAATAGTTAGATATAAATTCTTCCTGTCTTTTTAATATCTCTACCTGAGAGATGTTCTCTTTTTTTAGCGGCTGGTGGCTTATTATCTCACTCACCTCTTTCTTTATCTTTTCCTCGTCAATTATATAATTTGATTTTCTGGGAATACAAGAAAAAAGAGATAATAGCAATATTATCGATATAATAAATTTCAAGTCCAAACCCCGATTGTAAATTGTAATAATTAAGAGGGTGTAGTTATCAGGGGTGCAGGGTGCAGAAAAAATCTTTTAACCTGCACCCTGCACCCTTTACCTCCTCAAGTCAGTGTTTCCTTTAACCATATTGATGGCTATCCTTATTGTAGTCTCTACAGAGAAATCCTCCAGTCTTTCCTTTATGTTTCTCAATTCTTCAATTAAAGACCTCTCCATTATATTAAAGGATATCTTTCTCAGGTTCCTTGCCTCTTTCAGTTTTCCTCTTATTACAGAGATATTCTGTAATCTGTCTTTTTCCAGAAATAATATCTTCCATTTATTCCACTTTTTATTCAACAGGTCAGTAACTATTTCCTTAAAAAAATCCTCAAAAAAGAATATCTCTTCATATCTGTTTATATCGTCAATGATATCCTTTTTTTGCTGTATTCTATAAAGTAGCCAGTTTTTCATTCCTATTTCTTCATCGTGAAAATCTTTCAGAACAAATATTGCACCACTTTGAATATCTTTATCAATATTATCTATTACTGATTCAAGCTCTTTAATCTTATCAGTATAGAAAGTCAGGGCATTATAGTAGCTTTCATTTGCATTATAATAAGAATTAAGTTTTACATAACAATAACCTATTACAGATATAGACTCAGTTGTATAAGGACTGTTAGGATATTTCCCAACAAGATCTTTAAAGCTTACAAGGGCTTTTATAAACTCACCCTCCTTAACAAAACTCCACCCTATGCCAAAGAGTGACTGGTCAAAAAAGGAGCTATCAACCGGGATAGCGTTAAATTCAGTTAATGCCTTTTTATATCTATTCTGCTCTAAAAAGAGATAGCCCAATGTAAGATGGGTCTTTTCAATTAAATTTCTTGTAATCTCATCTCTCTTGTTTTTTAAATCTGTTATCTTTTTGAAATTTAATACAGCAGAATAATTATCTCCTATGTTCAGATAAGACAGTCCCATTGAATAAAGGGCAAAGGGATAATATTGACTCTCTTCAGGGATATTAGAGAGCATGTCAACGGCAGCTAAATATTCCTGCAAATGATTCCTTATATTTCCTTTTAGATACCATGACTCGTATAAAAGAGAGGGATCAATCCTGTCTGTAATTATATTAGAAAACGAGGAGAGGGCATTATTAAAATCACCCAGATTATAATATAATTTACCAATAAAAAACCAGCTATTGGAATATATCTGCCTGTTGGGGGGGAACTCATGTATAATACCCTTATATACTTTCATTGCATAAGAATAAAACCTCCAGTCTGTATATAATTTTCCCAATAGTAATTTCAATTCTCCCTTTTTATTTATATCTGTCTCTCTTTGAATATTCAGGAGGAGGATGGTAGCTGCGTTTAGATAATCATCTAACTCTTGATAATATTTCACAACCTTATAAATCATCTTATCCATTGTATCTATAGCAGTTGAAAAATCCATTACACCTAAAAGAAGATGCGGTTTTTTATCCTGATCTCTAATGGTAATCTCTATATATTTAGCTATACTCCTTTTTTCAAACCTGATCCTATCCTCACTTATAAGTCTTTTATTATGTTCAATCCCATGATAATTAATAGCGAGAGTATGTTCGCCCTCTGCAACCTTTCCTATAAATAATATCTGAGACCCCCCCTGTGTCAGTGCGTCCTGTTCTTTTTCAGAATACTTATATTCCTGAATCAGGTTACCATCTATTTTAATCTCTGCCTTTATTAGCCTGAATGGATGAATAATCTCAAGGCTCAAAAAAATGATCAGGTTTGAATCATTGAAAAACTCTTTTCCCAGAATATCTTTATTAAACTTAAGGATATCCTCTTTCAACCTCTCTATTCTTTTGTCTATCTGTTTAATATGTTCACTACTTATACCTTCAACAGCCTCTGATACAGGCACAGATGTTAAACAGAAAAATATAGATAATATTCCTATTAAACAATAGAAAAACAAGCAGACTTTTTTCATGTTATCAATCCCTTATCATACCTTGTATCCAAAATTTAACATTTTATTATACCACAAAATTTAAAAATATTGACAAACTTAATAAAATGGATTAATTAATCTATATAGGATATTATAGTAACTATTCAGCTAAGAGCCTAATCTGAAATGATGCTGTTGTATCTTAATAAACTTATTATAATCATACGCATTATAAAATCTTTGGAACCCCTTGCTCTGTATTAGCTGAATAGTTACTTAATTATATAATCTGGGCAAAAAAGATGTATAAGGAATTCTTCCAATTTTCTGCTCCTCCTTTTAATCTGACCCCTGACACGCAATTTTTCTATTTTAGTCACAAGCATGAAGATGCATTCTCCAATCTGCTATACGGGATAAAGGAGAGAAAGGGGTTTATGGCAATTACAGGAGAAGTGGGAACAGGAAAAACTACTCTATGCAGACTTCTCCTCAAGAGATTGGATGCTAATATAAAGACATCCCTGATCTTTAATCCAAACCTTACCACTATTGAGCTATTGCAGGCGATAAATCAAGACTTTGGGATAAAAAACAGTTTTAGATCAAAGAAGAGACTTGTGGATGAACTGAATAACTTTCTCCTTAAAGAGCTGACAGCAGGTGGAAACGCAGTCCTGATTATAGACGAGGCACAGAATCTAAGGACTGAATGTATGGAGGAGATACGGCTTCTCTCCAACCTTGAGACAGAGAGAGAAAAACTCATTCAGATCATATTGATGGGACAGCCAGAGCTAAATGCCAAACTTTCATTAAAGAGTCTGAGACAGCTTGATCAAAGGATATCAATAAGATACAATATTAGACCATTGGATGTGGGAGAGACAAGAGACTATATTACCCATAGGATCAAGACAGCAGGCAATAAAGATACGCTTCTATTTACCTCTGATTCTATCAATAAAATACACCAATTTACAAAAGGGGTTCCCCGTCTTATCAATATCGTCTGTGATAAGGCGCTTCTTGCCGCCTATGTCTCTGAACTAAAGATTGTAACTGGTAATATAATAGAGAAGGCTATAGATGATCTTAATGTGGAAAGAAACATATCTCATATTAAAAGACAGGAAGGCACTAAAAAAGGTAGAAGAGGGTCGCCTGAAAATAGAAAACAGAAAGAAAGGTTGGTCAGTTATTTAAGGAGACTAATGAAGAAACTATACTCATGGTAGGTAAGCCTCTTCTCTGCATCCCCTAAATAGCTGCACGCTTTTTTTATTAAATATCTTGAACAGACCCTAAGTCTATTCTATATGGTAGATAAAGATACTATAACCTATCTTTTTAACAGGCTTATAGTCTTTTAGCCATGCGTAGATATTTTTATTCTGAAAATAGACTCCTTCTATATTGGTCGCACTAATGGCTATCCATCCCTTAAGCGGGAAATAAAGCCTTTTTCCAGATGTTGGGTTTTTTAAATAGATACTGGGAAGCCAATCATAATTGATGCCATATCGTTGGGGGGTGTCAGAGCCAAAGTAGCTCAAATATATTTTTTCTATCTTATTATTTTTTAAATAGTTGGATAATCCTTTCAGGTCTTGCCCCCAATCTAAATTTGAGTCAACCAAATATTGATAGCCTTTATCAGGACCTCCTCCGAGTTCATTAAAATAGGCCAAATAATGCGGATGAATGTAAAAAGAAGAGGCAATATACCAGATCAGCAGAGGTATGAAAATAAAGAACTTTACTTTTGTATTGATAGTATATTCCATTAATTTACTGGAAAAGATAAAGATAAATGGATAGATGGGTAATATGTAACGTAATCCAATGGACTGATGTTTGATACTAAAGAAAAAAAAGATAAAGGCCGCTGGCAGCAAGAGAAATAATTCACTTAGCCATTCATTTCTTTTTTTTATATCTTTAAAGAAATACCATAAGGAAAGAGACAACAAGATTAAGGTGGGTATTGGAGTCTTTAATAAAAAGGCCGCAATAAAGTAATACCACCATCCGGAAGTAGAATGTTTTCCTAAAAGATAACTGTAATGTCCTTGTGCTGCATGTTGAATTTGAAAGGTAATCCCTTGAATATAAGGTTTGATATTTCCGCCATATCCTAAAAAAAATAGTGTAGCACTGATAATAAAAAAAATTACGATAAATTTCAGAGGAAGTGTCTTTTGATTTATTCCCCATATTGTAATTAGAATAAAAGATATCGGCAAAAGCAAAATCCCAGTATATTTAGATAATAAAGCCAGGCCAAACGCTATCCCGCCAAAAATGCAATAATGATAAC
>JBHHUU010000071.1:0-11565 GCA_046753905.1 Nitrospirota bacterium | reverse complement strand
TAGGTGCCACAACACGGACAGGACTTATCACGTCGCCCCTGCGGGATAGATTCGGTGTAATTAACAGGCTTGATTTTTATCCACCTGATGACCTGAAAGAGATCGTTCTCAGATCAGCAAAGATAATGAATGTAATGATTGATCAGGAAGGGGCAAGAGAAATTGCAATGCGGTCAAGGGGCACGCCAAGGATAGCCAACAGACTATTGAGAAGGGCGAGGGACTTTGCCCAGATCAAAGCCGATGGTATTATTACAAAAGATATCGCAGATAAGGCATTGAGTATGATGGAGATAGATAAGCAGGGGCTTGACCAGATGGATAGAAAGCTGCTGCTTACTATTATAGAGAAGTTTAACGGAGGTCCTGTTGGTGCAGAGACACTCTCAGCAGCCATCAATGAAGAAAAGGATACCATAGAAGACGTATATGAGCCGTTCCTGATTCAACAGGGATTTATCAACAGGACTCCTCGTGGAAGAATGGCTACCCTCTCTGCTTATGAACATCTTAAACTCCCTATCAAGGGAAGCAATATAGAGCATACACATATCCAGAAGGAGTTGTTTTAGAGCCTGTTCAATATCAACCAGATATTGAACAGGTTCTTAGGGTTAGGGAAGTCTCGTTTCCCCTTATTCCCTATAATAATAAATTGATAGTAAGGAGGAGGAAAGAATGAATAAATTAAATGAGATCATTGCCAGAATTAAACCTATTGATAAAGTAATCTACAAGAAAGTTCAGGCAAGGCTTGATAATCTGACAAAACCGCAGGGAAGCCTTGGCAGGCTTGAATATCTGGCAAAGAGATATGTTGCAATAACAGACAGGGAAAATCCTGAGATCAGGAAAAAAATGATATATACCTTTGCGGGTGACCATGGGGTGGCTGAGGAGGGAGTAAGTCTGTTCCCCAAAGAGGTTACACCCCAGATGGTTCTGAATTTCTTAAAAGGCGGAGCAGGTGTAAATGTCCTTGCAAGGCATGTTGGTGCAGAGGTATGTGTTGTTGATATTGGGGTTGACTATGATTTTGGAGTATCATATAGCCTGATTAATAAAAAGATTGCAAGGGGCACAAAAAATATAGCAAAAGGTCCTGCCATGACCAGAGAGGAGGCAATTGCCTCCATTAATGTGGGGATTGACCTTGCAGAAGAGGCAGCAAGGGAGGGCGTAGATATTATAGGCACAGGTGATATGGGAATCGCTAATACCACTCCAAGCAGTGCAATAGCAGCGATAATTACAAAAGAACCAGCAAGGGATGTTGTTGGCAGGGGTACAGGTATTGACGATAAGATATTATCCCATAAGATTGATGTGGTTGAAAGGGCTATAAATATAAATAGTCCTGACATAGGAGACCCCATAGACATACTCTCAAAGGTCGGAGGATTTGAGATCGGGGGGATAGCAGGGATTATCCTTGGTGCAGCCGCAAACAGGATACCTGTCCTCATGGATGGATTTATCTCTACTGCAGGTGGGCTCATTGCCTCTGAGTTATCTCCAGATGTATCAGAATATATCATAGCCTCGCATAAATCAAAGGAGGCAGGACATCAGATAATGCTCAGGAAGATGGGCATAACCCCTATATTAGACCTTGATTTGAGATTGGGAGAAGGAACAGGTGCATGTTTAGGGATAAACCTATTAGAGGCAGGGATAAAAATACTCACAGAGATGGCTACATTTGATGATGCAGGTGTATCAGAGAGTATAATGTGAGAAAGATTATTATTGCATGGCAGTTTCTGACAATCATACCGATAACAGATAGAATAGAAACTACCCCAGAAGATCTCGGCAGATCAATGGCATATTTCCCTGCAGTTGGAGGTATTATAGGTGTAATCCTTGTTATCAGTTATATGTTCCTTGATCGGTTCTTCCCTTCTTCTATAGTAGATATCATCTCTATCCTGATATTAGCAGTAATCACAAGGGGTATACACCTTGATGGATTTGCAGATACTATAGATGGCATTGTCGGAGGCATAGACAAAAGAGATGCCTTATCTATAATGCGCGACGGAAGGATAGGTCCAATGGCAGTCATAGGACTTATCCTTCTGCTTGGACTGAAGTATCTCTCCTTATATAATCTCCCTGTCTCTCTTAAATTAAAGGGATTATTGTTAATGCCTATGGCAGGGAGGTGGACAATGGCTGCATTAGCATCTGTTTCAAGGTATGCAAGGGAAGAGGAAGGTCTTGGGAGACCATTTACAGATAATGCAGCTATGAATGAGGTTATAACAGCTACCATAATAATTGCTGTAACAGGGATATTTCTATTTGGACTTAAGAGCATTTTTATATTAATGTTTTTGGGTCTAATTACATTTTTAATGAAACTATACTTTGACAGGAGATTTGGCGGTATTACAGGCGATATATTGGGTGCAGTCAATGAGATAAATGAGGCAGCATTACTACTCATATTAATCATAATAGCATACTGAAATTTACATCATATTCTGCGGATCAATGTCTACATCAATGGCTATCCCTGAGAGCCTTTCAGACCTTTTTAACTCATCCATAGAATTCTCTATAGTATCCCTGATATATTGTGAATCCCTCCCCTTTATCAGGATATGCCATCTATATTTCCCTTTAAGTCTTGCAATTGGAGCTTTTGAGATGCCAATAAAGTCTATCCTGTCTCTTTTATAGTATTTTGTGATAATTTCCTTTAGGATATATGCCAATCTCTCTGTCTTCTCTTTATTACTCCCTTTTACTGTAATAGATGCCAGACGGGAAAAGGGAGGGTATCCTAATTCCCTCCTGTGTCTGATCTCATTTTCATAGAAACCAGTAAAATCATGTCTTGCAGCATAGATATTGGTGTAATGTTCAGGATTATATGTCTGAATAATGACCTCACCGCTGATCTCTCCCCTTCCAGCCCTTCCAGCTACCTGTGTCAGGAGTTGAAATGTCCTCTCAGATGCCCTGAAATCAGAAATATTCAGGCTTATATCAGCACACAGCACACCAACCAGCGTAACCTTTGGAAAATCAAAGCCCTTTGTAATCATCTGTGTACCTATTAATACCATACTCTCTCCAGACTGCATCTTCCGAAATATCTTCAGATGTGCCATCCTTTTCTTAGTCGTATCCCTGTCCAGTCGGGCAGTTACAATATCAGGGAATATCCCCTTTATCTCCTCTTCAACCTTTTGTGTCCCAATACCAATGTCCTTCAAATTATATCCATTACATTCAGGGCAAACAGATGGGAGGGGCATACTAAATCCGCAATAGTGACAGATTATCCTCTCCTCATCCTTGTGGTATATCAGAGAGACATCACAATTTTTGCACTTAAAGGTATAGCCGCAGTCTTCACAGAGGATAGAGACAGAAAAACCGCGACGATTTAAGAAAATGAGCACCTGCTCCCTTTTTTTAAACCTGTCAGACATTGCCTCCAACAGCTCTTCTGAGAATATCTTGCCATATCTGCGTCTCAGGTCGATCAGTCTGACCTGAGGCATGGGCCTTTTCTCAATCCTCTCTGGCATATAGAGACAGATATATTTGCCTATCTGACAATTATAATAGCTCTCTAAAGAGGGAGTAGCAGAACCAAGTATAACTACTGCATCAGACATCTTTCCGCGTACAATTGCCATATCCCTTGCATTATATCTTACACCATTCTCTTCCTTATATCCCTGATCATGCTCCTCATCAACAATTATCATCCCTAAATTATCAAAAGGGGCAAACAGGGCAGATCTCGCACCTATTACTATATCAACCTCCCTATTCTTTATTCTCCTCCATTCATCAAATCGCTCACCTTTTGAGAGATCGCTATGAAAAATGCCAACCCTGTCCCCAAATCTCTTCCTTGCCATTAATACTAATTGAGAGGTAAGAGATATCTCAGGGGTCAATAATATTACCCCCTTTTTTCTCTCTATAACCTTTGATACTGCCCTTAGATATACCTCTGTCTTTCCGCTTCCCGTAACACCATATAGAAGAAATGCAGAGAACCTGTTGTCCATAATCTGAGCACCTATCCTGTCAATCGCAGATTGCTGATATGTTGACAGGAAAAGGATGGCTGCACAATCAATATCCCCATCTTTAGCATCTATCAAGTGGAGAGAACTAACCCTTTTGGGATATATCCTCCTCTTTATAAACCCTGTCTCTTCCTCTATAAGTCCGCTCTTTTTCAGTGAGGAAAGTATAGAGAAGAGCCTGTCTCTCCCCATTTTTTTTGTGAGTTGATCTCTTTGCATTCCTTTCTCTGTAAAGTGTAAAATGGATAATACCTCTCTCTGTAATGGAGAGCCTATATCTTCTTTTTCAAATCTATTTTTACCTTTCCCTGTAATCCTTAACAGAGACCTTCCCTCTATATTCATATCCTGAGGCAATATCTTTTTTAATACCATTCCATATCTAGATAAATAGTAGGTTGACACCCATTTAGAGAATAGTAACATCCTGTCATCTATCAGGGGTTTTTCATCTAATATTTCGATAACATCCTTTACATATTTACTCTCCGGACTATCTACAAGACCAACAAGATATCCTGTCATGAATCTATTTCTAAAAGGAACAAGAACACGCACACCTATCCTCGCATAATCCCTTAGTCTTTCAGGAATAAAATAATGGAAGGGCTTATTGAGTTCCTTTATTATAATCTCGCCAAACATGATAAAAAGGGTTCAGGGAATAATTAATTAGTGTTAACAGACAAAGACAGCAGGATTATTACTCGATTATCCCGCCGCCTAATAGATATTCACCTTTATAGAATACTATAGACTGTCCTGGAGTGACAGCCTTTTGCGGACTTACAAAATTTACATCTATCCTCTTATCTTCTATGCGGTTTATTATGGCATCTGCATTACTGCATCGGTATCTTATTCTGGCAGATACCTTATTACTATCTGACAGGTCATTATTATTAATAAAGCTTATATCCGATACCATAACCTGACTTCTGTATAAATCCTCTTCCCTTCCCACAACCACCTCATTCTTCTCTGCATCTATCTTAATCACATAGAGCCTTTCACCCATAGATATCCCGAGTGACCTCCTCTGACCTATTGTGTAAAAGGGTATACCTTTATGTTCTCCAACAACCCTGCCATCAGGGGTAACCATATTGCCGGGTCTTATAGTATCTGTTGAAGCGTATTCAGTAATAAATCTCCTGTAATCATTCTGAGTGACAAAACATATCTCCTGACTCTCCTTTACCTCATCAGGTGGAAGACCCAACATCTCTGACCTTTTCCAGACCTCGCTCTTATTGAGTCTGCCAAGGGGAAACAGAAGAAAAGGGAGTTTATCCCGGGTCAATCTATAAAGGAAATAACTCTGATCCTTTCTTCTGTCTGCACCTCTCTTGAGGTAATAACAATCATTTTCTCTATCATATTCAGTACAGACATAATGTCCTGTTGCCAGAAAATCTGCACCTCTCTCCCTTGCAATCTCAAGTAAGATACCAAATTTTATCCACTCATTACATCTGATACATGGATTAGGAGTCCTACCTCGCATATATTCTCTGTAAAATTCATCAACCACCTGATTCCTGAAGGCATCCTGTACATCTATTACCTCGTATGGTATCTCCAGTCTTTCAGAGACATATCTCGCGATATTAACCTTACAGCATGATCGCTCCTGCCATTTTTTATCCTCATCTCCATTCTCTTTCCATAGCTGGAGTGTGATACCGTACAGATCATATCCTTCCTCTTTCAGGATAGAAGCTGCAACAGAACTGTCCACACCTCCACTCATACCTATCACTACTTTTTTACCTCTCATATCATATACCTATTAAATCTATAAAGTTACGAACTAACCTCTTTTAATACCTTATTATCCTTACTATCTTTCTTTTCCTTTTTCTCTTCTCCAGCCTTCTTCATTTCACAATCGCCATTAAAATATACACCTTCTTCAATAGTAAGTACAGGTGATTTGATTGACCCATTCAAGACAGCATTTGATCTTAATTGTACCTTTTCAGATGCATTTACATTCCCTATTATCTTTCCTCCGCAAATGATACTGCTTACTGTAATCTCTCCATTAATTACAGCATCCTCTCCAACGATAAGTGTCCCTTTTGTGATGATCTCTCCTTCCACCTTCCCATCTATCCTAATAGTACCACTATTATAAGATATTATCCCTTTGAATTCTGTATCTTTACCTAAAAAAGCAATTATTTCACCATTTCGAGCATCCTTTTTATCCTTATTATTCTTTCCAATCATAACCGATCTCCTCTTTTTGTTAAATAAGATTTGTAACTATTCATCTATTACAGGGTGAGGGGTGGAAAAGAGTTTATAGCGTCACATTAGTGTTTAGGTCTCACTACTCATAGAGATATGAACTGAAATGATGCTGTTCTATTTGAATAAACTTATTATAATCATACGCATTATAAAGTCTTTTCCACCCCTCACCCTGTAATAGATGAATAGTTACTAAAGTTTGATTAAAAATATAACAAAAAAGAAATAAAACATCAACTGAATTAAGCCGCCCTGTCAATCTCTGTTTTTGGGCTTGACAGAATGGCAGAGATATGATAATATATCTATTTATGTGGATACATATATAGGTTTGGTTGTCGGAATATTATTATGAAAAATTTTTTATCAACAAATGAATGTGCACAGATTTTGAGGGCAATGGGGGATGAAACCCGACTTTTTATTCTGAAATCTCTCTTCAGAGGAGAAAAATGCGGCACAGAAATAGCTAAAGAGCTGAAATTAACCCAGCCGCGTATTGCTCACCATCTGGGGATTCTTAAAAATGCCGGTCTTGTGGAATCATGGCGTGAAGGACAGAAGGTCTGTTATAGACTTCATCCAATAGTTCATGAGTCATTTCAGGATAGCGATGAGATGGAGATTAACCTTGGGTGCTGCAAGATGACTTTTCAAGATGATTTTTAAAGATAATTGTATAACTGATGAGGGAAAAATGAGATTAAAAATCGGTCTTTTATTTTTTCTGATTTTCACATCAGGAATTCTCTGTTTACCATTGTCCTCTGCCATGGCAGGGAAAATAACGGTCAAGATAGCAGGTTCAACAACAGTGCTCCCTGTTGCAGCCAAGGCAGCAGAAAAATTTATGGCTTCTCATCCTGATGTACATATAACAGTTAATCCCGGAGGCTCGGGAGTAGGGGTTAAATCTGTGGGAAACGGACTGGTGGATATCGGTATGATATCCCGCAATATTTCCGAAGCAGAGATCAAAAACTTTTCAAAAATAGATTTTAATCTCCATGTCATTGGCAGAGATGCTGTGGCATGCGTTATCTCTTCTGAAATATATCACGCAGGTGTAAAAACACTCTCCAGAGAACAGATACAAAAAATTTATACAGGTGAGATTGATAACTGGAAAGAGGTTGGGGGACCGGATAAAAATATCTTTGTTATTGACAAGGAGTCCCACAGGGGAACAAGGCATGTATTTATGGCATATATCTTCGGTGATAAAATGGCCCACGCCAGAGGAGCTGACCTGATCTCTGGTTCTAACAATGAAGAGCAGACTAAAGTTGCTTTGAGCGATACAGCTATCGGTATGCTGTCCAATGCCTGGATTAACGAAGATGTAAAAGGGGTTGGTATTAAAGTAAACGGAGAAGTGATCCAACCATCTATCGCAAACATAAAAAATGGCTCATACCCCATATCCAGAAATTTATCTCTTATTACCAACGGCAAACCATCCGGTTACGTCAGAGAGTTTATTCAGTATATTTTAAGCCCTGATGGACAGAAAATAGTGGAGGAGTCCGGTTATGTGGGTATCAAGTAAATGGAGTTCTGCCAGAGCCTTTTTCGCATCATCTTTTCTGGTATCTATCAGTGCAACCGGCATAATTTTTATCTTTCTTATAGTGGAGAGTTTTCCTATATTTCGCCATGAGGGGATGGGGTTTTTAGCAGGAAGCGAATGGTATCCCGGCGAAGTATATGGAGCGCTCCCTATGATTTACGGGACAGGTGTAGTCACTTTTATAGCGGTCTGCTTAGCCCTTCCTCTGGCTATAGGGAGCGCTATTATCACGTCGGAGGTACTTTCCGGACGATTTCGTCTTGTTATCAAAATGATGATGGAGCTTCTCGCCGGTATTCCTGGCGTAGTTTACGGGCTTCTTGGTATTGCTATTTTAACAACCGTTGTAAAAAATACCTTTAACCTGATTGACGGAAATTCTTTTTTTACGGCAGGTATTCTCCTGAGCATAATGATTTTACCTACTGTAATGACCCTTTCTGAGGATGCACTGAGATCCGTGCCCAGAGAGTACAGAGACCAGTCCCTTGCTCTCGGACTAAAGGGTTCAGAGACCATTATTTATGCTGTGCTCCCCGGTGCTATGAAAGGTATTGCAGGGGCTGTTCTTCTCGGGATTGGCCGTGCTATGGGAGAGACAATTTCCGTTATGCTGGTTATAGGAAGTCTTGATAGAATACCCCAACCTTTTTATAATATATTTACAACCGGACAGACTATTACATCAAAATTAGGGAGAGAAGGGGCAGAGGCACTGGGAGTAGGGTATCACTGGAATGCCCTTGCCGGATTAGGTCTGATTCTCTTTCTTATGGTTATGGGAATTGCCTTTATCGGAAATACTATTGTCGGTCATTCTGCCGGCTGGGAAATCAATAAGTAACCAGTTTATGAAGACAGGAAGCATATATGAGAAGAGACATAAAAGAGATAATCTTTTTCTCGGGCTGTATTATAGCAACTATTACAGCTATTTCCTTGTTGTTCATTATATTGAGCGCTATCTTTGAACGTGGTCTGCCCGCCATAAATATAGAGTTTCTTACTGCTGAGTCAAAAGAATTTGGTCAAAATGGGGGTATTTATTATCAGACCATTGGAACAGTCATGTTGATAGGTGTGGCAGGGTTTTTAGCCCTCCCTGTTGCAATGGGTTCAGCAATATACCAGACAGAATATTTACGCTCATCCATGCAGAGAACAGCAAATCTCTTCATTCATGCCTTAAATGCAGTGCCAACTATCATATTCGGTTTATTCGGATATATATTCTTCGGAATCTTTCTTAAACTGGGAGTCTCATGGCTTACAGGCTCTTTTGTTTTGTCAATCATGATTCTGCCCACACTGATTGTGAGTATCAAGGGAGCAATAGAAAGTATCCCGGTTCAGTATCGGGAAGCGGGATTGGCTCTTGGTTTAACACAGGAAAGATTAATCCGCTCTGTCATAATACCTCAGAGCCTCTACGGTATAATAACAGGATTGTTACTGGGATTAGCAAGAGCGGCAGGAGAAACAGCGGCTATTATGTTTACTGCCACTACCTTTTCCGGTGTCCTTCTCCCATCCTCATTTCAAGAACCGGTTACAACATTACAGACACATATACTGATTCTGGCTCAGGAGGCAATAAGCCCTCAGACCTTAACCAATGCCTGGGGCGCTGCCTTGGTATTGGTAGTTCTGGTTATGATAATGAGTATTGGATCTATGCTGGCACGGAGAAAACTCATACAGGAAGTAAAAAGATGAGACCTGTTTTCAGTTTGAAAGATGTTTCCCTCTATTATGGGAAACCACTTGTTTTAAAAGATATAAGCCTGACCTTCAATAAAGGAAGGGTCATCTCTATTATCGGTCCGTCAGGGGCAGGCAAGAGCACCCTGCTGCGTACCCTGAACCGTATGAATGACCATATTCCGGGCTTCCGACTCAAGGGTGAAGTCCTCTTTGATGATAAAAATATCTATAACAATGGCACAAAAGTCCATCTCCTTCGTCAAAATGTAGGGATGGTTTTTCAAACCCCCTGCATCTTTCCAAAATCTATCTATGACAATGTCCTTTTTGGAGTAAAACACCTCTGCCTAAAGAAGAAATCAGAATTTTCAGGCATTGTAGAAGAGACATTAAAGTCTGTATCCTTATGGGGAGAGGTAAAGGATAAGTTGAACCGTTCGGCTCTGGAACTCTCGCAGGGACAACAGCAACGGCTTTCCATAGCCAGGGCACTGGCTGTAGAACCAGGTGTATTACTTATGGATGAGCCTACATCCTCTCTGGATGCGACTTCCACAGGCGTTATTGAAGAGCTGGTTATGAGGTTAAAAGGCAAACTGACTATTATTATGATTACTCATAAACTGGAACAGGCAAAAAAGATCGCTGATGATGTGGTTTTTATCTGTGAAGGGAAGGTTATTGAACAGGGCACTAAAGAAAAATTATTTACAAATCCTCAAGAAGATAAAACAAAGACCTATCTGAATAATGAATACTGTAAATGTTAATTAGATATTGAGCGAGCCCTTACCCTGATGGTTGGTAATCTGACTATAATATCTTTGCCATATCTTTGGCAAAGTATGTAAGTATCATATCTGCACCTGCCCGTTTAATAGATGTCAATACCTCTATCATTGCCTTCTCTCCATCAAGCCAGCCAAGCCTCTCTGCTGCCTTTATCATTGAAAACTCACCGCTGACATTATATGCAGCAATAGGTCTGTTAAATCTCTCTTTTACGCGGGAGATGATATCTAAATAGGACAATGCTGGTTTTATCATTATTATATCCGCACCCTCTTCGATATCCAGTTCCACCTCTCTTAATGCCTCGTCTTTATTTGGAGTGTCCATCTGATAAGACCTCCTGTCTCCAAACTTTGGCGAAGAGTCTGCTGCGTCCCTGAAAGGCGAATAAAAAGAAGAGGCATATTTTGCTGAGTATGACATAATAGGGATATCCCCAAACCCATTTTCATCTAACAGGCTGCGAATAGCCCTTACCCTGCCATCCATCATATCAGAGGGGGCTACCATATCTGCACCTGCCTGTGCATGAGTCAGTGCCATCTTTGCCAGAAGTGACAGAGTCGGATCATTTAATATCCTTCCATTATCCACTATACCGCAATGACCATGTGAGGTATATTCATCTATGCACACATCTGTTATTACCATAATATCAGAAACAGCATCTTTTATTGTCCTGACGGCCTGCTGAATAATTCCATCAGGATTATATGCCTCTGTTCCATATTCATCCTTTGTCTCTGGAATGCCAAAGAGGATTATGGCAGGGATACCCAGCGACTTAATCTCTGCCGCCTCTTTTGTAAGATAGTCTATAGAGAGACGGTAATTACCAGGCATAGAAGCAATCTCCTCTTTTACATCTCTTCCATAAGTAACAAATAGAGGATAAATCAGGTCATCAACAGATAACCCTGTCTCTCTTATCATCCGTCTTAATCCTTCCTTCTCTCTCAGTCTTCTTAGCCTATATCTGGGGAAATACATATAATCTCTCCTCCATGCTAACAGGAAATAAAAACTTAAGCCCCTACCACTCTTTTTCTCCCTTCCCACAAGGGAAGGAAAAGTCCCCTCTCTCCTTGTGGCAGAGGGTTAGGGTGAGGGGGGATTTTTCAGACTACAATCCTCTACTTTTCACATAATATAATATAAGTGTGCTGATTTTCAATATATTTC
>JBHHUU010000070.1:0-11617 GCA_046753905.1 Nitrospirota bacterium | reverse complement strand
TTGAATAGTTACTCTTTTTTGTTCTCATCTTTTTTTTCCTGTATATGCTGAGGTGTGAACATGCCGCCTGAAATGATCATTTTCATACCGTCTTCTACACTCATTGAGAGAGGAATAATCTCACTCTCAGGGACAAGAAGGAAGTATCCTGATGTAGGATTCGGGGTTGTAGGGACATATACATTTACTACCTTTTCATGTGTCACCTCCTGTACCTCTCCTCTGGTTATTCCTGTCAGGAATGCAAAAGAATATTGTCCCTTTCTCGGGAATTGAATTAGTACTACCTTATTAAAATTCTCCTTTCCCTGAATAGATACGGTATCCAGTATTGTCTTTATTGTTGTGTATATGCTTCTGACAATTGGAAGCCTGTTTAATATACTATCCCACCACTCAACAATCTTTTTACCAATGATATTGGTAGCAAACAGACCGACAAATAGAATGATGGCAATAAGGGTAATTATTCCAAACCCAGGGATATAAAATACTAAATACCTCTTTAGAAAGTCTCCAAAGAGACCCTCTAACTTTCTGAGGAGAGCAGTCAGTATCAGAAATGTACCCCATATAGGGATAATAACCAATAGACCTGTAAAGAAATATCTCTTTATGGCTTTTTTAAATCTCTTCAAAAACACCTTTTTTATTTCATTGCCCGAATCAACAAATAATCAGGAGATTATATTACTTCCACACTAGTTTCAAGAGGGATAGGGTTTGTCAGGCAATAGACGCCAGGGCATCTCTTTGTTACTATATCTTCTATCTCTGATAGCTTATCCCGCGATATATCACCTTTGACCTTCACACTTATTTTTACCCTCTCCACAATCGGATTATCAGATAAGCCTACCGCCATTCCAAGGTCAACCTGATTCTCTGCAGAGATGATGAATTTCTCAAGGGTAATCCCCTGCTGGGTAGCTATAGTAACAAATGTGCCTGCAAAACATGCTGTCAGTCCAAAAAGACAATATTGTATGGGATCAGGTGCTGTCCCATTGCCGCCCATGAATGGAGGCTGATCGCTCTTCAGTACAAGCTTCCCCTCCTTAAATTCTACTTCAGATGAGAACTGTGTATTCCCTTCCTCAAGATTCCACTCTCCTTCTACAGACTTGCTCTTCTTTAATATATCTGGATTTGACTCTGCATCTTCAACAAACTTCAAAACAGAATTTATCTTTAGGTTATTCATAAATATACCTCCATTTTATTTTAAGTAACTATTCAGCTAATACAGATTATTACCCTAACAGTAATTTTTACTATTATATTTATTAGCCATTTAAAAAGCAAGATAAAAAGGGCGTTCAAATTTATTAATACCAATTTTTTATTAATACCAATTTAATGGTTTCTTAATCTTTTTTTAATGATCAGCCATTATAATTGCACCTGATTGTCTAATCGGGGTTTTATTTTTTGAGGAGTTATAGAATGAGTTTTGTATATTTATGGAAAGGCTTTAATAATAAGAAGCAAAGGGTTTACTGCAATATTTTTTTTGTTTTGTTGGTTTGCGCTCTGTTATTTTTCCCTGATCTCTTGATTGCTCAGGGAAATGATATCACTGCTCTTCATAAAAAGGCAGTGGGACTGGCAAGAAAGAGAAGCTTTCAGGAGTCAATCCGATTATTTAAGGAGATACTTGCTGATAAACCTGATGACAAAAGAATCTTAATGGACTATCTATCTGTATTAGCATGGGCTGGGAAATGTCGTGAGTCTATTGAGATATTTGAAGGGATTGAGAAAGACATTCCTGAATATGTATTACGGGAGGCTGCCAAATGTTATCGTAATCTGAAACAGTTCAGTCAGGCTATTGAGATATACAAAAAAATATTAGAAAAAGACAAGGGGTCTTTTGATGCACAGATCGGGCTATCCTACGTCTACGCAGATAATGGGCAGATAAAGGAGGCATTTTTGACCTTAGAGCCTCTTATTGAATCCCGTCCTGACTATTTAGATGCGCTCTTTGCCCGTGGATATGTATATGAGAGAGAAGGAGAATATATCAGGGCATATCAGCAGTATGAAGATATTATCAGGATAGAACCGGGAAATAAACATGCGTGGAGGGCAAAGATCAATACTATGACAGCTATGGGAGCACATCATGTGGCATTGGACCTGACTTTAGATCATAAAGATAAGGCAGATATGAATCTCATTGCCCGTCTGAGAGGTAATATAGCCGCAGAATATATACGCTGGGGAAAGAATATCCAGCCTGCTTCTCCGGAAGAAAGGTGGAAATATACTGATAAGGGGCTGGATATATTGTCTGATCAGTTAAAGAAGAACCCTGATGATCTTAGGACAAAGTATGACCTGATGGTTGCATGGCTTGAGAGGTCAGAGACAGAAAAAGTCGTAGAAGAATTTGAGCGGTTTCAAAGTGAGGGAAGAGATGTTCCAATATGGGTAAAAGGAACTGCTGCCGATGCCTATATTCATGAAAACAAACCATACAAAGGGATAAAACTTTACAGAGAGATGTTAAATAAGAGACCAAAAGATTATTCTACCCGATTAAGACTCTTTTATGCTGATACTATAATAAATGATTTTGATGAGGCAGAGAAGATTATAAAAGAACTTCTCGTTGAAGAAAAGTCACCTCAGGTTGTAAAAAAGGGGCTGACTGAAATCAACTGGAGAAAGGTAGATGTTGAGACAGCAGCGGCCTGGCTGCCTGGTTATCAGGACAGATTGTCAGAGGCAGAAAAGAGATTCAGAGAGTTACATGAGATGGCGCCTTTTAATGGGTCAATACATTCTGGGCTTGCCCATATATATCTATGGAGAGGCTGGCCAAGAAAGGCAATAAGGGAATTTCAATGGATACTCGGTCATGATCCTGAGTATGTAGGGGTAAGGATAGGGTATATCCATACATTGATGGACCTGGGTAACTACAGAGATGCAGAGTCAAATCTGAAAATATTGCTTGACACCTATCCTGATAATCTCTATGTCCAGAGGTTAAATTTAAGATGGAAGGTACACAACCAGAATCAGTTAAAGATAAATAGCCGTTATAACCGTGAAGAAAGGGGAGGCAGAGACTGGAGGGCAGATATAAGTCTGACAAGTCAACCCTTTTTATATGATTTTCGTCTTTACGCAGCAATTCTTAAACAGCAGACCGTAGCTGACAGTGATCAACATACTTATTCACGTCTGAGCACAGGGCTTATTTATTCAGGAAGATATAATCTCTCTATAACAGAGAAGACAAGCATAGATATCAATACAGGGGATGATTTCGGCTCTATTACAAGCATTGTATATAGCCCAGATGACTACTGGCAATTACAATGGGCGTATAACAGCTTTAGCACAGATATACCTTTAAGGGCACGCGCTGTTGGTGTTACGGGGAAATCTACAGATATGGGGATCGTATTTATACCAAACGAATTGAATCGTTTCAGTATGGGTGTGAGCAGACTGAGGTTTTCTGATGGGAATAACCGTTCTGCTTATAGTATGAGATACAGATATAAGCTTATACCCGGCTCTTCATATAACAATAAGATAGAATTTGAGGGCTCACGTTCAAGCAATTCTATGAAGGAGAGGGTATACTTCAATCCTGAACATGACATCTCATACTCAATAACTGATATCAGCGAATTCATACTTTATAACCTGTATAATAGGGGTTTCAAGCAGAGACTATACATAACTATAGGCAGTTATAATCAGAAAGACTTTGATCCGGGCATAACCGGTGAGGTCAGGTATGAACATGAGTGGAAATTTTCTGAAGGAACAAATCTTATCTATAGTATTGCCTTTAACAGGCGGGTATTTGATGGCGAGCCAGAACAGGAGCCTACTTTTAATATAGGTTTTGTAAATCATTTTTAGGAGATAGATTATGTGTGATTTGTGTGATTATAGTAATAGTATAGGGAATAGGGTTATGGGGAGAGAGGGAAGTAACTTTAACAAGGGAAAGATAATAATACTGTTTTTCTGGGTATGTTTATTCCTTCCTGTTAATCTCCATGCAGAAAAGTTTATCAGTATTCTATATCACAATGTGTACGCAAATGTTCAGGGGGATAGGTTTGCAGTTGATCTACTGAATTTTATAGAGCAGATGGAATATCTGCGTGCCAATAACTATCATCCAGTCAGCATAGATGACCTTATTGCATCTAAAAACAGGATACGATCACTCCCGGAAAAGGCTGTATTAATAACCATAGATGATGGATTATCTTCTTTTTATGAGACAATTTTTCCCATCTTAAAGCTCTATCAATATCCTGCGGTTGTCTCAGTTATAGGTTCATGGGCAGAACATGGCTATTATGAAGATAACAGCCATCATAATCATGGTAAAAAGGGTCATAATTCTAACACAAATTTGGCAATGAACTGGAAACAGATCAGGGAAATTGCAGATTCTGGACTGGTAGAGATCGCTTCACATTCGTACAACCTGCACAGGGGAATCGTGTATAACCCGCAGGGAAACAAAGCCCCACCAGGCAGCAGTTTTGCCTATAACCCTGAGACCAGAATATATGAAGATGAGGATATGTTTAGGAAACGGATTCGGAAAGACCTGACCAGATATGTAAAACTCATAAAAGATAAACTGGGTCATGCTCCAAGGGTGATGGTATGGCCATACGGTGAGTTTAACAGGATAGGAATTGAAGAGGCAAAGAGACTTGGGATGAATATCAACCTCTCGGTACTTGATGGGTTTGCTGACACAGATCACCTTGAAATAATTAATAGAGGCATAATTATTAACAATCCTGATATATCGGAATTTGCACATGCCCTTGAAGCAGGTTTTATGCCGCAAGAACCTATGAGGGCTATACAGATTGACCTTGATTTAATATATGATCCTGATCCAGAGGTACAGGAGAAAAACCTTGGCAATCTTCTTGACCGTCTTGTAGAGATAAGACCCAATACTGTTTTTCTTCAGGCATTTTCAGATATGGATGGAGATGGAAATGTAAGTGAGGTCTATTTCCCAAACCGTATCCTGCCGATGAAGGCAGACCTGTTTAACAGGGCTGCCCATCAGATAAAGACACGCACACCTGTTGCCTCTGTCTATGCATGGCTGCCTCTCCTCTCGTTTCAATTGCCGGATAATAAGGAGAGAGATGAGCTTATAGTAAGAGAGAATAAAGATGGCATAATTACCCCTGTTAAAAGAGGCTATCTTCGTCTATCTCCTTTTAGCCCTGCTGTCAGGGAAAAGGTCAGTATGATATATGAAGACCTTGCCATGCATGCGAATATAGGCGGAATACTATTTCAGGATGATGCATATCTTAATGATTTTGAGGACTTTCACCCTGATGCATTAAAGGCTTATGAGGCAGAGTTTGGAAAACCATTCTCTATAGATAGTGTTAAATCAGATACTGAAAAGATGCAGAAATGGGCAGAATTCAAGACAATGTCACTTATTAAGTTTACTGAAGATATCGCACGTGGAGTAAAGAGATATCGCCCAAATGTAAAGATTGCAAGGAATATATATGCCAGACTTATGACACAGACAGAGTCAGAGATATGGTTTGCCCAGAATTATAAGGCATTTCTGGAACATTACGATAATGTTGTTCTTATGGCTTACCCTTATCTGGAAGAGAAAAAATATCCATTAAAATGGTTAAAGAGACTGGCTCAAATAGCTAATTCTTATCCTGATGGATATAAAAAGACAGTATTTAAATTGCAGACCTATGACTGGAACAAAGAACAATGGCTATCATCAAAGGAGTTGCGGGATTATATAGACCAATTGATTATTAGCGGTGTGAAACATATTGCCTATTATCCTGACGACTATCAGATGGATAAGCCGGGGGCAAAGGAGATAATAAAGAGTTTCTCTTTAAATACAAGCCCATTTTTTACCACCTCACCCTAATCTTCTCCTCATGGGGAGGGAGGGTATAGAGTGTGTAACAGTTTAGCCATTTCTTTAGATGGCTAAACTGTTACGAAATTTGTCATTTGAACTTTATTTTCGGACTAAAGAGGAATAAATATGTCTATAAATTTTTTAAATAGATTCATCTACTGTTACCCCATCCTTATGGGATTTATATGGATGATAGGTGCGCTTATCTTCTTCTTTCGGAGGGAGTGGGGAGAGCCGGGAGCAGAATCTCCACCTAAACTTGATACCTATCCACCTGTCTCAATCTTAATACCATGTCATAATGAGGCTGAAACTATCAGAGAGACAATAGAGGCGTTGGATAAGCAATCTTATCCTGACTACGAAGTTATTGCTATTAATGATGGGAGCAGGGATAAGACAGAAGAGATATTGGATGAACTTGTCACAATATATCCATGGTTAAGGGTGGTTCATATAGAAGATAACAGGGGAAAGGCAACAGCCCTGAACATAGGTGTGCTGTTAAGCCGTGGCGAGTTTATTGTATGTATTGATGCAGATGCAATACCTGATCCATTTGTTGTTACATGGATGATGTATCACTTTGTTAAATGGCCAAGGGTAGGAGGGGTGACTGGCAATCCAAGGATAAGGAATCGCGCATCTCTTTTAAGCAAGATACAGGTAGGCGAATTCTCTGCCATTATTGGCATGATCAAGCGGTGTCAGAGGGTTATTGGAAAGATATTTACAGTATCAGGTGTTGTCTCAGGATTCAGAAAATCTGCCCTGACCAGGGTAGGGCTATGGGATACAGATATGGTTACAGAAGATATAGATATAACATGGAAATTACAGACAGACTTCTGGGATATACGGTTTGAACCCAGAGCTATATGCAGGATACTGATGCCTGAGACCATCATGGGGCTCTGGAGGCAGCGACTTCGGTGGGCACAAGGCGGAATGGAAGTAATCATAAAAAATCTGTGGATATGGAGGTCATGGAAACAGCGCCGCCTTTTTATAATATATATTGACTATCTTATTAGTGTCTTCTGGTCATACTCTGTAATATTTACAGCCTTTACATGGATTTTTGGAATTTTTTTCAAATCCCCTGAGAGATATCAACTGGCATCCCTTTTGCCTGGCTGGAATGGGGTTGTTATTGGATTGGCATGCATGTTGCAATTCGCAATAGGCATGCTTCTGGATAATCGGTATGAAAAGGGGATTGGGAAATATTATTACTGGACTATATGGTACCCCCTTTTATACTGGATATTATCTATATTAGTGGTAGCTGTAGCAGTACCAAAGGCAATCTTTAAGAAAAAGGGACGTTTTGCTACATGGGAGAGTCCTGACAGGGGGTTAGAAATATATGAAAAAGAGAAAATTGGTTTCATGTCTTCGGAGCACGATTGAAAGAATATTTATGGTCATACTCTGGTCTCTCTGGATATATCTTATCTCACCACTAATAGATTTTATCGGTTCAGCTTATGGTTTTGATATTATACCCTTAATGAGTGAAGTTGAAGATAAGGGACTAAACAATATTCTCATATTCTATGGGGTAGGGATAACATTTATTGTTTTGGCTATTACTATATGGAGTCTATACAACCGATTGAGATTCAGAAATATCTTCAGAAGGAGATCGACTAATACTGTTATGACCGAAGATATAGGAAAATGTCTGGGAGTAGAACCCCAGACAGTAATGCAGTTCCAGAAAGCTGATAACCTCCATATTCAATTCCATGAGAATGGACTGATTAGTTCATCTGACATAAACCAACCATGTTTTTTGTCTTGACAATAGGAAGAGGCTCACCCTGTAATAGCTGAATAGTTACAATGCCTTTAACTCAACAGACTCTCATCCTTGTTTGTGCCGATTTATCGGCATCTTTGTTTCATTTGGGGTGAGTGAGGGGATTTGAACCCCCAGCCCCTGGAGCCACAGACCAGTGCTCTAACCATTGAGCTACACTCACCAACTTAAATATTTTTACCATTTTTTATATATATTAGTCAAATTTTTTAAACTATGAACATCTGTTCACATACCATGAACAATCGTTCATGGTATGTATATATAGGATTTGTCTATAGTTGATAGGCATGAAGAGATAGTCTCAAGATAATAATATGAATAAATGTTCATCTTCTAATCCTTTCTCTAAAAGAGATATAAACTGAATTGTAAAACTATAACGCTGAAATATCTTTTATTATTAATATGTTATATTAAAAAAATAAATTTACTATTCTCAATAAAGCAAGATGGCATAATTATTGAATTAAGTATGAAGATATATGGAGGAAAAAGGATATACATTTATTGAACTCTTAGTTGTCATTGGTATTACTGGAATAATAACTGTAATAGGAATATCGACTATCACCCCTAAAATACCGCATTATAGATTAAATGCTGCTGCCAGAGCACTTGTCTCCGACTTGAGGCTGGCAAGGCAGATGGCAATAACTGAGAGAGAAAAGGTTAAAATAATCCTGGAGCCAGAATTGGAACGATATTATATAGAAAGGGAATCATCTAATGGAGTTTACATTTCTTGTATTGTTGATTATCAGGATAAAAAACAGGGGTATGCAGGGATTAATCTTGTGAGTTTTTCAAATTCATCAAGTAAAAATATTATTGAGTTTTCATCAAGAGGAACAACAAATGATTGGGGAACTATCCTCCTTCAAAATATGGATGAGGAACGGAGGATCACTATTATATCTACAGGACGGGTCAAGATTAAACCTGTCATAAAATCATAATTGAGATGTAACTATTCAGCTAATACAAAGTGAGGGGTGGAAAAGAGTTTATAGCGTCACCTTAGCGTTTAACTACTCATAGAAACCTAATCTGAAATGACGCTGTTGTATTTGAATAAACTTATTATAATCATACGCATTATAACCCCCCTTGCTCTGTATTAGCTCAATAGTTACGTTTAAAAGCTCTATGGAATAATGGATGATAAATAAAAGATATATTCTACATATAAAGACTGGTTCTTCCCTTGTGGAAGTTATGATTGCGATGGTAATACTTGGATTTGGGCTTCTGGGAATAATGGGTAGTCTCACTATTGGAGATGATGGGCTATCTTATGGAAATAAATTATTAACAGCAATAGGCATGACCCAGGAGAAGATAGAGTACAAAAAGGGACTGTCATTCAATGATCTGCTGAATGATGATTTAGACAGAGATGGTTTGATAGATGCAACAATGGTTGATGATGGAAGACATGGAGATAAGATTGCAGGTGACGGTATCTATACCTATCAGGATTATGTAGAGGGGATAAAGAGAAGGTGGATGATACAGGATAATGGCTCAGGCATGGTTACGATCAGAGTGGTTTCGTCATGGATAAACAGAAGAGGTAAAGAAAAGAGCTTTGAGTTGATTACAATGAGAACAGATGGAGTAGTCCATTAATATGCTTAACAAAAGAGATATATTTGACCATCTTAATAATCATAAGGGTATCTCTATTACAGAGATTATGATTGCTATGGGATTAAGTCTGATAGTGGGAGCCTCCACTCTGAACCTTTTTATAACATATTATAAGAAATATATTATTCAGGAGGTTATTGCAGAGGCACAGCAAAACATCAGAACAGGGATTGAGATGATCTCAAGAGAGATAAGGATGGCAGGCTTTGATCCGACAGGGATGGCATTTAAGACAGGGAAATTGACAGTTGATGGAAAAGAGGCAAAAAAGATTATTGAGGCAACTTCCACAAAGATACATATTCTAAAAGAGTTAAATGGGGATGGAGACTTTATAAAGGGATTAACAACCGCAGATAATCATGAGGATATTACATTTGAGTTCAGGGAAAAAGACTTTACCCTTAGAAGAAAGAGTGGAAAGGGTGGTGCACAGGTGTTGTCAGAAGAGATAGAATCCGTTAGATTCAGATATTATGATAGGTATGGACTCCCTATTCCAGTCCCTGTTGCAGATACAGGCATTATAAAGAGGATAGATATCTATATTAAGGCAAGAATAAAAAAGGATATCTATAAAGCAAAATCAGATGACAAAAAACAAAAGCGGGAGGTAGCAACATCTGTCTGGCTGAGAAATATGTAATAACACAACTCAGAGATGAAAAAGGTACGGCATTTTTAATAGCCTTAGTCTTCCTTTTAATCTTCAGTATGCTGGGAATATTTACCATTAATACATCTTCTACTGAGATTAAGATTGCATCAAATCACAAAGATGAGGTTGTAGCCACTTATCTTGCAGAGGCAGGCATAGAACAGGTCTTATTCTGGTTTAATAACCCTGATAATTACTCTGATACATGGAATTTTAGAAATGGATATGGAGACCGTCCTGAGAGATTCTTCAGAAAACGACAATTTGATTCATCTGATATACCTTACTTTAATACTAATGGTATAAATCAATTTAATGGAACACAAGAGACCCCTGATTTAGAATATATATCTTCTATATCCACTGATGATATATTTTTAAATGATCCTATATCAAATATACGCTCTATTCAGAATAGCGGAAAAATAAATATTATAAGATTATACAAATCACAGACACCAACAGGTATATGTATGGTTGAAAGCATTGGAATAACAAGATCAGGTATAAAAAGAAGGATGACTGTAGAGCTTATCACAAATCCAATTCCATCCCTTTCATCTGTAATACAGATAGGAAGTGAAGGAAAATGGGATGGAGAGCTTATAAGAGCACATTGGGGAGATGTCAGGATTACAGGTGATGCCAATCTTGGTAATTCAAATAGAATCCCCATAAAAGACCCCGTTGCCCCGGTTGATGGTTCTTCATATCAGGATGACATCAGACCTATAGATCAGTGGATAGATATATTTACAGCAGGTAAAGTTATCTATACAGATACTCCGTTAACCCCTCCTGCTAATGTACATCCTAATCAGGGTGAGGATATTAATCCTGATATATGGGACTATAATATTATGAAGAGATATGCCATAGAACATGGCAGATATTATTCAACTGATACATCAGGCAGGCTATATCTAAATGGTGTGATGGATGATTCAACCCTTGGGAGAGATATAAATAAGGTGATAGCAGAGAATAAAGGCTTTGTATTTATTGATACAATTGATAAAAAAAATCCAACAGTAGATAATTTAGCAGAATTGGCAATAGAAGGTGAATATATGGAAGGAATTTTTTATATAAATGCCAAGATATTTATTAATATGTCAGGGGGGACAGATATATCAGTTAAATCACCACCACCTGAAGATAAAATTGATGAAGATGCAAGATTGCCTGTTATACTCTCAGGTATTAACATCAATGGTGTGATATATTCTACAGGGTCTATCACTTTTAAAAATGAGACAAAGATATTTGGGAGTGTATATTCAAAGCATGGAATTATTGGAGCAGAACAGATGGAGATATGGTATAATCATAACCTCAAGACAGGATATATCAAGAATATTCCAGCAGTATTAATAGCAAAGGGATCGTGGTATGAGGATTAATCTATAAAATAAGCACGTCTGCTTAGCCATATATGGGCTTAAATAATTTAAAAAAAGGTACTACATCCTGCATTTGGTATTCATTAATAAGTAATTCTATGGTATTATTTCTCATAAGTGGACTTATTTATTAATGGGTAACTATTCAG
>JBHHUU010000069.1:0-11813 GCA_046753905.1 Nitrospirota bacterium | reverse complement strand
TCATGTTCTATATAACCTGATATCTCTGCTGCAATACCAGGGCAAACTGATACTAGATAGAAAAAAAAGAAAAGAAGAAGATATCTCATAAGTTTTACCTAACTGATTTCAGACTATTCTTTGTAAAGTCACGGGCAGTATAACCTGAGTGTAATCCCCGATTTTTCCAGACAAAGACGGTTTCTTTTCCTGTTATATGGTTAACCATATGATATTCATCAGCTCTCCAGTATTTGTTTAGATAGAGCCTGTGTCCAATAAATGTCAGGGTCTTAATAAGTCTGTTATTATAGCGATCGTATAGGTCGTTTTTCTGCATACGGTATTCTTCCTTATCATACCATACAACATGCCGTTTATAACTCGAATTGGGATCAACAGGGTATCTTTCAACTACAAAACAATCCAATCCATTGAGTTTTTCATCTCTTAGATATTTATATGTGTAGTTATCTACCTCCTGGCTGATAATGTCTTCATAGGCAAACTCACTCCCCATAAATGGGCCTGACTGGTTGTTTGATGCAATCCGTTTAATCCTTTTCAGGGCAGGGAGATAGAGCCATTGTTCATCCTGTCTGTTAATATGTGTATAACTTAGAAAGGCAGTCCCCTTTATGTCAGGCGGATGGTCGAAGATTATAAGGAATTTATCTCCATCCTTTTCCCCTTCCAGTAGTCGTGACCGTATCTTTCTGGTGCTGATCTGGCCATTGCGGTTCTTTAAGATCATTATGCCGTCATTTTTTCCGCTTCGCCAGCCCATGTCCCTCTGATCTGCTTCAATGGCAATCTGACGACCCTTTTCTTCCGGGGATAATGCCCATGTATTATTGGAAGAGAATGATATCAAGATTAATAGTAGAAGAGCGATCCACTCTTCCTTTTTTTGCTGCCATGGATATTTAACTCTATTGTATTGATATTCATAGTGTTGATTCATTGAAACCTCCTATCATTTTGTTATCTGGTTGTCTTTGGGGGTTTTTGGAGATGACTCTTATATGTGACTCAATAGGCAAACCTTTTCTCTTTTCCATCCATAAAAGAAGTGCTGGAAGGAGAAGGAAATCTGCAATAAGGGCAATAGCAATTGTAATTGCAGTAAGGCGTCCCATGCTTGCGTTCAGGTTAAAAGATGAGAATGAGAGTATCATAAAACCTGCAAAAAGTATGACAGATGTGGTGATCATTGCTATACCCACAGAAGAGAATGCATAACGAATGGCATCTTCTGTATCCAGACGCTGTTCACGCTGTGCACGGATATATTTGTTCAAAAAGTGGACTGTGTCATCAACTACTATCCCGAGTGTCATCGCAGAGACTATTGAAATACCTATGTTCACCTCTCCCACAAAGATGCCCCATAAACCAAAGGAGATTATTGCTGGAACAAGATTGGGGATAAGACTTAATAGACCGTACCTTATATTCCTGAATGTAAGGATTAATGTAAGTGAGATGAGAATAATTGCCACAAGGGTTCCAATTAGCATGCTTTTGATATTTCGCTCTGTTATGTAGGTAAACATAACCGCTGTTCCTACACTCGGGGAGAACATAGATTCAGGGGCATTGGCTTTAAGCCATGCCTCTCCTTTAAGGGAGGCCTCTTTAATCTGCTTCATACTTATGTCTTGCATTGTCACAGTAAATCGTGTAGAAGATTTGTCGACATTTATCTGATTGTTTAAATCAAGGCCATAGGGGAGAGACATCTCATAAAGAAGCAGGTATTGGGAGGCAAGCCTTCGATCTTCAGGCACCTGATAATAGGTGGGATCATCCTCATGCATGTTTTTGTTCAGCCGTTTCATGATCTCGCTAAAGCTGTTGACATGTATAACATTGGGCTGAGAACGCCACCATATAGCAAACTCTTCAAGTTTGTCCAAATATTCAGGTCTGGTGATTCCGTAACTCTCACCAGCACCAGGGGAATATTCAATTAAATAGATACCAGTAAGGTTTTTATGAATAAAATCAGTCTCTCTACGGAATTGAATCCCTTCACTAAAATACTCTAACCATGAATCATTAAGATCATTTCTGGTAATCATTACTGACATCAGCAGTACCACTGATAGACAGCCCCATAGTATAGGATGCCGTTTCTCGATTACAAAATTGGCAAGACATTCTAAAGATGGGGTATGGGTCTTCTGGCAGGTCTTGACCCTTGCAGGGAGTATGGCTACCATTGCAGGCAAAAAGATCACTGCATAAAAGAAGGCGGCAATAATCCCGATTGCAGTAATATTTCCGAGATCTCTGAAGGGAGGGGCATCACTGAAATTCATGCTTAAAAAACCTATGGCTGTGGTGAGGCTTGTTATAAAGACTGTCTGCATGTTGACCCTCAGGCTTTCCACGATAGCATCCTGTTTACTGCGGCCGAGTCGCATTCCCAATAATATAGTGACAAGGATATGTATGCAATCCGCCACTGCCAGCGTCATAATCATTGTAGGGGCAATAGCAGATGGGGCACTTAATGGAATCTCTATCCATCCTGAAATACCCATTGCCATTAGCGTTGAAAATAGGATTACGCAGAGAGTTGCAAAGGTTCCGCTAAAAGAACGCAGCATAAAGATCATAGCAAGGATAATTCCAAGATACATTAGCGGAATGAGGGACTTCATATCATTAATTGTTGCCTCAGCAAATGCATTATCTAACGCCACAAGACCGGTTATATAGATATTAATCCCTGGGTGTCTCTCCTTAATTTTTTCAGCTAATACTCGGGTTGCTATGACTACCCTGGCCTGTTCATCACTCTCTTTGCCCGGCAATTCCAGAGTGACATTCACTCCAGTAACATGTGCGCGATTCGATATCAGACGATTCTTCAACAGAGGTTCAGCCAGGGCAATCTGCCGGGCTTCTCTCAATTCATCCACACTTTTTTCAAGGGCACTTTTTATGAGATCCTCTATATAAAGGTTATCTTCTATTACTCTTGTACGCTGAAAATTGGTGATGGAGTCTACACGAATGGCATAAGGAATTTTCCATGCCTCTCTGGTAATCTCCTCTACAGCATCAAGCACTGAGGGGGTAAAGACTTCACCTCCTTCAGGTTCAAGGACAAGTAACAGGTTATCATTTTTGTTGTAGATTGACTGAAGGGTCTCAAAATTAATCAGTTGCGGATTTTCTTTGCTGAAATAATAGCGGTAATCATTCTCGAATTGAATATATTTCATTCCCATAGCCGCAATTATAGTAAGTAGTACAGATAGAATTACCACAGGCCATCGGAATCGGATAATCCAGCGTCCATACGCTTCTATTCTGCTTTTATAACGATTATTACTCATTAACTTCTGCTCATAAGAATTTTAGTAAGTTTTGCTGTTAGTCCTCTTGGCATAAACCTGAGTGAGAATATTGTTGCCTTGTTAGTCACTCCAGCAACCACACTCCTTTTCCCTTTCATTAATGCCTGATAACCTGTCTCTGCAACTGTCCTTGCATCCATAGTGCCTGATTGCAATCGAAATAGATTTATATCTTCTATCTCTGCCCTTTTTGCAAACTCTGTTCTTGTTGCTCCAGGACATAGGGTTGTAACTGTAACATTTGTACCCTGTAATTCCTCTGCAAGAGCCTCTGAAAAACTCAGGACATAGGCCTTTGTCGCACAGTAGACTGCATTGAGGGGACCAGCCACAAATGATCCTGTAGAACCAACATTCAGTATCTTTCCATATCCCTGACTCAACATTCCTGGTAAGAAAAACTTGGTGAGGATGGTAAGGGATACAAGGTTTACCCGAATCATCTCCATTTCTCTTTGTATGTCTGTTTCAGAGAATTGGCCGTATACTGTGAACCCTGCATTATTTATCAGTATATCTATATGGGTTGATGCAGACTCAAGTTCAGTAAAGATTTCATAAGGCGACGATGGTATAGAAAGATCCTTTGGAATGGTCTTTACAGTTATATCCTTTCCCTGGCTTAATTCATTTGCTATATGGTCAAGCCTCTTTTTGTTTCTTGCTACCAGAATGAGGTCATAGTTATGCTGTGCAAATAACTTACATAATTCATATCCTATCCCGCTTGTTGCTCCGGTAATAAGGACTCTCTTATTTATGCTGGATTGATTCTTCTGTTGTAACATTGACTCCTCCTCATCTCTTTGGTTAAACTTAATATGGATATAATAATTCCAAGCAGACCTGTTGTTAATAGAATAAATGATTCTGATACAGGTAACCACTCATTAAACATACTTAGAGTACTGACCGATCCCCAGAATAATATCACAGATACCACAAAGGCTGTC
Source organism: Nitrospirota bacterium (assembly GCA_046753905.1). Lineage (GTDB taxonomy): Bacteria > Nitrospirota > Nitrospiria > JBHHUU01 > JBHHUU01 > JBHHUU01. The sequence goes on along the minus strand of JBHHUU010000069.1, from coordinate 7,510 downwards.
CACCATGCTAATTGAAATATCAGTAAGCTCTTTTTTTGATTTTGATCTCCCCAAAAGAGACCTATTGAAAAATATACAAATAGCAGACCTATTAATAGGTTTTCAATCAAAATAAATTCTCGATATAGTCCACTATTCTGGAGGAGATGATATTCAAAAAGAATATGCATGATTCCTGACATAAAATTCAACATTATCAGCACAAAGATGGGGGTAGATATATCAGTTACTGCTTTTTTATTATTCATTATATCTCCTTACGATGTTGTCTTTTAAATCTCCTTGTTTGCTCCATAAATGCCTCAAGCCTTGTTAATATATTTGTCTGCTGGAGACCATCATCAATAAAAGTGAGCATGGGAATATTTCCATTGGATATCCTAAGCCTGTTAAAACAGGCGGTAGATATCTTCCCCAATACACAATTAAATCCATAGGCATTTAATAGTCCGTCTACATTCCTCTTTTCAACAAAATCAACGCATTTGCCAATAAACATTGAAGGGATGACAGGGGCAACCTCTGGATTAACATATTGTACAGAATTTGTAGTTAACCAATCATTGCTCTGGTCAGGAAACATCTCTGAATAGGCATCTGTTATCTCTTCAATCCTCTTCTTATAATAATTTAGGGTATAGCTCCCTATATATCTCATTGCTGCCTTTCCATACCTCTTCTTTTTCCATAATGAATGAGCCAGTCTTTCTGACCCATAATTCACAAAATCATGCCATGAAGGTGGAAGAATAACTACTCCGCCCATTCTTTCTATACCATCAAATAATCTTTGTATCCCATATTTATGTACCCGGGTAAAGGCATCACCTACTACCCCTATCTTGACTAAGTCTCGATCTATAGTTTCAACCTTTTGCATTAAATCCATTCCCAACCTGAAATATCTGATCATATTCCTTTTCTTAACACCAAGGGATAACATTTCTACTGCTTTTAGATATGTCCTGTCTGTACTCCCTTCTATCTTTTCGTATGGCCTGATCTGATATCTATATCGTGACAGATAGTCATGGCATATGAGGCCTATCCATAAATCGATCGCAAGCCCTGCTCCAAATTTCCTTATCCAATCCGTGGGATCGTCGAGCCTCGGGCCGAACAACCATATATCTCCTCCTACCTTATCTTTTATGACCATTTCATGAAGAGATTTGAATAGTGACAGACGACAGGCCTCAGTATATCCAAAGGTAAAGAATACAGATTTATCAGGATTATAATTATCACGCATGGTTGTTGCCATATAGTCCCCTAATATGACCTGATAAGTTCTACAATGCTTTTCATTTGAATATTTTCTGCCCAGCATATTTGAATGCAATGATGTCTCCGGGATCAATTCAGATTTAACCCCACTATTTTGTAAGATTTCTTTTATTGTAACAAAGGCCTCACTCACCTGTGGAATATACAGAGTCCTTTGCTCTTTTATAATATCCATAATAGTGTTATCAGATGTGATATTTCTATTGATGGTAGAAAAAGAGATATCGGTCTTACGAGTTACCTTTACACTTTCCCAGAATGCCTCACATCGGGTTAATATACCTGTTATTGAATTATGTTCATCAATCTCTATCTCTAACCAGGGGTCATCTCCAAATATTTTTGAGAGGTATGGCGTCAGCATCGAATCTGCAGCGCACCCGAATGTCGTCATCAAGATTGGAAGCAATTTATTATCATGTGAGAGATTATATTCATGGATAAACTCTGAGGCATTTACTGCCCTATTATTTGTCTTCCATATAAGCTCTATATTTTTTGCATTTTTATTAAACCTGTCCAGGGGGAGCATATCTGCTGAGATTGTTGGAATCCCCAGTTTAGACAAACGTCTTGAGATATTCAGGTTAAAAAATCTGTCATGTATTATATACGGATGCCCTATCAGCACAAAGACCTTATCAAATCTATTCAGGTAATCCAGTGCGTCTCTCCCTATATCCTTACACCCGGCGATAAACTCATTCTGCGCACACATAGCCTTTTTAATGGCCATGACCGCACTCTTCTTTGATACATTTAATTGTTTGGCTAACTCGATAAAGGCCTCCTCTATATTATTATCGTTATCCTTCATTTTGATAGTAGGAGTTATTAGATCAAGATCCATTGATGCCCTTATAAAGTCAGGAATCTGCTGTATATATTGGCAATTATGCGCATATTTCGTCTTATAACCTTCATCCTGCATATTAAAGATATATGGAAGGAATATCTTACAAACCCCGGATTCGACAAGCTCTTCCATAGCCCCATAGATTGCCTTAATCGGGAAGCATGTATCCACCACTATTTTTGAAAGTCCTTTTTCATATATCTGCCTGGAATATTCTCCTGAAATTTTTATAGAATACCCAATCTCATTGAAGAATGCAGCCCACATAGGAAACAGCTCATAAAACAATAACATACGCGGAATTCCAATGACCTCTTTACCATCATTATCTTTGTCTCCTCTATACGACAGCAATAGCTTTTCCCTCTTTTTAAAATAATCAGGGATATTGCGGGATATATGATGCACCCTATCTTTTTCAAATCTGCCGCAATTGCTCGCATAGATTGATCTATGGCCATCGTTATACCTTACACTAACCAACCTGCATAGATTTGCACACCTTTTGCAGTGTATACTCTTTTTCTCTGCAATCCTGTTTTCAAGCTCAAATCCGATAAAATTAGATTTATGTATAGGAATTTGAATGTTCCCCTCTCCCTTACCCTCCCCTCTCCCCCTCACCCTAACCCTCTCCCCTGAGGGGAGAGGGAAGGGTGAGGGGTTAAATTTATTAATCCCCTCTGTCTCTTCTGCAGTGATATATGCAATTCCAAGGGCACCTGTTATTTCGTGATGAGGGGCAATTATTATATCCTTATTCAGGATATGACCGAATGCAGCTGCCACACTTTTATTGAAAGCTACACCTCCCTGAAAGAGAACCTTATCACCAATCCTGAGGTTTCCGCTGACCTTTTCAAGGTAATTCTTTGCAATAGAGTAGCTTAAACCTGCGAGGATATCATTTCTTGGAATATTGTTTTGTTGATAATGGATACAATCGGTTTCCATAAATACAGTGCATCGCGTTCCCATATCAACCGGATTTGTGGATTTCATGGCAAGAACAGAGAAGTCATCTCTTAAGTCTACTCCAAGCCGATCCGCCTGTTCAGCCAGGAAAGAGCCTGTGCCAGCAGCACAGGTCTTATTCATGATAAAATTTACAACCGTCTTATTTTTTATCTTAATATATTTAGAATCCTGGCCACCGATCTCTATTATAGTATCAACATCAGGCACTAATCTGACTGTAGCAGCAGCCTGTGCAGTTATTTCATTTTTAACTATATCCACACCTATAACATTAGCTATAAAATCTCTCCCTGATCCTGTGACACCAACACCTTTCACTTTGATATCTTTACTATACTCTTTATGAAAGGCATTTATACACCACTTTACTGCATTAAAGGGATCTCCATTAATAGGTGTATAATGCTTAAATATCAAATTTTTATCTTTATCTATTACAGCTATCTTTGCGCTTACAGAACCTGCATCTATCCCTATATAGACTTCTCCACTCCAATTATTATCAATAAGTCTATTGTTCTCTATCTTGATCTTCTTTATATATTTATCTGACAGAGATGATAACCCAGAGTCTTTTATTTTAAATTTCGGGGCATTCTTTAACTGTTTTAATATGATATCTTTTTCCTGGTGATTACTAATGTTCTTCTTAACCGCATATAATGCAGCTCCAATCGCTCCCAGTATATCAAAGTGATCTGGAATAATTATATCCTTCTCATATAGACCAAACAGCTTAACGAGTGCCTTTTTCATTCCCATATTGTTTGCAACTCCTCCCTGAAACAGAAGAGGCGTTCTGATCTCTTTTCCTTTAATGAGATTCTCTATATATGTCCTTACAACAGCCTCACAGAGTCCGGCAGATATATCTTCCTTTGAGACACCCTCCTGCTGCAGATGAATCATATCAGTTTTGGCAAAGACACTGCATCTGCCTGCTATCTTTGCTGGATTTGCTGAGTGAAAAGCCCTTGTTGACAGCTCTTCAATAGTTATTCCCATCCTGAATGCCTGTTGGTCTAAAAATGATCCTGTGCCAGCAGCACAGATATCATTCATAGCACTATCACTTACTATTGTTTCGTCATTATCATCTTTATCAAGAGAGATCAATTTAGAATCCTGGCCGCCGATCTCAATAATAGTCTTTGCCTCTGGATGAAAAAAAGCACCTGCAAGGCCATGTGTTGTAATCTCATTAACAGGCTTACCATTAATGATCCTGGCCATAATATTTCTGGCACTGCCAGTGGTTATAATAGCTTCAAATCCCATTATATCTATCTCTTCAAACATCTTTTTTATTCTACTGTTAAGCAGATCAATGGGTTTGCCATGTGTCCGCTGGTAATCCTTCCAGATAATATTTTTGTCTTGATCCATTACTACAATCTTCAGACTGACTGATCCACAGTCAACCCCTAAATAATGCCTGACAGACCTGTTATATTTCATGAAATATTCTCCCTATATTGTTTTTTATACCACTTCAAGGCATGATCTATGCCATTGACTACAGAAACCATGGGTTTCCATTCTAAATTCTGGTGGATATTTTTTATACTTGGATCAAAATTGATAGACAATACATCAACAACCCTTTTTGATATCATCGGAGCTTTATTAATCTTAAACAATGCATAGATTGTCTCCATTAGCAGAGCAACAGGGAAGATTAGTGATTTGGGAATCTTTAACATAGGAGGTGATTTTCCTATCTTTTGTGCAACTATTTTAATAAAGTCATGAATCCCTATTTCAAGATTTCCAACCCCTAAGTACCTTTTACCTATGGCATCCTCTCTGATGGCAGCAATCAAAAATAGCTCACAAAGGTCATCAATATAGATCAATGGCCCTCTCTCTTCACCACCAGAGACAAAAAATAGTCTCCCCTCTTTTAGATATTTGATAAGATAGGGTAGAAATTTTGTGTCATTAGGACCAAAGATCAGGCCTGGATAGATAATTACCGCCTTTAACCCCTTCTCTTTTTTATAGAACTCAACCTGCCTTTCTGCCAGATACTTGCTAATGGCATAATCTGTGCTTAAACACTTTATAAATCGTTTTACCTTTAATGCTGATATGGTTGAGCAATAGATTAATCTGCACTCCGGATTATATTTAACAATTGCCCTGCAGATGTTTTTTGTCCCATCTACATTTGTTTTGTAGTATTCTTTTTTTGTCCCAAAACTAACATGAGCTGCAAGGTGTATACATACATCAATATCTTTGACAAAATCGACCAAACTATCTGAATCTGTAATATCTCCATAGACAAGGCTAAGATTAAGATTTGATAACTTATCGATCTTACCTCTCCTTCTTACAAGAGATTTGACATGCAGACCCTTTTCTACTGCCAGTTCTGTAATACGATGGCCTAAAACACCTGTAGACCCTGTAATACCAATCCTCATTCTATCTTTCATCCTGTTATCCTATGATTTATCAGGTAAATCCCCTTCCCCTAAGGGGAGAGGGGAGGGGGCTAATTTAGACCTTATATTACCTCTTATTAGTCTCATAAAGTAAATTATCCTGATATAAACGCCAATGGTACATTTTGTAAAGAAACGACTCTCTTTTATTATTATCAATAAAGCGACAAAGAGACCATATCTATAGTATGCCATTATTGGTCTTTCAGCTTTATTGGGTATTGGTGACCTTACTAAAAGGAGTTTGCCCTTTTTATGTCTTTTTTTGTAATCTATGAACTCCCTTAGACTTGTAATAGGTACAACTCTCAAGCCTTTATCTGAAATCACCTCTATCAAAGACTGGAGTGACTTATTGACAGAGCCTGGAGTGGTAATTAAAAGAGCATCCTTAATATTAGTCAATTCTTTATTATCCATATTCCTGATCTCTATGATAGGACTGGATGGACTATTTATCCACATACAATTTGTTACGACCTTTTCATTGTTACGATCAGGAAAGGTGCTATTAATAAAATTAAAGATAGTATCGACATGAGATGGCAAAAAGGTTACATAGGGAACTAACTTAATGGGTTTGCCATTTTCCTTTTCCAATATCCTTTCTCTATAATTGTTCATTTGCACAGGAATAAGATCTTCAGGGTAAATAGAGGCATAATTTTTCATGATAATATGGTTTGTCTCGCAGAGAAGCACATATTGATATTGCAGATCATGCTGTTCAAATATCTGCCTGATCTTTCTTATATAAGGGCATGGAATATCGATGATCTCTATCCCTTTATCTCTTAATACTGCCTCTTCATGCACAATTGAATCATAACCAGTATTAACTACAGCAAAATTATTACCTTCTGGTAGATCTCTATAGCTCTGGACTGCAGAAATACCTAAGCCCTTTATCCAGTTTAGATCTACACCAACCCTGCCATAATCAGAACTGATCCAGTCAACAATGAGAAACATCCTTTTTTTAAAAGGTTCCATAGAGTTTGTCAGCATTTTTGGAATAATTCCTTTCAATACCTTTCTCTTCAGCCACCTGCATCTTCCATCATTTTTTAAAAATAGAATTTCCATAATCAATTTACTTTAGCAGGGTTTTTATGATTTCTAATAATATTGCAGACCTTTGATGCCCATTTATCTTCAAGCCTCTTTAACCTTTTAGAAGGGTAACCTGTGGCTTTACATATAACATCGCATCCTACTTTCCCTAATTGTAGAAATTTTATATCAGCCTTTCCTTTCCATACCTCTTTATGATTCCACTCTCCTTCAACTACTGTTAAATGAATATCAACATCAAATGGAAAGAGAAAAGTGCTGAAACGCACTTGAATATCATCCAGTGCATAACTCAATTTACCCTGTTTATCATCACCCATAATATATAATTGGAAACAGGCCATAAACATCTGTCGGGCTGCTTCGAACAATATATTGCCCTGTATATGTTTGCCTGTCACATGGTCAGACATCTCGGCACATTGTTCATTGATAATTAATGAAGCATGGTATTGAGTCTCATTCTCTTTCGTAGGAGTTGTAATTAAAACATTCTCCTCTCTTCTTTTATGAACAAGGTGATTATCTATTCGTGCTGATTTCTTTTTAATAAGTTTTAGTCCATGGCTGGTAAGGGTATGGATATGTATATCTGATAACCCCTGGCCTGCCACATATTTTATTGTAGAGTTTGGATTATTATTTATTCCATTCATTATCTGGGAGAAGCTCACTATGCCGTCATATTCACACAGATTGATAAACTTATCTCCAACTATATAATATATCTTATCATCCATCTTACCCTCCTTATACTTATCTTGACTCTTGTTTTTTCTTGCTTTTATCAAGTAATTATAATATAACTTTATTTTAAGTAAAGACATTATCGGTATCATTTTTTCTTGCAACTATCATTTATAAT
>JBHHUU010000068.1:0-11890 GCA_046753905.1 Nitrospirota bacterium | reverse complement strand
TATGCAGTATCAGCCCTTTGCCTCCAACAATCCACCCATTATCCTTGTCTGTGAAGAATAGGCTGGTAAGCCAGTTTTCTGTTCCGCTCTTCTCTTCTGCCCATGTCTCTCCTGCGTCAGTGGTATGCAGTATCAGCCCTTTGCCTCCAACAATCCACCCATTATCCTTGTCTGTGAAAAGAATATCTCTCAGATAGACAGATTTCCTTCTTGTCCTGACCTTCCATGTCTTTCCCCCATCTCGGGAATATAAGATGTTCCCCATATTATCAATCAACCACCCATTATTAGGATCAGTAAAAGATATACTGTTAAGGTCATTTCCTGTAGGCAGGGGATTTTGAAATCTCCATTGAGGAGGTGAGGAAGATGTAGTCTCCTCAGCTATAGCATCTGTAACAGACACAAATAGAAGAGCTAAAGATAACAATTTAAGCAGGATAAAAAAATGTTTATTTTTTAAAAGAGATATCATCTTCCTGTTAGACTTTTTTTAATATCTCCCTTGCAATAATTAATCTCTGTCTCTCAGAACCTGTTGAGTTATAAATTAACAACATTTAGATAGAGTAGCTTTTATCATGGCTATACGAATCATCTTTTCTGCTGTATTAGTAAGAATTTCAAATTTTTTCGCAAGTCTTCTTCTGCAAACTTCAGTGTAGTTTCACGATCTCTTTAATATTAATAGGATAAATAATACTATCCGAACTATCTGAACATTATAACATAAATACTTTTAACTCAACAGATTTATTAAAGTCTGTGATATAATAAACAATTAATCAGGATAATTATGAAGAGAAGAAGCCATACCTGATAATGCGGCAGATACTACTGTCTTTACTGCCTGCTCTACATGCTGTTCTTTTGAGACTCTGCTGAAATCCCCTGCTGTGGTTGATGCCATATAGTCTTTCATAAGTGAGTCTGTGTATGTCTCAAAGACCTTTGCTATCTCATTTCTTACCTTGTTCTCTGATGTTGTCCTGATAGCGGATAGTTCTTTATCCCTGATGATGTTCTAATACTATAGAAGACCTTAACTCGTTGAGACTTTTATATCCTAATTGTGACTCATGGAGACATGGATAGAGACATGGATGTTTAGTGTTTGCCCTGAACCTGTGAATATTTGTTGACAATCCACCCTACTTTTTTATATAGTTGTAGTGAGAAATGATACCTATCAAAAGAGATAGAAGTTATTTTAAGAGTTCTATCTCTTTTGATAGAAGAGAGTTAGTACCTTAAACAATGATTTTCCTGCTTTTTGTGGCAGAAAATTCTAATAATGAATATCTAACAAGATATGATAAATGTAGAAGGGAAAAAGAGTGTACATAAATCCATCATTTGCTGTTCGTTTTAATTTCAGCTTGTATGGGTTAGGGTGATATTATGAGATTCAATACTATAGAAGAGGCAATTTCAGATATAACAAAGGGGAAGATGATTATCCTTGTGGATGATGAGGATAGGGAGAATGAGGGCGATCTTGTAATTGCTGCAGAAAAGGTATCCCCTGATGCCATTAATTTTATGGCAAGGTATGGGAGAGGGCTTATATGTCTGAGTCTTACACCTGAGAGGGTGGATGAACTCCAGCTTTCACCCATGTGCTCAAAGAATACTGCTTCATTTGGAACGGCATTTACTGTATCTATTGACGCATGTCATAATATCACAACAGGTATCTCGGCAGCAGACAGGGCGGAAACCATTTTAACTGCTATATCCCATGATACAGCACCCTCTGATCTTGCCAGACCAGGACACATCTTTCCATTAAGTGCAAAAAAAGGGGGGGTATTGAAAAGGGCAGGTCAGACAGAAGGGTCTGTTGATCTGACCCGACTTGCAGGATTATATCCGGCAGCCGTAATATGTGAAATAATGAATGATGATGGTACAATGGCGAGGGTTGGTGATCTGATAGAATTTTCAAGTATCCATAATTTAAAGATTATTACAATAAAAGATCTTATAGAATACAGAATGAAAAGAGAATCCCTTATCAGAAGAAGCGCTGAAGCTTTTATGCCGACAGATTATGGAGATTTTCAGACTATAATTTATGAGAATGATATAGATAATGATGTTGATATAGCCTTGATAAAGGGAGAGGTAAATGATGAAAGTGAGGTATTGGTTAGGGTGCACTCAGGATGCATTACAGGAGAGATATTTGGCTCAAAGAGGTGTGACTGCGGGGATCAACTGCACAATGCCATGGAGATGATTGATAAAGAAGGAAAGGGAGTTATATTATATATGCATCAGGAGGGTAGGGGCATAGGACTTGTAAATAAGATTAAGGCGTATAGGCTGCAGGATTATGGGATGGATACAGTAGAGGCAAATATAGAGCTTGGATTTAAACCTGACCTCAGAGATTATGGTATTGGTGCTCAGATACTTGTAGACCTTGGACTTAAAAGGATCAGGCTGATAACAAATAACCCCAGAAAGATAGTTGGATTAGAAGGGTATGGTTTGCAGGTAGTTGAACGTGTTCCCATAGAAATATTGCCTCATGATATAAATCTGAATTATCTAAGGACAAAGAAGGATAAACTTGGACATATATTAAGCGGTGTGTAAAGGGAGAATTTGTATGTCGAAAATGTTTGAAGGGAATATCTTAGCAAAGGGGTTAAAGTTTGGGATTGTAGTTAGCAGGTTTAATGATTTTATCAGTCACAGGCTATTAGAAGGGGCATTAGATGCCCTTTGCAGGAGTGGAGCAGATAGTGATGATATTGATATAGCAAAGGTGCCTGGTGCATTTGAGATACCCTTTATTGCAAAAAAGATGGCTTCATCTGGAAGATATGATGCAGTGATATGTCTTGGGGCACTTATCAGGGGTGCAACACCCCACTTTGATTATATAAGTGCAGAAGTAACAAAAGGTATCGCACAAAGTTCGTTAGAGATAGGTCTGCCGATTATATATGGTATATTAACAACCGATAATATAGAACAGGCTATTGAACGGGCAGGCACAAAGAACGGCAACAAGGGATGGGAGGCAGCTATTGCCTCTATAGAGATGATAAACCTTATAAAAGAGATAGGATAGGATCATGGTCTGAAAACAGGAGACGGAAATAATTTGTCCCTCCCCTGACTTCTGAATCTTCAGCACCCTGATCCATGAAAAAGATGGGTCTTCGTCGACAGGCACGTGAAGCAACCCTTAGAATACTCTTCCAGTACGATTTTACAAAGAATAGAACTAATCAAAAATTTAATAGACTCCCTGATAAACCAAATAATAAAGAACCTCTTGTTACAAATAAGAGAGTAGAAGAATTTGCTGATTCATTAGTTGAAGGTGTAATCAAACATCTTTCCATAATTGATGGAATGATCAAAGAGAATAGTCAAAACTGGAGTCTTGGGAGGATGTCGGTTGTAGACCGTAATATACTCAGATTTGCTATATATGAATTACTCTATAGAAATGATATTCCAGTAAAGGTTACGATTGATGAGGCTATAGAGATTGCAAAGAAATATGGTGATGAAAATTCAGGGGGATTTATAAATGGAATTCTTGATAATATTGTAAAAGTGGAAGAGATAAGGAAATAAAAACGGCTAAAGCCGCTGTTATAAAAGAAATAGATGGGATTCAGGCAGGTTATTTCGGAGATTAGCCAATATTAATGGATGATAAATGGCAAAACTACAAGAAATCAGGCAAAAAGTCATTGACCGTGAATATTACCTGTCATTCCATGCTGAAGAAGAAATGTTTGATGATAGTTTATAACGATATGATGTCGAAAATGCTATACTAAAAGGAAAGATTGATAAAAAACTTTCTGAAGATTTGAGAGGAACAAGATATAGAATTGAAGGTCCTGCAAAAAATGGAAGGTTAATTCATGTCGTTTGTAGATTTAAAGAAGATCGTAATCTCATTATAATTGCAGTTTACACATTAATGGAGGGTTTATGATTTGTGAATTTTGTGATGAGGAAACAACAAAAAGAAAAATAAAAAAATACTCACTGGATATGCGGTAAACTGTACATTATCGAAAATGTAGAAGCAGAAGTTTGTAAAGAATGCGGTGAGAGGTACTTTCATGCAAAAGTTCTTGACGAAATCGACGATCATCTTACTACAGAGCATAGAGTTAAAGAACGCATTGATGTTGAAGTTGTAGCTATGTGATCATTTTTAAGCATCCAGTGGACGTTTATTCCGCTGCACTCCACAAACGTCACTGATGCATGTCGTTATACGCAGAAAGATTAAAGGGGAAAATAAATAAATGATAAATATTCGTGTTTATGCAGACACCTTAAGTAGATGAAGATATCTATCGTCTCAGATAAAATTAACAGGATATATTCAGAGATATTACTCTCTGGTTTTTTTAGTGATATCAGGCCAATAAAAGGGATAGCAGGTGATATTGACTGGATACACAATGGGATTATATCATATCTGATAAAAATAAATAAGGTGACAGGGAGATTAGGAGAGACTATTCTGATAGCATCACAAAATAAGCTCCCTACATCCAAAATACTCTTAATGGGTCTTGGAAAGAGCAGAAAATATGGATATAATGAGATAAGATATCTCTCATCTGAGATACGGATAAAACTTTTGGATATGGGGATAAGAGAGTGCAGTATGGAGCTCTGGGGCATGGAAGATTGCTTAGTAGACCCATATCTTGCAGTTAAGTCATTTATGGATGGGTTAAAAGGATATGATAATGAAATACTGAGCATTACCTTTTTATTAAAAGATAAGGAAAAATCCAGTGAGATTAACAGGATAATAAAAGATAAATTGAGGATGGGAGCGTAATTTGATTGATAGATACTCATTGCCCGGGATGAGAGCAGTCTGGGAGAGTGAAAAAAAGTATAAGACATGGCTTAAAATAGAGATATTAGCCTGTGAGGCTATGGCAGAGTTAGGTATTGTAACGAGAGACCTTCCTGAAAAGGTAAAAAAGACAGGAGATATTGATGTCAATCGTATCAATGAGATTGAGTCAGTTGTCAAACATGATGTTATTGCCTTTCTTACCTCTATCTCTGAACAGATAGGAGAGGAATCGCGCTATATCCATTTGGGGCTGACTTCGTCAGATATATTGGATACATCACTTGCTATACTGATGAAAGAGGCGGCAGAGATTTTAATTAAAGATATCATCTCTCTCATGTCAGTTATAAAAGCAAAGGCAATAGCACATAAAGAGACTGTAATGATCGGCAGATCTCATGGGATTCATGGCGAACCTATCACCTTTGGCTTTAAGATGGCTTTATGGTATGAAGAGATGAAGAGAAATCTGCACAGGATGGAGAGGGCAAAAGATGAGATAAGCTATGGAAAGTTATCAGGCGCAATGGGGACATTTGCACATATACCTCCGTTTGTAGAGGAATTTGTATGCAGGAGATCCGGTCTAAAACCCGATCCTGTTTCAAGCCAGATAATCCAGAGAGACAGGCATGCCTTTTACCTGACAGTATTAGCTATTATTGCCTCCAGTATAGACAAATTTGCTACCGAGATTAGGCACCTTCAGCGCACAGAGGTGTTAGAGGCAGAGGAATATTTCTCAAAAGGACAAAAGGGATCTTCTGCTATGCCGCACAAGAGAAATCCTGTATTGTCTGAAAATCTCTCTGGTCTGGCACGAATAGTGAGAGCCAACTCACATGCCTCTCTGGAAAACATCGCTCTCTGGCATGAGCGTGATATCAGCCACTCTTCTGTTGAGAGGGTAGTAATCCCTGACAGCACTATCCTCCTTGATTTTATGTTAAACCGTATTACAGGGATAATAGACAGATTAATCATTTATCCTGATAATATGGAACAAAATCTCAATATTACCAATGGAATAATCTATTCCCAGAAGATACTCCTTATCCTTATATCAAAGGGACTGACAAGGGAAGATGCATATAAAATGGTTCAAAAAAATGCTATGAAGGCATGGAATAAAGACCTGTCTTTTAAAAATACGATTAAACAGGATCAGGACATAAAAAGATATCTCTCTATGGAAGAGATAGATGAATGTTTTGATTACAAAACCTATCTGAGGAATATAGATGATATTTACAGAAGGGTATTTGATTAGTTAAAGTAAAGAGTGATAAAATACGATATATAATATATATCATGTAGGGAATAGGCATGCCTATTCCCTACAGGTGAGGGACAATTAATTATAATGGGTAACAGAATAGACAAATGAGCCTTGAAGGACGTTTAGAGGATTTAAGCCTGCCTGATATCTTTCAGATTATTAACCTGAGCAAAAGGTCAGGGGTATTAACTATTATCCGAAAGGAGGGCACAGCCCGACTTGTCTTTGACCAGGGTCAGGTTGTAATCGCAAGTTCAGATACAAGGAGCAGGCTGGGATATCTCCTTGTACAGAAAGGACTTATAACCAATGAAGAACTGGATAAGGCATTATATATTCAGAAAACAAAAGGCGGGGAACAGCCGATTGGATCCTACTTAATAGAGATAAATGCCATACAGCAGAGTCTGTTAGAGAAGGAGATAAAGGAGCATATTATCAGGATAATCGGTGATCTGCTGACCTGGGAGAGAGGTACTTTCCATTTTGAATTAGGTGAGACATTAAAAGAGAGTGATATTCCATTAAGAACAGGATTAAGCATTGATTTTCTCCTGTTGGAGAGTGCAAGGATCCATGATGAAGAAGAGGAGGAGAGGAGACAAGAAGAAGCCCAGAAAAAGATAGAGACAAAAAAAGAGAAAGACAGAGCGGAAAAAGATAAAGATAATAAAGATATGTCCCTTCTTACATCCATGATTACTGAGCTATCATCCCCCTCATCTACAAGTAATGAGATAACATTGATGATCTTACGATTTGCCAGTGAGATAATGAATAGATCTGTAATCTTTCTTGTACGCAAGGAGGATGTAATAGGATTGGGTCAATTTGGAGTTGTCTTAAAGAGTGGCAGTATTAATGAAAAGATAAGAATGATTAATATACCATTATCTGAACCATCTATATTTAAAGATGTTATAGAAAAAAGGATTCCATATAAAGGTGAGCTGCCAGATAATAAATGGAATAGCTATTTAATAAAAGAATTAGGTGGAGATTGGCCTGTAGAGGCATTTATTGCACCTTTGATAACAAATAAAAAGATAGCAGCTATTCTTTATGGTGATAATCTTCCCAGAAGAGACAGGATTTCACATACTAATGGGCTTGAAACATTTATTAAGGTAGCAGGTGTCTATTTTGAGAAGGCACTGCTTGAAAAAAAAATACAGGGAGGGAGTTTTTAGTTTTTAGTTTTTTTGCCTACGAACTAATAACCAGAAACTAAAAACTAAAAACTAATATGTAGAGGAGGGGATATTATGAATAAAAAGGTGTTGGTAGTAGAGGATTCATCTTATATGAGGTCACTAATAGCCTCTACTATTGATGAGATAAATGGATGCGAAGTGATAGAGGCTGGCAACGGATTTGAGGCACTAAGGATGCTGCCTGTTCATAAGTTTGCGATTATAATTACTGATATAAATATGCCTGATATAAATGGATTAGAGATAGTAAATTTTGTAAAGAGTAGTCCTTCATATAAAGATATTCCATTGATTATTGTTACTACAGAGCAGAGCGAAGAGGATAGAAAAAAGGGGATTGCCCTCGGAGCATCAGAATATATTACGAAACCCTTTGACCCGGAAGATCTGAAAGATATTGTAAAGAAGGTCTTAAAATATTGACACAGAATAATCTAATCTGTGCAATTAGCAATTAAAAACAGAAGGTCTTAGGCTTTTGAAAAATAAGCAAAAAAAAGAGTCATATAATCAGTTTATCTCTGAGGCTGAAGAGATAATAGCTGGAGTCAGTGAGAATCTTGTAGTCCTTGAGTCAGCAGATGACAAGGTTACTGTTAATCCTGAAGTGATAAATTCTATCTTCAGGGCAGCACATACATTAAAAGGTATGTCAGGGATGGTAGGTCTTACAAAGATATCTGAGACAAGCCACAGGTTAGAAGATATGTTAGATAATATGAGGATGGGACGGCTGCAGTTAAATAGTGCGGTATTAGATACCCTCTTTGAGGGAATGGATGTCTTAAGCGGATTAATAAATAGTGTCTCTACAAAGGGTAGTGAAGATATAGATATATCCCCTTTCCTTGAAAAGATAGAAAAGGTTATAAAGGGTGAAGGCAAAGAGCAAGATTCTTCTTCTTCACTTGAGGATATGGGTTTTGGAAAAGAAATTACTAATGTCCTTACAGAATATGAAGTCCATAGATTATTAGAGAATATTAAGCAGAATATAAATATCTATGAGATCAATACAACTTTTAAATTAGATACCTTTGATAAAGATTTGACTGCAATCAATTCAAAGATACAGGATATAGGTGAGATTATTACCTCCCTGCCGGTAACTGATACCTCATTAGAAGGCAGCATAGGATTTAATATTATTACCGGGACAAAAATTGATTATAATGAACTATCATCAATCCTATCAAGTGAAAAAAATGTAAAGATAAGACCTGTTGATTATAAAAAAAAAGAAGAAAAGATTGATACTTCTGCCACTGTCAAGGATACAACATCCATTAAAAGTCTGACCCAGACACTCAGGGTCGATATAAATAAACTTGATAATCTATTAAATATTGTCGGAGAGCTGGTATTAACAAAGGCAATTATATCTCAAACAAGCAAAGAATTAATAAGTGAATATGGATTAATATTGCATGCTGTTGAACTCCAGAAGGCGTCCCTTAATTTACACAGGAGAGTAGCTGAATTACAGGAAGGACTTATTGAAGTAAGAATGGTTCCTATCGGACAGGTCTTTGACAGGCTGATAAGGATAGTAAGGAAGACATCAAAAGAATTACAAAAGGAGATTGATCTTCAGATATCAGGGGAAGATACCCAACTGGATAAGTCTATGGTTGAAGAGATAGCAGATCCCCTTATGCATCTTGTCAGGAATGCAATAGATCATGCTATAGAGTCTAAAGAAGAGAGAATAAAGGCAGGCAAGTCAGAAAGAGGGATAATAAAGTTAAATGCAGGTCAGAAAGGAAATAATGTAGTAATTGAAGTGGAGGATGATGGTAAGGGGATAGATATGGACAGAATCTATCAGAAAGGATTAAAAAGAGGGCTTATAGACAGCAGCAGCAAATATGATCAAAAGTCCCTGCTTGATCTGTTATTCATGCCGGGATTTAGTACGGCTAAATCTGTTACAGAGATATCAGGGAGAGGAGTAGGACTTGACGTAGTTGCAAAAAATGTAACCCACTTAAAGGGGATGATAGATATAAAGACAGAACATGGCAAAGGGACAAAGTTTACAATAAGTCTGCCCATAACCCTTATTATAATCAAGGCATTAATAGTTAAGGTAGGAAAAGAGAGATATGCCATACCCATTAGTTCAGTATCAGAGAGCTTAATGATAGAAGAGTCTCAGATCAATACAGTTGAAAACAGAGAGGTTATTCAACTGCGTGATTATACCTTAGCTTTATTGAGGTTAAGTGATATATTTGAACTTCATTCAGAAGAGAAAGGAACAGGCAGAGTATATGTAATTGTTGTGGGGCTTGCAGAAAAGAGGGTAGGTTTAATAGTAGATGCATTGGAGGGACAACATGAGATAGTAATAAAATCTATTGGAGAGATATTAAAAAAGGTACCAGGAATAGCCGGAGCAACAGAATTGGGAAACAGAAAGACTATCCTTGTCCTTGATATTGCTTCATTAATTGATGAGGTTAAGTCTCCAACCCGAAAATAGATAATCAGATGGATAAGGTTATTGAAGTAAAGGTTCAGACAGGGGCAAGACAAGAGGGCATAGAATATCTGTCAGATGGAATGTTAAAGGCGAGGATTAAGGCAATTCCACAAAAGGGTGAGGCTAATGCAAGGTTAATAGAGTTGTTGGCAGGGGAGTTTAAGATATCAAAAAAGAGCATTAAGATTATTAAGGGTAAAAGAAGTAAGATAAAATTGATTTCAATAAGAGATAGATAGAGGTGATATTAATATGTATGAGTTAAGGGTAGAAAATTATTTTTCAGGTGCTCATCAGCTCAGGAATTATAATGGGAAGTGTGAAAATCTACATGGTCATAATTGGAAGGTAGAGGTATATGTGGATGCTTATTTATTAAATGAGATTGGAATAGGTGTTGATTTTAAAATCTTAAAAAAAGAGATTAAAGGGCTGTTAGAAGAGGTAGATCATAAATTTTTGAACGATATATTTCCTTTTACAGAGATAAATCCCTCTGCAGAGAATATAGCAAGGTGGATGTTTAACAGCTTAAGTAAAAAGATAAATAATAATGATATTCATGTCTCAAAGGTTGTTGTGTGGGAATCTAATTCTCAATCGGCAGCATATTCAGAGAAAATAGAGAGGATGGAAGGAGGTAACTGACAATGATAGAAAAAACTCTTTCAATAATAAAACCTGATGGAGTAGAACAAAATATTATAGGTGATATAATAAAGAGATATGAAGAAAAGGGATTGAAGGTAACAGAACTAAAGATGATAGAGATAACCAAAAAAGAGGCAGAGAAATTTTACTATATCCATAAAGAAAGACCTTTTTTTGATAGCCTGACCTCATTTATGTCATCAGGAAAAATAGTAGTATTAGTATTAGAGGGAGAGAATGCCATAAAAAAGACGCGTGAATTAATGGGAAACACAGATCCAGAATTAGCTGATCCAGGGACTATCAGAAGAGATTATGCATCCAGTATAGAAAGGAATATTGTTCATGGTTCTGATTCTATGAAATCTGCTGCTTTTGAGATATCATACTTCTTTACCCTTTACCCATACACACTGGAAAACTAGAGATCCGAGCGAGGTACGAACTCCTGAGCAAAAAAGTCATTATGATGGAATGCCTTCTTTTAATACAACACCAAATGAATCATGTTGAAACGGGTGAATTGAAGGAAATAAAGAAAAAAGCCATCCATTAAATATCTCTTTACCCTCTTCAAGAACTATTATATGTGTTGCTGGATTATTCAAATCATTTGAGACAGATGTGAATATAGATCCCTTTGGATTATCCTCTATCTTTAGATCAGGAAGGAAGTCTATCACCTTTATAACAAGGTTTGAATCTGGAATAGACATCTTGCCGCCTACTTTTATTTTATATTCCTGCATAGTATTCTTTTTTTTGTCTTCTACAATAAATTTTACTGCGCTCCATTTTCCTTTAACTATATCTGGAATGAGAGTCCTGCTTCCTTCTGGAATTGATACCGGCGTATTCTGATCAAAGTCAGGGTGCATCTCTCCTTTTGACTCCTGATGGGGAGCAGAAGGTGCATTTTCATTTTTGCTGATGGTCTCCTCTTTTTTAGTGCATCCAGATACCAATATTATGATAAACAAAAAAAACAATGTTTTTTTAATAGACATAAATTTACCTCCCTATACATCATGCTCTATTAATAGTAAAGTCTATAAGGTTCTTTATATTTATTGGCGGAGAGGCAGGGATTCGAACCCTGGGTAGAGGTTTCCCCCCACAACCGCTTAGCAGGCGGCTGCCTTCAACCAACTCGGCCACCTCTCCTTAATTTATCCTTAACCTTAATTAATAATTAAACTCCCTTTTTATTTTTATATGGCGGAGGGGGTAGGATTCGAACCCACGGAGCTCATCACTCAGCGGTTTTCAAGACCGCCGCCTTAGTCCACTCGGCCACCCCTCCATCCTCATAATCACCAATTTATCAGGATTCCGCCCCTTTCTATTCTGTAACTATTCAGCTAATACAGAGCAAGGGGTTCCAAAGACTTTATAATGCG
>JBHHUU010000067.1:0-12051 GCA_046753905.1 Nitrospirota bacterium | reverse complement strand
CTCCTTTCTTCTGCTGCCCTACAAAAAGTTTTGCAGAAATGCCTTCTATATTGTAAATGATGAATACACTTAAGAAGAGAGATGAGTCAAAAGTAAATAAGATACTTAAAAGATACAGTGGCAATGGCTCTGTTGATCTGATGGGAATTCTCCAGTCTGTGCAGGGAGAGTATGGTTATGTTCCTCGACCAGTTGTGGAGTATATAGCCGATGAATTAGATATATACCCGAGCAAGATATATGGAGTAATTACTTTTTACTCCCAGTTTGCTCTTAAACCAAAGGGCAAGAACGTCATCAAGGTATGCAGAGGCACTGCATGTCATGTAAAGGGGTCGTTAAATATAAGCAAAAAGATTCAGGATATGCTGAATATAAATGAGGGAGATACAACAGAAGATATGTTATTCACGCTTGAGCATGTGGCATGTGTCGGGGCGTGCGCAAAGGCTCCTCTTGCAGTTATAAATGATAATGTATATGGCAAGATATCTCCTGATGAAGTCAAGACACTCATAGATGATATTGCAAAGGGAAAATAGATGACAAAGGGAAATGGTCATACAAAGATTATTATTGGTATGGGCACATGCGGCTTATCAGCAGGTGCAAAAGATATATATGAAGAGGCATCTCTGTTTGTAAAAAAGAAGGGGCTTAATGCAGATATCATTCCCACAGGATGTATCGGTATGTGCCATAAAGAGATTATGCTGGATATTGAAGTGCCTCAGAGGACGAGAGTGTCTTATGGAGAGGTAAGAAGAGATGATGTTTCAGAGATACTGAAGACCCATATAATAAAGAAACAGGTAATGAAAGAGAAGGTTGTTGGGCAGATGCGATCTGATGATTCTGATATCTCACCTTATCCTCGTATTCCCTTTTTTGAAGACCTTCCTTATAATAACAGGCAGAAAAGGATAGTTCTCTCAAACTGCGGTTATATAGACCCAAGGTCAATAGATGATTATATGGACAGGGATGGTTATATTGCAATCAGAAGGGTATTGTCATCATTTACTCCTGAAAAGGTAATAGAGGTTATAAAGAGATCAGGTCTCAGAGGAAGAGGCGGAGCAGGATTTCCTACATGGAAAAAGTGGGAGTTTTGTAGAAATGCCGATGGAGATACAAAATATCTTATATGCAATGCAGATGAGGGTGATCCAGGTGCATTTATGGATAGGAGTGTGCTTGAAGGTGACCCCCATTCTCTGATAGAGGGGATGATTATTGCAGCATTTGCTATTGGAGCATCCCGTGGATATATATATGTCAGGGCAGAATACCCTCTGGCTATAGAGAGACTTGAGACGGCATTATTTTATACAGAGGAGAGAGGACTTCTGGGAAACAATATATTGGGAAAGGGATTTGATTTTGATATAGAGTTGAGACATGGTGCAGGTGCATTTGTATGCGGGGAAGAGACTGCGTTAATAGCATCTATTGATGGCGAAAGAGGGATGCCAAAGCCAAAACCTCCATTTCCAGCCATATCTGGTCTCTGGAACAGACCTACAAATATAAATAATGTTGAGACATTAGCCAATATCCCGAGAATAATATCAAATGGCTCTGATTGGTATGGAGCCTTTGGAACAGACAAGAGCAAAGGGACAAAGACCTTTGCCCTTACCGGTGACATAAATAATCCCGGACTTATTGAAGTACCTATGGGAATAAGCCTGAAAGAGATTATATATGATATTGGAGGTGGTATAGCAGGAAACAGAGCCCTTAAGGCAGTACAGACAGGAGGTCCGTCAGGGGGGTGTATTCCAGCAGAACTTATTGATACTCCCATAGATTATGAATCTCTATCCACAATCGGCACAATAATGGGCTCTGGTGGAATGGTAGTATTAGATGATACTACCTGCATGGTTGATATGGCGAGATATTTCCTGAAATTTGATATGGAAGAGTCCTGTGGAAAATGTACGCCATGCAGAATAGGTACTAAGAGGATGGTAGAGATATTAGAAAGAATATCAAATAGAAAGGGGAGAGAGGGCGATATAGACCTGCTTATTGATATAGGTAAAGATATAAAAGATACATCGCTCTGCGGTCTTGGACAGACAGCGCCAACCCCTGTACTAACGACCATAAAATATTTTCGTGAAGAATACGAACAACATATAAAGGAAAAACGGTGCCCGACAAGAGGGTGTCTCGGTAAAAATAAGGAAAAGGATAAATACTTAGCAAAGCCAAAGAGTTAGAGATTTTCCAAAAAACTTAGAATAGAAGTTCTCTGATAGTTCCCTCTTCCTTGATGGGAGAGGGTTAGGGTGAGGGTGAAGGGTTTATGATTACAGCAAGAATTAATGATAAAGAGATAACTGTTGTTGAAGGGACAACTATTCTTGAGGCAGCAAAGAGTGCTGGTATAGATATCCCGCACCTGTGCCACAATGAAAAATTCTCTATATTCGGAGGATGCAGGATATGTCTTGTTGAGGTTGCGGGGATAGAAAAGCCTGTTGCCTCATGTTCTACTTATATTGCTGATGATATGGTTGTTAAGACTTCAACAGAGAGGATCAGAAGACTTCAAAAGAGAATAATAGAATTTCTTCTCTCTGACCACCCAAATGAGTGTATCTCCTGTGATGCGTGCGGTAATTGCAGATTGCAGGACCTTGCCTATAAATTTGGTGTCAAAGGTGATATATTCAATGGAGAAAAGAGAGACCAGAAGACAGAGGATACAAATCAGTTTATCATACGCGACTTTAATAAGTGCATTTTATGCGGTAAGTGCGTAAGAGTATGTGATGAGATAAGGGGAGTGGGTGCAATAGCCTTTACAGGAAGAGGCTTTGACTCCAAGATAGCGGCATCATTTGACGATGAGCTTGACTGTGAGTTCTGCGGTCATTGTGTTGATATATGTCCGACAGGCTCATTGACAGAGAAGAGCGCAAAGGGAAAAGGGAGATCCTATGAACTGAGGAAGGTAGATACAGTATGCGGATATTGCGGAGTAGGGTGTAACATCAGACTCTACATTAATAATGAGAATGAGATAATAAAGGTAAAAGGGAAGGATGGAAATCCCTCTAATAATGATGGGGCATTGTGCGTAAAGGGTAAGTTTGGATATGACTTTATAAATAGAGAGGATAGACTTACCACGCCCCTTATAAAAAAGGAGAGAGGTTTTGAGCCTGTATCATGGGATGAGGCATTGGGATTAATTGCGGCAAGGCTTAATGAGATTAAGAGAGAATATGGACCTGACAGTATAGGCGGTTTATGTTCAGCAAAGTGCACCAATGAAGAGAACTATCTGTTTCAGAAGTTTATGAGAGGTGCAATTGGGACAAATAATGTAGACCACTGTGCCCGTTTATGTCATGCCCCTTCTGCTACAGGACTGATAATGGCATTCGGGTCAGGGGCAATGACAAACTCTACAAATGATATCCTTAAATCTGATGTAATCCTTGTAATAGGGTCAAATACCATAGAGACCCACCCTGTATCAGCATTAAAGATCAAGGATGCAGTACGAAACAGAGGTGCGAAACTGATATTAGTTGACCCAAGAAAGATAGAGCTCG
Organism: Nitrospirota bacterium; assembly: GCA_046753905.1. Taxonomy (GTDB): domain Bacteria; phylum Nitrospirota; class Nitrospiria; order JBHHUU01; family JBHHUU01; genus JBHHUU01. The sequence continues at coordinate 8,476 of JBHHUU010000067.1, read as the reverse complement.
TGAAATATGCGGCTATATGGATAGACCTTCATCCAGGTACAAACATAGCCTTTCTTAATGGAATGCTGAATGTGATAATAGAGGAGGGATTGATAGAAAGGGAGTTTATAGAAAAGAGAACAGAAAATTTTGAAGAGATGAAAGAGGCAGTTGCCGGATATACGCCTGATGTAGTAGAAAAGATTATAAGTGTCCCAAAGGAAAAGATCATAGAGGCAGCAAGACTCTTTGGAAGAGGAGAGAGATGCAGTATATTTTATGGCATGGGAATAACCCAGCATACTACTGGTACAGAGACAGTCTTATCTCTTGCCAATCTCTCACTGGTTACCGGCAATATAGGGAGAGAAGGCACAGGAGTAAATCCTCTGAGGGGACAAAACAATGTACAGGGCGCATGTGATATGGGCGGACTTCCTGATGTCTATCCTGGTTATCAGAAGATTAGTGATAAAAAGGCAAGAGAGAGGTTTGAAAAGGCATGGGGTGTTACCCTGTCTCAAAATAAAGGACTGACATCCACAGAGATGGTTGACATGATGATTCCTTCAGAGATTGACAATTCTGACAAGAGGATCAGGGCAATCTATATCATGGGAGAAAACCCTTTAATAAGCGACCCTAATCTCTCTCACACAAAAAAGGCATTATCCTCCTTAGATTTTCTAATTGTTCAGGATATATTTCTTACTGAGACAGCAAAATTAGCAGATGTGATCTTACCGGGCACATCCTTTGCTGAGAAAGATGGTACGTTTACAAATACTGATAGAAGGGTTCAATTAGTAAGAAAGGCTATAGAACCCATAGGCAGCAGCAGAGAAGACTCACAGATCATTATGGAACTCTCTGAGAGATTGAATTATCCAATGAAGTATTCCTCTCCATCTGAGATATGGGATGAGATAGCATCTATCTGGCCGGCAGCAGCAGGGATTAATTATAATAGATTAAGTAATAATGGAGGTATCCCATGGCCATGTCCTGACTCAGACCACCCGGGCACACAGTTTCTCTATAAGGATAGTTTTCCACGTGGATTGGGTAAGTTTCATGCGGTGGAATTTATGCCGGCTAAAGAACTCCCTGATAAAAAATATCCCCTTATCCTTAATACTGGAAGATGGTTATTTCATTTCCAGACAGGAACGATGAGCAGAAGGGCAAGAGGTATAGACAGGCATATTCCTGAGGGATATGTGGAGATAAGTCAGGAAGACGCCAGGGAGATCGGTATATCTGATATGGAGACGGTTGAGGTATCTTCAAGACGTGGAAAGCTGAAGATAAAAGCAAAGGTGACAAATAGATCACCAAAGGGAATGGTATTTATTCCATTTCATTTTGATGACTCCGCAGCAAATATACTGACAAATAATGTATTAGACCCTTATGTAAAGATGCCTGAATATAAGGTATGTGCTGTCAGGGTAAAAAAGATACAAAAGGGAATATAAGAGTGCAATCCAGCAGCTAACACCTCAAGCCAAACTATATAAATGCCTGAATGGATAATTTTAGCCCTATATTTATAGCTCTTTTGGCATCATTTTTTTGGGGTATGTCTCCTGTCTTTGAAAAAATTGGGTTATTTAAACTTGACCCTCTTGCTGCAATATTCATAAGGAGCATCTCTGTTACTATTTTAGTAGGTGCTTACTTTACCACATATAATGGCGGTTGGAGCAGATTTGCTAATTCGGATAAAAAAGCGATTGTCTTTGCATTAATTGGCGGTATATTCTCTGCTTTAATAGGACAGTGGTTTTACTTTAAAGCATTAAAATCAGGCAATACCTCTACAGTTGTTCCAATTACCCCTTAACATCTATGATCTTGGCGATTATGATCTTCTCTGAAGAGATTACCCTTTATAAGGTAATTGGGTCACTCCTTATTATAATAGGTATATGGTTCTTAAAGTAGTCAGAATTCTTTTAATATTGCTGTTAATAGTCTCAGGATGTAATAGACCTTCCCTCAAGACATATAAACGTTCACAATTCCTGATGGGGACTATAATTGAGATTACTGTTGTCTCTTCTAATGAAGATATAGCCAATGATGCAATGACTGCTGCGTTTAAAGAGATAAAGAGACTTGAAGGTCTTATGAGTACATATCTCCCTGACAGTGAGTTTTCCAAGATAAATAACTCCGCTGGAATAGCTCCGGTATCAGTAGATTCAGAGGTAGCAGAATTAATCAAAACAGGTATAGAGATATCTAAACTCACAGGAGGAGGATTTAATATGGCTATAGGACCTGCTATAAAGTTATGGAAGATAACTGATGGGGAGAGAGAGATACCCAAAGACGAAGAACTGAACCAAATCAGAGATATAATCAATTACAGAGATATTGAAATAGATGGAAACACTGTTTATCTTAAAAAAAAGGGGATGAGGATAGACCCTGGTGGAATTGGCAAAGGGTATGCCTCAGACAGGGCTGAAAAGGTATTAAAGGAAAAGAATATTACATCAGGGATTGTTGCAGTTGCAGGAGATCTTAAGCTATTTGGCAGTCATCCTGACGGCTACTCATGGCGTATAGGGATCAGACATCCAAGAAGAGATGGGCTGCTCGGCAACATAGATATGACAGATGTTGCAGTATCTACTTCAGGAGACTACGAGAGATATTTTATAAAAGACGGTATCAGATACCATCATATACTTGACCCGGATACACTAAGACCTGCAAGGAGATGTCAGAGTGTAACAATTATAGCAAAAAAAGGGATATTAGCCGATGCTATGGCAACAGGAATATTTGTGCTTGACCCTGATAAGGGAATGGCTCTGATAGAAAATATGCCTGATGTTGAGGGAATCATTGTTGATAAGGATGGTAAGATAAAGATATCATCAGGACTAACAGACAGAATAAAGCTATTATGAAGAAAAATTCGTAACTATTCAGCTAATACAGGGCAAGTGGTTCCAAAGACTTTATAATGCGTATGATTATAATAAGTTTATTCAGATTTGCATCAGTACCACACACACACTTACTCTAATCAGATTTCATGCCAATTTCATCCTCTCCTTTATACCATTTCATCAAGAGATGAAAAAGTTCCCTCTCCACTTGCGGGAGAGGGTTAGGGTTAGCGGGATTTCAATTTAAAAGTTCAGTTGTGTCCTGATACCATATATCTTAACTCTGTCTGCATTACTATCTCCACCCATATTGGTTACAATCTGGAAATCAGGTGACATGGTAAAGTGTTCACTGAATGTGACCTTATAATATACCTCAAGATGGGTCTCATCATCTGGATTGGCAATTGCCTTATCTGGCACAGTAAGACTGATTCCCTGTAGTTTTTTCGTTCCTTTTTTATTCAGATTCACTGAACCATAGCCAATACCAAAAACATCGTTGGTCCTCCCCCATCTCTCACCTGTTAGTTGCATCCCAAAACTGTATGTTGACTCTACTATATATTTGGATTCTTCTGTATTCTTATATATATCACTGCTGATTATCCCATCATCCTGCATCCCAATCCTTGCAAATATCCCGAGATCATTAGTAAGCTCCTGATCTACGCTAAGTCCATAACCTACATTTTCTTTGATATTATCTGGATTATTTATATCCGTATAGTTCCTGTGGTCAAATATCCCGTAGAAGCTATAATTCCCTGCCTTATCCATAAGACTTGTCTTCAGGGTGATCTGAGCAGACCCGTAGCCATTATCAAATAGATCCTCAAACCCTGAACCATTACCGTTGGCAGCAACAACCATAAGGTTTACCCATTCTGCTGGACTTGCAACAACAACTATTCCTGGTGCATAGTATGAATCAAGCTCTGCAAATATTGTTCCCTGACTCCGCGCAAACAGACCTGTTATAAACTGATCGGTTTCATCATTGGCAAAGGCATTGTCATCTGTAAACTGATGGACATCTAATTTACCAACAGATACAATCAGCCGTTCATTATAATAACTCCCTTCATAAAATGCCTGAGATACAGAGATTGTGGCAAAGGCATTCTGTCCTGTGGAAGTCTCTGTAATAAAAGGGTCATAGTTGACAATTGATATAGAACTCAGATTATCATTTAATCCGCTTCCATTTCCTGATTCAAGCGCAACAACTACCTTGCCGTTTTCTGATACATCTGCCTCAATATTAATATCCAGGGTATATGAATAATCAAATATCTCTTCTTCATCAATATCAGTCGTTCCCTGTAAAATAGATGTTATGCCTCCTGTAAGCAGTATATCTCCGACCCTGTGCAATATATGTTCCTTAAATCCTGATATCTCTTCTCCCAGTTGATGTGTCTTTGTGATATGCTCCTTCTGCGCATCAACAAGACGCCTTACATCTTTTTTAAGTCCTTCTATCTCCTTTCTTAATTCATCATCTACAGACTCTGCAAAAAGGATATCTGTATAGAAAAAAATGGGTATGAGACAGACAACAAAGAGAAATGTTTTCATCTAAATCCCCTCCTCTCAAGATAATGGTTAATTATATCATTATCTTTAATATTCCTATTTTCTTCGTTTATTTCTCTCACCTCCTTTATTATATTTTCTATCATCTCTTCCTCCCTCTCTAACAGACTCTTATAATATTCTATTTCCTCTCTTATACCTTTTACATCTATTGCTGATATCCTGTTTTCAGATAATACAGGGTCAACAGAAAAGATCAATAAGTTTATCATACATATTATTAACAGCATTAATATCTTCATATTAAACCCCTATTTCTTAATTTCTTATCTGGATAGTAGTCAAATTATAATATTTATTATCTTATAGTGTTACTTTAATTAGAATAATACCACTATGTCTCTGTTTTGTCAAGTAAACGTTCATGAGCAAATTTGCTCACCCCCGTGTATGACAATCTATCACCCTCCCTATCCAGTAATTTCAACATTACTATTTTTCTTGATGCTTTATCCCCTCCCGTCAATTGATAGGAGAAAAAAGTACCTATCATATTACTATTATGGAGGGGAAAGTTGCCTCTCTCCTTGTCGGAGAGGGCTATGTGAGGGTTTCTGTTTTTTTGTATCATAAATCCCTTGATTGTTAAGATGTTTAGCAGTAGAATAGGTCAGGTATAATAAGACTGAGAGTTAAATAGCGTTTGATACAATAAATTTTCTTAGAGCCTGTTCAATATCTGGTTGATATTGAGCAGGCTCTTAAAGGAGCTGTAAGATGAAGGCAGCAGTATTTCATCAATTTGGAGGACCTGAGAAACTGAGATACGAAGAATATCCTGACCCGGTTATCTCTCAGGATGAAGTATTAATAAAGGTAAAGGCATGCTCAATAAACCACCTTGATATCTGGATAAGGAATGGAATCCCTGCATATAAGACACCACTCCCTCATATCTCTGGATCTGATATAAGCGGAATAGTAGAGGAGACAGGAGATGCTGTAAAAGGAGTTAATATTGGAGACAGGGTATTTATAAGTCCGGGAATAAGCTGTTTTAGCTGTGATTATTGTCTCTCAGGAAATGATAATTTGTGCCGAACATTTACAATCATGGGTGCTGGAGTAGATGGAGGGTATGCAGAATATGCAAAAGCAAAGGCAGGAGACATCATTCCACTCCCTTCAAACCTTTCATTTGAAGAGGGAGCTGCCTTTCCCCTCGTGTTTCTTACTGCATGGCATATGCTTATAAACAGGGCTGAACTTATGCCGGGTGAAGTTGCATTGATATTGGGTGCAGGCAGTGGTATCGGCAGTGCAGCTATAAAAATAGCCCATCTTTCAGGGGCAAAGATCATTGCTGCAGCAGGAAATGATGAAAAGCTAAAAAAGGCAAAGGAGATAGGGGCAGATGAGGTTATAAACTATAATATGGAAGAGATAGATAGAAAGGCAAGGGAATATACTAATGGAAAAGGAGTGGATGTTATATTTGAACATATAGGACCTGAGACATGGCAGAGGAGCATTCTTTCTCTTGGAAAAGGTGGGAGAATTGTTACATGCGGAGCTACATCAGGTCCGGATGTTAGATTAGATATTCGTTATATCTTTTCCAGACAGTTGTCTATATTCGGATCTATTATGGGGACGAGGAAAGAGCTTCTTCATATAACAGGGTTAATGGAGATGGAAAAGCTGAAGCCTGTTATAGATTCTGTTCACTCTTTAAATGAAGTGCGCAAGGCACAGGAGCTGATGCTGAAGAGAGAGATATTTGGAAAGCTCATACTGATTCCGTAGGGAAGCAAGAAAGAGTAGATATATGAGATATATTAATAAGATATTAACAGAAGAACCAGTTTTATTGATAAGTGTTCTTAAATGGGTTGTTTTGTCTTCATGCGTTGGAGGAATTGTTGGCGCTTCAACAACTTTCTTTTTAAAAATTTTGGAGTGGAGCATAGTATTTACTCATCAGTATCAATACTATTTCCTTTTACTCCCCATAGGATTATTTTTGAGCGCTGGAATAATTAAATTATTGGCTCCTGATGCAGAGGGTCATGGGACAGAAAAGGTTATTGAAGCTGTGCATAAGAGTGGAGGCAGAATAAATGCAATGGTTGTGCCTGTAAAAATAGTTGCTACAGTTATAACTATAGCTTGTGGTGGTTCTGTTGGAAAGGAAGGTCCATGTGCACAGATAGGAGGGGGACTTTCATCAACATTCAGCAACCTCTTAAGATTTGATGACCATGACCGGAAAAAACTTGTAATATGCGGTATCAGCGCAGGGTTTGCATCTGTCTTCGGCACACCGATTGCTGGTGCTATCTTTGGAGTGGAAGTCCTATTTATAGGGAACATATTATATGATGTCCTTTTATCATCATTTATTGCAGGGATCACGAGTTATCAGGTTTCTTCAGCACTTGGAATTACATACTCTTATCATCCAATAAAGTTTATGAGCGTATTCAGTGAAGTCTTCTTTATAAAGATATTGATTGCAGGGATATTCTTTGGTATCTGTTCACTCTTCTTTATTGAAATATTAAAGTTCGGGGAAAGACTGTCAGAAAAGATGAAGGCATCAATATTGATGAAGAGTATTATTGGAGGCTTTGTTCTTATTGTTTTTGCCCTGATATTCTCAAAAGAATATCTCGGTCTTGGGCTGGAGACTATTCATTCAACTCTGGAAGGGGAAAAAGTTGTCTGGTATGCCTTTTTTATTAAAGCCATTTTTACCAGTATTACTCTTAATTTTGGTGGAAGCGGTGGTATTGTGACCCCTATATTCTTTATGGGGGCTGCGTCAGGGGCTTTGTTTGCCATGGTCATGGGACTGAATATCGCAACATTCTCTGCAATTGGTCTGGTCAGTCTTCTTGCAGCAACAACCAATACACCAATTGCTGCAAGTATTATGGCGGTTGAACTCTTTGGACCAGAGATAGCGCCTTATGCTACGGTTGCATGTGTTATCAGTTTTCTTATGTCAGGACACAGGAGTGTCTATCCATCACAGGTACTTGCCATAACCAAGACTCCGTCGATACAGGTAGATATTGGGAAAGAGATAGAAGACATAACACCACACTTTCATCGCAGAGATAAAAGTATTATAGGGAGAAGTCTGAAGTTTGCAAGCAGAGTAAAGACAAAGGTGAATAAAAATAAATAAAATAAACTATAGCAGTAGAGAAACAACGACAATTGATAATTGACAATGGAGACAAAGATAAAGTAGTAGAGTAGTAGGAGAAAAGCATTACAAGATCAGTGACCAAACATACCTCCAATCCACCCTATAAATCTCCTCCAGACTCCTTTTTTTGGTGAATTAGGCTCTTTCTTTAATGTCTGCAATTCCTCATCTAATAATTCTACCTCTTTCTTCTCTTTCTTCAGTATTACTATAGCATCTCCTTTTCCCTGAAGGATTGAACTAAATTGTCTGTCAATCAGGGAAGTCTCCGGATTTACTCTTTCATATATCTTTATATTAACTATTCCATTAGCGCCGAGCTTATATGCCTCTATTTTAAGAAAACCTTCCAACTTTGAATATGCCTCATTATACTGAACAAATATAGGTGTCTCAGCGCTCACTTCCCCTATTATTTTATAAGAATAAGGTATTAAAGATTCCTCCTGATAAATCTTTACTGATTCAGGATCATATACTCTTTGTGCGGCTCTTTCTCTGAAGGTTGTGCATCCACTTAAAATAATAAAGATAAAGACTACCACATACTTTATGATACTTTTTGTGTCCAATTTTATTACCCTAAGTTAAAAGTAAAAGCAGGAGTCAGAATAAAAATAAGTAACTTTCAGCATATACAAGTTAATTCCCCCCTCATCCCCGAGCATGAAAATTAACCCCCCTTTAGCAAAGAGAGAAACTTATACTCCCCCTTTAGCAAAGGGGGGCAGGGGGGGGATTTTCATAGCAAAATATTTTGACTCCTATTTTTAATATTAATGTAACTATTCAGCTAATTACAGGGTGAGGGGTGGAAAAGAGTTTATAGCGTAAC
>JBHHUU010000066.1:0-12084 GCA_046753905.1 Nitrospirota bacterium | reverse complement strand
GGGAGAGGGTTAGGGTGAGGGGTGGTTTAGGTAAGGGGGGATTTTCATAGTAAAATGGTATTTATTTTGTCGTAACCATGAAGAGAGTCGGGCTTATAGCAGGAAACGGAAGATTTCCTCTTATCTTTGCAGAGAGTGCAAAGAGAGAAGGGGTTAGTGTGACTGCAGTAGCCCACATTGGTGAGACCATATCAGGTCTAGAGTCATCAGTAGATAAGATATTCTGGATTAAAGTAGGAGAATTGGGGAAACTTATAAAGATATTCAAGAAAGAAGGTATAAGAGAGGCTGTTATGGCAGGGGGGATAAAAAAGACAAGGATATTCAGGGATATAATACCTGATCTAAGGTCTCTCTCTCTCCTGACAAAGATAAGACATAAGAAGGATGATGCTATTTTAAGAGGGGTGGCTAATGAACTCCAGAAGGAAGGGATCATAGTCAGGGAGTCCACACTTTATCTATCCTCAATCATAGCAACAGATGGTAATATGACTTCAAGAAGACTATGTAAAAAAGAGTTAGAAGACATAACATACGGATGGGAAATAGCAAAAGATATTGGGAGGCATGATATAGGTCAATGCATAGTTGTAAAAGATAAGGTAGTGCTAGCAGTAGAAGGAGTAGAAGGAACTGATGAGGCGATAAAGAGAGGTGGCAGATTATGTGGAGGTGGTGCAGTTGTAATCAAGGTAAGCAAACCTCATCAGGATCTCCGATTTGATGTCCCTGCAATAGGGGTAGAGACTATAATATCTATGAAGGAGGCAAAAGCATCTGTTATTGCCTTAGAGGCAGGAAAGACTATTCTATTGGATAGAGATGAGACAATAAGAAAGGCTAATGAGGCAAAGATATCAATTATGGGGAAGGGATGGCTGACCCCATAACCATAACATAATATTAGAAGTAGGAAGGAGACAGAATGTCTGCTATAAGGATTGGTGATATAAGTATGTATTATGAAGTTTATGGTGATGGAGAGCCATTGCTGTTAATTAATGGCTTGGGGTTGGATAGCAGCTTCTGGATGCCACAGGTTTCTGTATTTTCACAAAAATACCGAGTCATAGTTTTTGATAACCGTGGTGTAGGACAGACTGATGCTCCTGAAGTATCCTATACTACTGATATGATGGCTGATGATACTATAATGCTTCTGGATCATTTGAGTATTGCCAGAACCAATATTCTGGGATTTTCAATGGGAGGATTAATTGCACAGAAAATAGCCATTAAATATCCCGAGCGGGTTAATAGTATGATTTTGGCATCTACAGCAGCAGAGCTATCCCCAAAGGCTAAACAGATTATCTCTGTGTGGAGAAGAATGCTCCAGGAAAAGATCAACCCAGAGACATACCTAAGGCAACAGTTTTTATGGGTATTTACAGATAGATTTCTTGCAAATGATGAGCAGGTATCAAGCCTTGTAGATATATTCCTCAGACATCCATTTGCACAAACACTTCACGGATTTTCAGGACAAGCCAACGCCTGCTTAGAGCATAATACGAGCAATCAATTACAGCAAATTAATATCCCTACATTGATTCTTGTGGGCAGTGAAGATATTTTCATACCTGTTCACTTATCAAAGGAGTTGGCAAATGGCATTAAAAATGCTGAGTTGATTATTCTGAAAGATGGTGGTCATGGATTCTGTTCAGAGTTAGCAGAAAAATTCAACCAGACAGTATTAAACTTTTTGGACTGACACATTTTTATCCAACTCTGCATGTCCCCTGAGATTCCTTTACCATATCTGTTAATCTGGTAAAGCCATCAGGGTCATTGATTGCCATATCAGCCAATACCTTTCTATTTAACTCAATTCCCATGTTTTTAAGGGAAGATATAAACCTGCTATAGGACAGCCCATGTGATGATAAGGCAGCATTAATTCTTATAATCCAGAGGGTTCTGAACTCTCTCTTTCTCCTCTTTCTATCCCTGTAGGCATAACACAATCCCTTTTCTACAGTCTCCTTTGCACTCTTGAATAATCTGCTTTTTGCTCCCCAGTACCCCTTTGCTAATTTTAAAATCTTTTTGCTTCTTCTCCTTCTCTTCGGACCACCTTTAACCCTTGGCATCTCTTTTTCCTCCTCTCATAAAGTTTTATAAGCCAAGCAATCTTTTAAGCTTTCTGTTATCACTTAAGTTTGCCACAACAGTCTCTTTTAAATTTCTCTTCTTTTTCCTTGACTTTTTTGTTAATAGATGGCTTGTGCCAGCTCTTTTAATCATTATCTTTCCGCTTCCTGTAACTTTGAGTCTCTTAGAAGCCCCTCTATGGCTCTTTAATTTAGGCATAATTTTCCCCCTCTATTACCGTTATTTTAAGCTAAACTGAGTCACCCCAGGTTATGAAAATCTGACCCCCTATCCCCCATTTAACAAAAGAGGGAGACTTATACTCCCCCTTTAGCAAATGGGGGCAGGGGGGATTTTCATAGTAAACTATTTCTGTTTAGATATTGGGCCAATAACCATTGTCATATTACTTCCTTCTAACTTTGGAGGTTGTTCAACAGTTCCATACTCACCAATCTCTTTTCCTATTTTATCCAGTATAGTTCTACCCATATAGGAGTAGGCTCTCTCCCTTCCTCTGAACATTAAGGTTACCTTTGTCTTATTCCCTTCTTCAAGGAATTTTTTTAAATGACGCACTTTGTATTCTATGTCATGTTTATCCGTGCGAAGTCTTAACTTAATCTCTTTAAGCTGTGTCCCTCTTTGATGCAGCTTTGTAGAGTGCTGTTTCTTATTCTGCTCGTACTTATACTTACCATAGTCCATTATTTTGCATACTGGCGGACTTGCCATTGGTGCAACCTCTACAAGATCATAACCTATTTCCTGTGCTTTTTTAAAAGCCTCTTTGCTATTCATTATACCCAGTTGCTCCCCTGAGAGACCAATGACTCTTACCTCTTTATTTCTTATCTGAAAGTTTATCCTTAACTTTGAATTAATATCCTATCCCCTCCTTCATTTAGTTGAGTAGTCAAGTCGTTAAATAATTGAGTTGTTAAATTTAAAATCCACTCAGCCACTGCACTACTTAACAAGACCTCCCCTTTACTTCTTTCTCTATCATTTCAACAAAATTAGAGAGTTCTTTTTCTCCTATTACCTTTCCATTCCTTTTTCTAATGGATACCATATTGCCATCCATCTCTCTCTTCCCAATAATTAACATATATGGAACCTTTGCCAATTCTGTCTCCCTTATCTTTAATCCTACTTTTTCTGACCTTGAGTCTAATACCGTTCTTATCTTATTTTGCAGTAATTTGTCTTTAATCTCTTCGGCATACTCCCTCTGTTTATCAGTAATTGGAATAACCATTACCTGAACAGGTGCCAACCATACAGGAAATGCACCACCATAGTGTTCCAGAAGTATACCAAAAAATCGTTCTAATGACCCCATTAATGCCCTGTGGATCATTATTGGCTGATGTTCCCTGCCATCATTACCTATATAACTTAAAGAAAAACGGTCTGGTATATTAAAGTCTACCTGTATAGTAGAGCATTGCCATGTTCTTCCCAGTACATCCTTTATTTTAATGTCTATCTTTGGTCCATAAAAGACCCCTTCTCCCTTATCTACTTGATAAGTCATACCCCGTTTTTTAATGGCATTTTCCAGAGCAGATGTGGCAGCTTCCCAATGTTTCAGAGATCCTACAAATTTTTCAGGTCTGGTAGATATAAATATATCATATTCACTAAAACCAAAGGTCTTTAATACAAATATTGTAAAGTCTAATACCTTAATTATCTCATCTTCTAACTGTTCTTCTCTGCAGAAAATATGTGCATCATCCTGTGTAAACCCTCTCACCCGCATCAGACCATGCAATACTCCTGATCTCTCATATCTATATACCGTTCCCAGCTCTGCCCACCTTATCGGCATATCTCTATAACTCCTGAGGTGAGACCTGTAACATGCTATATGAAAGGGACAATTCATCGGTTTTAGCTGATACTCTACACCCTCAATGTCTATGGGAGAGTACATGTTTTCTTTATAAAATTCAAGATGACCACTTTTTTCCCAGAGATCAATCTTTGCGATATGAGGAGAATAGAGGAGATCATATCCATTCTTTAAGTGCTCATCTTTCCAAAAGTCTTCTATAATCCTTCTCACTGCTGCACCTTTTGGATGCCATAGAATTAGACCTGCACCTATATCATCATTTATGCTGAAGAGATCCAGTTCTTTGCCCAGCCTCCTGTGGTCACGCTTTTTGGCTTCTTCTATTCTCTTTAAATATTCATCAAGCTCTTTTTCGGTAAAGAATGATGTTCCATATATCCTTTGAAGCATTGCGTTGCTTTCGTCACCCTTCCAGTAAGCCCCTGCAACAGATAATAGTTTAAACGCCTTAATCATTCCTGTAGACGAAAGATGAGGACCACGGCATAGATCTGCAAAATCGCCCTGCTGGTATATTGTTACCTTTTCATCCTCTATATCACTTATTAATTCTATCTTGTAAACCTCTTCCCTCTCTTTAAATTCATTAATAGCCTCAGATTTTGATATCTCCCTCCTACAAATAGGTATATCAGCCTCAATAATAGTTTTCATCCTCGCTTCTATTTTTTCCATATCCTCTGGGGTAAATGGTCTCTCATACTCAAAATCGTAATAAAAACCATCTTTTATGGAAGGTCCTATACCTAACTTTGCTCCTTTAAATAGATATTGTACAGCCTGTGCAAGCACATGAGAAGTACTATGACGATAAGTATCTATATCAACTTTATCTTTTGCTATCTTTTTGTCCATAAAAATATTACAACTTCTATTCAATAGATTCAAACAAACAAAATAACAAAAGGCATCATACAGCAAAAGTTATGATGCCTTTTGTTATTACTTAATAAAATAAATAATAAGTTGCCAGAATCAAACAATAGAAAAACAAATTTTTTATTTATATAACCTCGCTCTATGGAATCGGTCATCTCTTTCTACCGTACATTCCATATAAACTTAAATTTATGTAACTATTCAGCTACTTACAGGTTAAGAGTTTCCAAAGACTTTATAATGCGTATGATTATAATAAGTTTATTCATCTATAAGAGCATCGTTTCAGATCAGGTCTCTATTCGTAGTGAGACCTAATCGCTAATGTGACGCTATAAACTCTTTTCCACCCCTCACCCTGTAAGAGCTGAATAGTTACAAATTTATAATGATAATATCATTATTTTATTAATTTTAAAAGCTTACTTGTAAAATGTCAAGGTATTTTTTACACCTGTTAACCTGTAAGAGCTGAATAGTTACGCGTGACCTTACATAATTGCCATAATTGATGCCTTTGCCACTTCAATAAAGGGACGGGGATATATGCCGATAAGTACTGTTGCAAAGCACATGGCAGATAAGGCAAAGACTAAATAAGGTGAGGATGTTATAGTTATCTCGGTCTCAGGCTCTTTCATATACATCACCATGACTACCCTTAAATAATAGTATACAGAGATTGCGCTATTTATAACACCAATTATTGCAAGCCATATAAAATTGGACTCGATTGCTGCTGAAAGGATATAAAACTTTCCGACAAAACCAGATGTAGGAGGTATTCCTGCCAGTGAAAGCAGAAAGATTACCAGAGCAGCAGAGGCATAGGGATTGTTTTTTGCCAGACCAGTAAAGTCTGATATCTTATCTCCTCTGTTTCCCTTTCTGCACATCATTACTACTATACTGAATGCACCGATATTCATAAATGTATAGACCAGAAGATAAAGAAGCATACTGGCAAACCCTGCATCTGTGGCAACAGTAAGTCCTATCAGGATATAGCCTGCCTGAGCTATGCTGGAATATGCCAGCATTCTCTTGATATTTATCTGGGTAACAGCAGTCACATTTCCAATGGTCATGGTTATTACAGATAATATCCAGATTATTGTCTCCCACTGGGGCTTTAAGGATATAACAGCAACTGCAAATATCCTTAACAGACTTGCAAAGGCTGCACCTTTTGATCCCACAGATAAAAAACTTGCGATAGGTGTTGGGGAGCCTTCATAGGTATCTGGTGTCCACATATGAAACGGCACAGCCGATATTTTAAAGCCAAACCCTGCCAATATCCATATAATAGCGATCATCAATACAGGATTGGATATGATATCATGCTGAGAGAGATAGGCTGCAATATCATTCAGATTGGTTGTTCCTGTAAGACCATATAGAAGCGCTATCCCATATAGTATTATGCCTGATGTGAATATCCCCATCAGATAATATTTCAGACAACCCTCATTAGACTTTGAGTCATTTTTCATAAATCCTGCCAGAACATAACTGGAAAGACCCATTAACTCCATCCCTATATATATAGATATCATGTCTCCACCTGCAGCCATTACCATCATTCCGACAGAGGCAAATAGAATGAGTGAATAATATTCGCCAAAGTTGATATCCTCAATCTCAAGATATCTTAATGATATCAAGATAGTCAGGATGTCGACTATAAGAAATATTATCTTAAAAAATATCGCATATCCATCTAATATTACCATCTCGCTGAATGTAGTTATATTCCTGCCAATGAGTGTAAAAGAGATTATAAGAGTAAAGATTACTCCTATAAGACTGATTATTCCCACCATATATTTCTTCTCTTTTGGAATAAAGAGGTCTACTATAAGTACTACACATGCCAGAACTGATAAGATTATCTCCGGAAGGATAGCAATAAGATTTGGCACAGGGATATTTATTTCCATCTCTTTTTCACTCCATTAAAAAAAATTATAACTTTAGTTCACTTCAGGCACTTCACACTTTAGACACTTTACTGATAATTGCCTGCCTGTTTCTGCTAATTGATTGCTTCTTGTATTCTCCAATCTTTGTACTATATGCTGGACACTCGGTTCTATGATCTTTAAATATGGGGTCGGATAAAGGCCTATCCAGAACATAACTACTATTAAAGGAAGCATATAGCATATCTCCCTTTTATTGCAATCCATTACTCCCTCTTCTGGTCTTTTTTCTGTTCCAAGCATTATCCTCTGAAGAAGCCATAACATATAAGCCGCACCCAGTATTATCCCCATTGAGGCGAATATCGCATATATATAATTTGCCTTATATGCACCCACAATAACCATAAGTTCTCCAACAAAGCCATTCAGTCCAGGAAAGCCCATTGAAGAAAATACAGTAATAGTGAATATTGCCATAAAGATCGGGATATGTGGTGAAAGTCCGCCATATCTGTCTATCATCCTTGTATGAGTCCTCTCATACATTATTCCTACAATAAGAAAGAGTGCCCCTGTACTAATTCCATGATTAATCATCTGCATTATTCCACCAGAGATACCATTTATATTCAGGGAGAATAACCCCAACATTACATAGCCAAGGTGGCTGACACTTGAGTAGGCAACTAATTTCTTGATATCCTTCTGTGCCATAGCTACTAAAGCACCATAGATAATACCGATAATTGCAAGTGTTACTATAAAAGGGACAAATTGCCTGCTTGCCTCAGGGAGTATCGGCAGACTTAATCTTACAAAACCATAAGTGCCCATTTTCAATAATATTCCTGCAAGGATAACACTTCCTGCTGTGGGTGCCTCTACATGAGCATCAGGCAGCCATGTATGAAATGGAAACATCGGTACTTTTATGGCAAAACCAAGAAAGAAGGCAAGGAATATCCAGAACTGATAGTTCATAGGGATGTTCATCTCCATGAACGTTAAAATATTAAATGTTGCTTCGCCTGAACCGATTGAAGGGTTCTTGTTAAGAAAATACAGCATAATAATACCAAGAAGCATCAATACACTTCCGAATAGTGTATATAAGAAAAATTTAATAGTGGCATATAATTTTCTTGGTCCACCCCATATCCCAATTATGAAATACATGGGAATAAGCATTACCTCCCAGAAAATATAAAAGAGGAAAAAGTCAAGTGCAATAAAGACTCCAATCATCCCTGTCTCTAATAGCAATAGAAAGATATAATACTCCTTTTCACGAGTCTGTATGGCAGAATAGGAACTTACAATAGAAATAGGCATAAGAAATACTGTCATCAATATAAGAAGGAGGCTTATCCCATCGATCCCCAGAAAATAATCCACACCTATGCTTGCTATCCATGGTAATCTCTCTACAAATTGCATCTCATATGTGGTCTTATCAAAGAATGGGAGGAGAAAAAGAGATATGAGCAGGACTATGAGAGATGAACCAAAGGCAAAATTCTTAATACTCTTAGTATTCTCTTTTTTAAAAAAGAATGCTATTATTAAAGCTGCAATAAGAGGGAAAAGACATATTATTGATAATATGGGGAAATTCAGGACATTTGTCATTAAAACACTTTCTCCTAACCTTTTAGCAAATTGAACTTGTCTACATTAATAGTCGTTCCCTTGCGGTACATACTGATTATAATTCCCAGACCAACAGCGGCCTCCCCTGCTGCTATAGTGATTACAAAGAGAACAAAAACCTGTCCTGTTATATCATTCAGGAAATGGGAAAAAGCCACAAATGAGAGATTTACACCATTCAACATCAACTCAATGGATAATAGGATTATAATAGCATTTCTTCGGGTAAGTGCTCCTATTGTTCCTATAGTAAAGAGTATAGCTCCTACTAATAAATAATGAGATAAATTAATAACCATAATTTAGAAATCTAAATTTATCAAAACCTTACCAATTCTCTTTTTTTATTAATACTATCGCCCCTATCATTGTAGCCAAAAGAATAAGAGATGCCAATTCAAAGGGGTAAACAAACCTTGTAAATAAAGCAGACCCTACCAGTGTAGTATTACCAATCTCTGAAATCCTGTCAGGAGTAAAGTCTCCTATTGTACTGCTTAGAGTCATCTTTGACACAACAAAGAAAATCTCAAGGAGAAGAAAAGATGAAAACATAAGGACAAGAGGCCACTGTCTATGAAACTGTCTTTTCACTCTGTTTGTCCTTACATTAACAAGGAATATCGTGAAAAGAAATAAAACCATTATGGCGCCTGCATAGACTATTATCTGAATAGCAGCTAAAAACTCTGCATGCAGTAGTATAAAGAAAGAAGCCATACAAAAAAATACTACCAGCAGGGACAATAGACTATGAACTACATTTTTACTTAGAACAACTCCCAATGCAGCTATTATTGCAACTGTTGCAAAAAGAAAGAAAAATAATTCCACTCCCTCTTCTCTCCTTATCTGGTATCTATCTCTCTATATTATTTTGATTATTTAAACATAGATATTTCTTATACCCTTTTATTTATAAATTGTCAAGGGCAAAGACGAGTAAATTCATGGTGAGTGTTCAAGAAAATAGGCAAAATAAAGATATTACGAAATTTGTAGAAATATTAGTATCAAAACAGGAATGTTGAAAGATTTTTTATATGGATTTTTGTCAGAATGGCTATAACGCCACAAGAAAAGTACGTTTTTGTACACACGTATCCTCCCTGCCTGAGCAGACAGGCAAGACACGTTTTCAACAAACATCTCCTGAGCTTATTTCATCTTCTATGGAGGCTGAAAGGAAAGTTTATATTTTCTTGGAATTAATGCAAAATCAAGTAGGTGTTCCCATGTCTCGAAGATCAGAATTCTTATATAAGACCTAAGGGTCTCCCACAGATTCCGTTTACTGCCAAATTTTTTACGGCAGTCTTGATATAATCGATCGGTCAGTTCAAAAATTTGATGAAAGAAAAATGCAAGAAGGATAAGAAGAAAAAAAATTATAACAGAGGTTTTTTTACCATGCCCATAATTGTGTTCAATGTGGTACCCTTGATTTTTAAGAGTGTTAAAACACTCATTCGTAATTACCCGATAAATGCCGTGGTTGTCCTGTATGACCCTTACAAGGAAAACAATCCTAATGTTGATACACTGGTTATCCTCACAAATGGGCAAGTGAAAAAACCGTTAAAGGTCTATGACGGTTATGATGCCCGCAGTGAAATCGAGAACTCCCTATTCCGAGAGGCAAAACAGAGCTGGTTTATCCAGCACTGGTTTTGAGTGCCTTCTTGCCAATACGTAGCCCTTATATGGACTGTTCTGCTGGTTTTTCTCTTTTGCACCTACTCTTTATCGAATTTCCAGAGGTGATGAATAAAAATATTGACAAGCGTAATTCAATATAATATAATGATTAAATAATATTATCTTAGAAAAAGAGACTAAATTAAAAACATATCTTATTTATTTTCCCCTAAGAGAAAACAAGATAGTAGTCAGCAGGAGATGAAGAGTATATTATAATTGCAGGAAAGGTGATATTCTTTCCAGATGGAGATTCTTCTGAAGTGAATCCAACCAGTATTATTCTCACTTAGAGTAATACCTTATCTTTATCTTAGTTCTATTAAAGTATTAAGGTAAAGGAGAGAGTTTAATATTATATTTAAATTAAGTTGCATACCCTTTATGTTAACCTGAAAATATATAGTAACATTTTTCTATCAGCAGAGAGTATCTGTATGTAGAGAGTATCTGTATGTATAGATAAATAATATATGGCAATTTAAAAATAGAAAACAATATAATTTTGTGAAGGGAGAAAAGATGAATTTAGCAGAATTAAAGAAAAAAAACATTGAAGAATTAAATGAGGTAGCAAAAGTATTGAAGATTGAAGGGGCAAGCAGTCTCAGAAAACAGGAGCTAATATTTGCTATATTACAGGCACAGACTGCGAAAGATGGTATTATATCAGGGGAAGGTGTCCTTGAGACATTACCTGATGGTTTCGGTTTCTTGAGGTCGCCGGGTTATAACTACCTCCCAGGTCCAGATGATATCTATATATCGCCTTCACAGATAAGGAGATTCAGCCTGAGAACAGGAGATATTGTCGCAGGGCAGATAAGACCTCCAAAAGAATCAGAAAGGTATTTTGCTTTACTTAAAGTAGAAAAGGTAAATTTTGAAGATCCAGAACTTGCCAGAGAAAAGATAATATTTGATAACCTGATCCCTCTTTATCCAATGCAAAAGATCAGTCTTGATTATTGTCCAACAGATTATTCTACGAGGATAATGGATCTCATCACTCCTATAGGAAAAGGACAGAGAGGATTAATAGTTGCTTCACCCCGAACAGGTAAGACCATGTTGCTTCAATCAATAGCAAAAGCGATTACCAAGAATCATCCTGAGATAACATTGATAGTTCTACTAATAGATGAAAGGCCAGAAGAGGTTACAGATATGCAGCGGCAGGTAAATGCTGAAGTAATAAGTTCAACCTTTGATGAACCGGGTCAAAGGCATGTGCAGGTAACAGAGATGGTATTGGAAAAAGCCAAAAGGTTGGCAGAATATAATCGTGATGTTGTTATATTGTTAGATAGTATTACCAGGCTGGCACGGGCATATAACTCTATTGTACCATTGAGCGGAAAGGTATTATCAGGTGGACTTGATTCCAATGCATTGCAGAGGCCAAAAAGATTTTTTGGTTCAGCCAGAAACAGTGAGAATGGAGGAAGCTTAACTATAATTGCTACTGCTTTGATAGATACAGGAAGCAGGATGGATGATGTGATATTTGAAGAGTTTAAAGGCACAGGTAATATGGAAGTCCATCTTGATAGGAGGTTAGCAGACAAACGGATATTCCCTGCAATAGAGATAAATCTATCAGGTACAAGAAAGGAAGAGCTATTAGTTGAAAAGGATGAGTTAAATAAGATGTGGGTACTCAGAAAGGTCCTGAGTTCTTTAAGCCCAATAGAAAGCATGGAATTCCTTATTGATAAGATGAAAAGCAGTAAAACCAAAACAAACAAAGAATTTCTTGAGTCTATGAATAAATAGGATGGACTATTCATTCTGCCATAATTTTAGAAAGACTGTATAAATAGTGTTTATGTAACACCTATCAACCATTTTCCAGCAATAGTTGATATATTTATTTAAGAAGGGAGGAGAAATGGAACATTTTACCTTGAGCACATTTGTATTAATATTTCTGTCTATCTTATTTGTAACCAATGTTGTCAAGAT
>JBHHUU010000065.1:0-12101 GCA_046753905.1 Nitrospirota bacterium | reverse complement strand
ATAGTCATAGGTCCGAGTGATGATGGGGGATATTATCTGATAGGGGCATCACACAAAACTTCCCTTATATTTAATGATATCCCATGGGGAAATGACAGGGTAATGGATATGACAATAGAAAGGATAAAGACTAATAATTCTGCCTATAGCGTATTGTCATCATGGTATGATATAGATTGTATAGAAGACCTATATCACCTGTATACAGAAATAAATAATAGATCAGGCAGCAAACCAAAAAGGATACCGCATAATACAATTGATTTTATAAATAAGCATCCAGATATTTTTAATCATGTCTTATAAATTTCCCCTTCTCCATTTGGCAAAGGGGATTTATACTACCTGAGTAGTACCAGATAGAGGCAGATTTTAAAAAATATGTTATAATAAAATAATAAATATATCAGGACAGGAGATAAAAAAATGATTAAAAGGATTCCTGTAAACGACCTTGAGATAGGTATGTATGTTGTAGACTTTGACAGACCATGGATAGACACACCATTTTTATTTCACAAGTTCTTAATTAAGTCAACAAAAGAGATAGATAAGATTAAAAAGTATGATATCAGATTTATTGAAATAGATACTGAAAAGGGAAGAGATCATAAAAAGGCAGTCCCGATGGAAGAAGTCAACAGAAAAATAGACGAAAATATAAAAAAAGATATAAAACAGATAGAGGCTTTACATAGTGAGGAGATGGATGAAATTCCTTTTGAGGAAGAGATAGAAGAGAGCAAGAGGATATATAATGAGGCAAAAAATGTAGTTAAAAATGTAATGAACAGTGTAAGAATAGGGAAAAACATTGATGTAGAAAAGGTGAATGGAGTTGTGGATAATATGATAGACAGTCTTTATAGAAATAAGAACACACTTTTGTCTCTATCAAGACTGAAGGATTTTGATGAATATACCTTTTTTCACTCAATAAATGTATCAATACTCTCATTGGCAATGGGAAAGCACATGGGATATCCTCGTTCGGATTTGCAGATAATAGGCAGAGGAGGACTGCTCCATGATATTGGCAAGGTAAAGATACCTGAAACCATATTTAATAAGATTGTAAGTCTTACAGAAGATGAGTTCAGTCTAATAAAGAGACATGTGGAATTTGGCGTTGATATCTTATCCAGTTCAGGGGATGTGCCTCAAAAGTCTTTGATTATGGCATCTCAGCATCATGAAAGGTATGATGGAAGAGGATATCCAAAGGGATTAGCTGGAGAGCAGATAACAACATTTGGCGTAATCGCGGGTTTAGCAGATGTATTTGATGCTGTTACCACTGAGAGAACATATCAAAGGGCAAAGCTGCCTTATGAAGGACTAAGAATTTTATATAAATTAAAGGGGGCATTTCCTGATGATCTTTTAGAGAAATTTATACAGTGTATGGGGATATTTCCTGTAGGCAGCCTTGTAGAGTTAGACACAGGAGACATTGGTATAGTTATAGCTGTTAATCACAAAGAATTATTGCAGCCCAGAGTAAAACTTATATTTAACAGGAAGATGATTCGATATCAAAAAACCATAATAGTAGACTTAAGCGAAAAAAAATCGGATGGAAGCGATTATCAGATAAAGGTAGTCAACACACTCAATCCCAGGGATATGGGAATAGATCCTGATAAATATATAAACGCCTTAACCTGAAAAATGTTACAATAAGGGTTTGTAAAAAATAAATGTTGCATGCAACTATTCAGCACTATTTCATTTTTTTGTTATAAATCCCCTCTTGAGGGGTGTCAGCCAAAGGCTGACGGGGTGGATTTTTTAAGCAGATAAAACAATAATATCAAAAATAATTAAGAAAGGGGGGTTACTTTTTTTCTCTGCCTATTTTATTTTCATTCCCTGACATGAGTCGCAATATATTTTCTTTGTGCCTGATAACCAATATTATTAACAAAAGGGTTGAGAAGAAGAGGTAATCAGTTCCTTTTTTAAAGAGAATAATATTTATCGGGAAGAAGAGAAATGCTAACAGAGATCCTAATGAGGAATATCTTGATATATAGATAACAGATATCCAGATAAAGAGGGAAATAAAGGCGAGTAATGGCTGGAGAGCAAATATTACTCCAAAACTTGTAGCAATACCCTTTCCACCTTTAAACCTTAAAAAAGAGGAATAACAATGTCCCAGTACTGAGGCGATCCCTGTTACAAGCATCCAATTTGCACTTACCCCCAATCTTGCAGATATAAAAATCGGCACAATCCCTTTTGCCACATCTCCTGATAAGGTTGCAATTGCCGATCTTTTGCCAGCCACACGGAGGACATTAGTGAATCCGATATTTCCGCTCCCCTTAAGTCTTGGGTCAACCCCGTCAATAAGTCTTGAGGCTATTATACCAAAAGGTATAGAACCCAGCAGGTAACCTATAAAAATAGCTGTTAATTCAGGATATACAAGTTTCATTATTTGTCGCTAACTCCCCTCCCCTATCTTCACGCCTTTCCAGAAATTGGTTAAATATTGATATCCAGAGATAACAGAGAGGACTATTGAAATGAGGAGAAGAAGTTTCCCAAAGACAAGGAAGTCAAAAAAACTCCATCTATAATCTAATATCAGAAATATTATCGCTGTTATCTGGAGAATCAGTTTATATTTGCCTGTGGATTCTGCTGAAATTATTATCCCTTCTGAAGAGGCAATAGCCCTTAGACCTGTTATAAACAGCTCCCTCCCAATAATCAGAATGGCAATCCATGACTGTACCCTGCCAAAACCTACCAGAATGATTAAGGCAGAGGAGATTAAGAGTTTATCAGCCACTGGATCCATTAACCTGCCTATTCTGGTAATCTGATCTCTCTGTCGTGCAATATAACCATCAAGTAAGTCGGTCAGAGATGCAATAAGAAATATTATAGCCGATAAGATAGACCTTATTGACGTAGGGTTGTTAAATAATATAATAAAGATCGGTATAAGTAATATCCTTATCAGGGTAAGCAGATTGGGTATATTGAAAAACGATTGTTTATTATGTATCTTCTCCTTTGTTTCCATTTGTTCAGGCAATAGTGCTTCTCTTCCATCTATTATGCATCCATACCCACTGTTCAGGAAAGAGTCTGATATATTTTTCAATAAATTCAGAAAATATTCCTGTGTTACTAACAATATCTTCTTTAAGATTTCCTGTCTTTATCAACTGAATGGGTTTATGAATTATAACTTTATGCCTATATATCTCCTTTTCTCTATATGTAAATGCCATCATAACCTTAGAATTTGTCTTCAAAGCTATAGATGCCGGTGCAGAAGGAGTAAAACATCTTTTATTAAAAAAATTCACAAAGACCCCATCTACTTTTGGAATATCCTGATCGATAAGAAATGCCAGAATCTCTTTGTTGCGAAGACATGATAATATCTGTCTTGCAGCGCTTCTGCTCCCTCTTATAATAGTCTCTATATTATGATGAGATCGAAGCCTGACAATCAAATCACTTATTCTTTTATCATATATTGGAGCAGCAACAACTTTAATCTTGTACCCTCTCAAAGAAAGTGCAATTACAATAAGTTCCCAGTTTCCGACATGTCCCCCAATAAGGATTATCCCTTTGCCGTTTTGCCTTTCCTTTTTTAGATATTCCTCTCCTTTCAGTGTAATTATATCATCAATATTCTTTTCATTAATCCTGCATGAGTGCAATACCTCAAACAGGCTCCTGCCTAAATTTTTAAAGCTCTCCTTTGCAATCCTTTTTCTCTCTTTCTCTGTCTTTACATTGTCTAATGCCAATTTAATATTATTCAATGAATTTTTCTTTGGTTTCCTGAGAACAAGGAAAGATATCCCACCTATTATCCCTCCTAATTTTATATTAAACTTCATAGGCAATAAAGAAGACACCTTGACCAGCAGTTCTATCCCCTTCCAGATAATATCACGAATTGCCTTTTTTTTTATATTATTCACTCCCCTCCCCTACCATCTAATTGTAAGTTGATTTGTAATTATTCAGTTATTACAGAGTAAGAGGTTCCAAAGACTTTATAATGCGTATGATTATAATAAGTTTATTCAAATAGAAGAGCATCATTTCAGATCAGGTCTCTATAAGTAGTGAGAGTTAAACACTAATGTGACGCTATAAACTCTTTCCACCCCTCACCCTGTAATAGCTGAATAGTTACATTGATTTTATCACCCTGCCCTTTCTCCTAAGGGGAGGGGTTAGTTTGAGTTTGTACATTAAGAATAAGATCGGTAATCTCTCTTACCGCCCCATATCCACCTTCTTTATCTGTAATAATATCAGATATATCCTTTACCTCTTTAACTGCATTAGCAACAGAAATAGATAGCCCTGTCCTTTTTAACACAGGTATATCTATCAGATCATCTCCCATATATGCCACCTCTTCGTCCCTTAGTTTATATTTGGATAGGATAGATTCATATACTCTGCCCTTATCTATCGCCATCTGGTGGACTTCATCTATCCCAAGCTCCTTTGCCCTTATATCCACAACCTTTGATCTCCTTCCTGTAATTATCCCTACTTTTATCCCCGCTTCCTGAAGTAGATATATCCCATGCCCATCATATATATTAAAGGACTTGCTCTCTCTCCCCTCACTATCAATATATATTCTGCCGTCTGTCATAACTCCATCAACATCAAGCAGGAGAAATCTTATCCTTTTTATCTTTTCAACAATTCTGTCTCTTTGTTTGCTATTCATAATTAATCCGTATGATCCTGCGGCTAATAAATCCATTTTACTGGCTCAGGATAGTATGTCAGTTTCATTCATTCTTGTCAATAACGATCCCTGTCCCAAAAACAGAAATAGAAAATTGTTAACTTCTACAATTCCCCTTCCCCCTTCTCTCTCTCCCATTAAGGGAGAGGGAACTATAGGATAATTTCTATTTCTGTTTTTGGGCATGTCTGCTCACGGTTTCAAAAGTTATATCTTATCTCAAAGGATATGCGGCTTTGATCCTGGAGGTATCCCAGATAGCTATCTTCTTTCCATGCGTTGAAATAAGCTGTCTCAAAGATGCATGACCATTGATCTGTGATTTGATACTCTATCCTGAAACGATGCAGGGCTTCATGATCCTGAATCTGATACAGATATACATATATGGGTTTGAGGATATCGTTGAGAAGGTTTTTAGACCATGTCAGATAGAGGATACTCTCGTCCCTACGAATCCCTGAGATATCTTCTGTCCAGTTAAGTATGTGCTGGTTTGATATCTCTAATGTAACTGCATAAGCCCCGCTGGCGTCATAGTCAAGTCCGACTACTGTGTCAAAGGATGACCTCTTTATCAGTCCATCATCTGTAAACCGAGCACTGTTGGTAAAGGTGCGGTTGATTTTGATGGCAGCCTCTCCCTTCCACAGGAAGTTTCCTCTGCTGAGATTGGCTGCTGCACCCATCATGTAATAGGGACGGTATTCCGGCTGAAGGATTAACTCTCCCTGTCTATTGATCCATTCTGTTCTGAATACAGGATTGTCATCTATAATATAGGCTGCCATAATAGAGATATCGCTCTGTTCTATTGTCTTTGCCAGTCGCATACCGATCTCTGTATTGGAAAGAGATATAGCAGGTCTGTTTTCATTCCGCACCTGAACGATCCCGGGTTGAGAGTATATAAATGGATACTCATATTCATGACCCGGACGGGCAAAGCGGTTTACTTTTGGGTCAGGATTTATAAATAGGGTCCAGTGGCTGTTCTCACTATAATAGTCAGCAGTTAACATCAGCAGACCTATCCTTGCATCTTCAATAGGGATAAAGATAAACTCTGTCAGATCACGCGGGTTGATCACATCTGTTACTACTGCTATATCAGCCTCTCCCCATACCAAAATCTGTCTTCCAAACTTTAAACTTGCCTTGCCAAAGTCTTTCTGCAGATAAAACTCATGGATCTGTTTCTGAAAGCGATAATATCTCTCTACATCAGAAGGATAATCAAGATAGTTGTAGGCAAAATTATAAGATAGTTTGCCATCAAATAAAAGATAGTAACTGGAAAATAGTAGATCCTCCCATTGAAACCGTAGGGAAGACCTGTTAATAAAGATGCGGTCCGGTCTATCTATTCGGGAGACAAACTCATGGCGAAAGGTAAATCGGGATTTATATAGGAATTTTTGAAGTACTGGTATGATGAATGGCGATCTGTTATCCTCTTTTCCCTGAGGTGAACCAGTATCCTCTTCTCTATTATCTATTATTATCTCTTCATATTCATCTTCGTCATCATCAAGGGAGAAGTTGTTATCTGAAATTAAGTTACCTGCCAGCACCTGTGAAGAAAGGATAAGTAAAAAAGCAGTGATGATAGAGATAACTTTATTCTCTGCAAGCATTAACTTACTTTAGATATCTTCTTAATTCTCTCAATTTACCTTCACGAAACGCTCTATCAGTTAAAGTCCGTTTTCGTAGAAAGCTGTTTTCAACAGGGATATTAAAGGCAATGGCTTCCATACTCAATGTTGTCATGCGTCTGGTTTCAAGATTATTGAGATGGATTTGTCGTGCAACCCATACCCCGTCTATCTGTACGATCTTACGATTAGTGATCCTTTTAACCCGTTTTCCCTGTCTGTTGAATAAAATGACCTTTAAAATAATAAACCGCTCTTTATCTGCCCATACAATGTGTCTACTATAATTGCTTTTGCGAAAACGGGTTGGTGTCGGAGTAATCTCTATCACCCAGCATGGTCTCTGGTGATATGTTTCGCTCTTCATGATCCTGTAAGTGTAATCATCCAGACGCATTGCCTCTACGTCTTCAGTGCTGAATTCAGTCCCGAAGAGGCTTCCCTGCTTAGGCTCATTATTACTGCCTGAGACAAGACGCTTAAGCTTGCCCAGGGCAGAGAGATACATCCACTGGTCTGTATCCCTTTCAGGATTATCGTAATCGTACTGAAGGAAACCAACTCCCCGTTCACCTGAAGGGTCCAAGATAATCATAATTGACTTATGATCTCTTTCCTTTGGACCATAATCTTTTTTAACGGTTTCTATGACCTTTATTCTGGGGGTCTCTCCACAGACAATCTTCTTTCCACGCTTGACATAGCGGCAGGTGGATAGCTTTTGTCTTGATATTTGTGTGGTCCCGTCATAACGGTCTATCACCTTTTGCATGATCTCCCTGGCATCTTCAGCAAAGAGATGAGTCGCAAAGCTTATCCCTATGATGAATATGGCAAAAAACATATAAATTTTCGTTCTTTTCATAATTATCTATAATTTTGTAACTATCCAGCAGACAAAGCCACGCCAAAACGGACATTGAACAGCACACATAATGATGGCAGCAGAAAGAGATCACATAGCAATGCTGTTATAATGGCTATAGTGCTCAGCAGTCCAAAATGCTTCAGTCCCTGGTGGCTTAGCATAAGCATATTCAGAAACGCCAGAGAAAGTACAATTGATGTGAAGACAATCGCCTGTCCAACCTCACGAAATGTGTTTACAATAGCTGTTGTAATATCCGCATGTCTCTGTATCTCCGCTCTATAATGGGTGAGAAAGTGAATGGTATCATCAACAACAATCCCTATAACTATAGGAGCAGTCAATAAGGTGTCCACATCCAGAGGAATGTCAAGGTATCCCATCACGCCGAAGATAGTTAATATAGGTAAAAGATTAGGTATAATAGCTATAAGTCCCACCCTCTTTGAACCAAAGATTACAAAAAAGAGCAAAGAGATGACCACTAATGCCAGCCCAAAACTTCTAACCTGTGACCAACTGAGATAATTAATAAATCTTGTCTCTAATGCCAGTCCTCCTGTCACTGTTACATTTAATTGAGGATAGATATCTTTCAGTGAGGCAAATAATTGATCAATATGAGATTGAACATCATTCATCAGCATCTCCATATCATAAGAGCCCATAGTACTTAGATTCACTGTTACCCGCCCTGTGCTATAATCATCAGATACAAGTTGAAGACGGTCTTTCGGATTGGCATTATTAAACAGAAACAGGGTCTGTTCTGATACATGAGGATCCTGCGGTATAATATACATTCCCTCATCCCCCTCATTCAGGGCTTTATATGTCTCCTTTGTTACATTAACAAGAGAGGAGGTATCCTTTACCCATTTCTTATGTTCTGTCTCTAAATATGTCTGGAGAGAGTCCATAACATTCAGCACACGGGGGTCTTTCATTGCACCCTGACGCACGGTCTGAATAAGTATCTCCATATTCTGCGCTCCACCCATAAAATCGTCTACTATATTATAAGCCTTGCGAATAGGGTCTTTCTTTGGAAGTATCTCGGTTACATTGCTGTCTATCCGTACCTGTAATGCCCCATAAGTCAGGAATATCCCTGAGATAACAACAACAATGGCAATTGGAATAGGATAGCGGTAACTCAGAGGTTCAACCCTTTGCAATAATCTCTGGATAAGGTGTGACTTTTTTCCTGCTGCTAAACCCCTCTCTGCCTGCTTTTTAGAAAATGGATTCCATAGATCGAGCATCAATGGTATTAAGAAGATTGTAATAATAAAGGCAAAGATAACACCTAATGCAGAAAAGATGCCTGTATTGCGTATAGGGACAATCGGGATAAAGGTTAGTGATAACATCCCGATAGCAGTGGTAAGACTAGTGAAAAAACAGGCAAGCCCTGATTTACTGAACACAGAAGTGAGAGTAGTCTTATGATCCTGACCTTGATTGCGGAAGTATAGATAACCTGATAGTATATGAATTACATCTCCTATTCCAACGACCACCACTAAATAGATGATAAGATATACTAATGTAGTCATAATCGCCCCGCTCCAGCCTATCAATCCAGTAACCCACAAAGTCGCTGAGGCCACGATCAGAATAGACCATAAGACCGCGCTAAAAGAGCGGAAGAGGATAAAAAACATCAGGCAGATAACCCCGCCAAACCCTATCATAAGCATGGAAAATTCTGGTAAGACTATATCATTGAAAAATGTATTTATAACAGCCTCACCCACAGGATAAAAGGTTAAGACCTTGCTGTATTCAGATTTATTAAGGATTGTCTCTATAGTATGCATAAAAGCTGCATATTCTGGTATAGGGGTCTCCTTAAATTCAGATCTCTTTGACCTGTCCACAATATCTATCGATTCTATATCTTCTGAAAGAGTATCAATAATATCTTCTTCCTCATCATTCAGGAATGCTAAGACATCAGATTTCATTGGATCGTCTTCCATGATTGAACCGAAGTCTGTTCTGATTATTATACCGCCATATCTGGAATCTTCGGATAGATAGACAGGGGAGTAGTCATGATATTCCAACGCCTGTATCTTAAGCCTTTCACGCTCCTCTTCTGTCTCAGGCAGACTGGAACCAATAAACCGCCGAGAGATCAGAGAATCTCCATCTGCTTCCATATAACTGATATTATTCAATGTCTTGACATCAATAATATGGTCTAATGGTGATTCTTCTCCAGATTTAAGCGTAAGACGGTAGTTCATGAGATATTCCTGTATGCCCTGAACTGCCTTAAGTGAGGCATCGGAAAAGATATTGCCATCTTTTGCCTCATAAACGATATAGAGAGTAGACGTGCCATCAAACTGCATTTTCAGATTATCAAAGGCTATTCTCACAGGGTCATCTTTCTGAAAATAGGCGTCCATTGACATATCTATTTCAAAATGGCTGGCTCCAGCAGCAATGACAACTGTCATCAGGATAAAGATTATCCATATCCATACTCTATGCCTCCTCACAAAATCAGGGACATGCTCAAAAAACCGATTAACTCTGTTCAGAAGTCTGTTCATCTTTTCTCTTAATTATTCGTCAAAAAGCATGGTATATTAAGTGAGTACTATGCCTCTCTAACAAGCATGAATACTGGATAATAATCAATACCGCAGGCAATAGAGCGAATAGAAATGCAATGTCATGTCAGCCATCGCGTATAACTTACCATGCTTCCACCCATCCATAGCTTGAACTTTAAAATCTTTTTGATTTTTTGCTGTTCTGCTTAATCTAAACGCTTTAGCATCAGCTACGAAGCCATAACCATTATTCACACATTCAACATCGGCAACATCTGACCGATCTTTCAGCACCATGCTATTGAATCCCATATATAAATAAGCCTCATGAATTATAACGTCTGTATATTTAGAGTATAGTTTCTCTTCGCTGGTGTCATGCCCGTATTTTTCAGGAATTACACCACATAAACGTAAATGACCAAGCAAGGAATCTATTCCATATTCTTTTATTTCTTGACTGATCTCTTCTTCTACTTTTTCTGCATCAACTCCAAAGTTCCCGCTTAATCGACAAATTTCATCAATCCAGTAATTCCGACGTTCAATCTGTTTTTTGGTAATTATCTCAATCTTTATCATCTCCCTTACTTGTATTAACTATTACCTCACCCTAACTCACCCTAACCCTCTCCCACAAGGGGAGAGGGAATAAAGGGGGTAAATTTTCATGTCTTGAGGGTGACTCATCAGAGTCATAAACATTTATTGTAACTATTCAGCTAATTTCAGGGCAAGGGGTTCCAAAGACTTTATAATGCGTATGATTATAGTAGGTTTATTTAAATAGAACCCCATCATTTTAGATGAGGTCTCTATGAGTAGTCAAAGCTAAACGCTAAGGTGACGCTATAAACTCTTTTCCACCCCTCGCCCTGAAATTAGCTGAATAGTTACCATTTATTTACATTAAGGTATAAAAATCTCCCTATTTAATAGCTCTTAATTTATCATCTCTTTGTTGTCTCTTTTTTGAGCCATGATAAGGGATTTACTGCATTTTCTTTATGTCTGATCTCAAAATAGAGTGAACTTACCTGAGAAAAACCTGTATCTCCTATCTTTCCTATAATCTCGCCCTGTTTAACTTTTGCTCCAATCTTTTTATTTATCTCTGATAAATGACCATATAATGTGTAATAATTATTTCCATGATCTATTATCAGTAATAGACCGTAGCCTTTAAACCAATTTGCGTATATAACTTTTCCCTCAAAGACAGCCCTGATATTATCACCATACGCCCCTTCTATCTCAATCCCTTTTTTATATATATACGCGTCAAACTTGGGATGTTTCTGCCTTCCAAAGCCTGATATAATCTTTCCCCTGTTAGGCCACTGCAACCTTCCTCTCTGGTATGCAAATCTCTCTCTTTTAGAGATATGTTTTTTCTCTCTCTTTAGCTTTTCAATGAGTGACTCTATATTAGAGGCAGACGCCTCCAACTCCTTTATTGTCTTTTCATAAAGCCTTTCTTCCCTCTTAATGCTTGCAAGAAGATCATCTTTTTTGTTTCTTTCTAACCTAATCTCCTTAATCTTTATTACAGTCTTATTCTTTGTGCTCAACAAATCATCCATCATACTCTTTAACTCATCCTCTTTCTCTTTAACCTCATTTAAGGTATCATCATGCGATTTTATTAATTTCATATCCCTTTTTGAAATTAATAAAAGATAACTCTGTTTTCTAAAAGAATCATTGTAACTGCTATTATCAACAAAAAAGGCATTTGTATTATTCAGATTGCTGTCACTATATATCTCTTTCATCCTGTCTTTAATTAATCCTTTATTATTTTCTATAGTCTTCCCTAACTCTTCAATCTCTTTTTGTATCTCATCTATTCCCTCTTTCTTTTTTTTGATATCTTTATTTAATTCCTGAAGTCTCTTACGATAGGTATTCAGTCTCTTATCTGTATTTTCAAGCTCAGAAAGAAGAGACCTCTTTTTTCTTTTTGTCCTCTTTTTTTTATCCCTTTCCTTCTTTATCTTGTTTTCTATCCTTTCAAGTCTTCTATCCTCCCTCTTAAGCTTTACCCCTAATTTTTCAATAGACTCTTCCCCTGAAGATGGAGAGGATAAGATTATGATAGAAAAAAATGACAGAAATAGGATGGAGATACCTGTTATTATTTTGTTCATTATGTTAGAAATTACCCTTTCATAAACCTCACTTAATTCTTATCATAATAGTAACTATTCAGCTAATACAGAGTGAGGGGTGGAGAAGAGTTTATAGCGTCACCT
>JBHHUU010000064.1:0-12443 GCA_046753905.1 Nitrospirota bacterium | reverse complement strand
GATAGTTCATATCAGTAGTATCTCTCAAAAAAATGATAATGTCAAGAAAATTATTCAGCAATTCTAATTATGGTAATCTATTATTTAGAAAGTACTTTTATCGTCATTCCCGTGAAAACGGGAATCCAGTAAAATCAAAGACTTCTGGATTCCTGCTTGTGCAGGAATGACATACAAACTGAATTTATGGACAGATTTTAGGTAATGATTAACCATAATTAGAATTGCTGGGGTTTTGGGGGCTAACTTGCAATTTTTATTATAATATGTTATAAAAATATTGTTGTAAAAAAAGTGGGCGTACGCCCACTTTTTTATTAGATTAAACCTTATAGAGTTTTATGACTCGCAAAGGGGCATGACAGTTATAAATGAAAAAATAGTTAATCACGATGATGTTATTGCAGATGTTATTGCAAATATTGAATCTATAATAAAACCTATTATTGATTCATTGGGACTTGAGTTGATTGAGATAGACTATAGAGGAGATCGGAAAAAAGGGATTGTGAGGGTATATATAGATAAGGAGAATGGAGTTAATATAGATGAGTGCGCAAAGGCAAGCAGGTTGATCAGCCAGGGATTAGATGTGGGCGATCATATTTATCACTCTTATGTGTTAGAGGTCTCTTCTCCGGGTCTTGACAGGTCATTGAAAAAGCCATTTGAGTATATAAAATACAAAGGGAGAAAGGTTAAGATCAGGACTTGTACCCCTGTTAATAATCAAAATTTCTTTTCAGGGATAATAGGAGAGTTAAAAAATAAAAGGGTTGAGCTGATAATTGAAAAGGGTGAGAATGTCTATATAGCTTTAGAAGACATCTCTGTTGCTAAATTAGAGATTGAAACTTAGCCGTTTATCTGGGATAATATAACTATAAATTTATTAAGGACTAAATTATGAAGACTAACCTGATTGCAGTTATAGAACAACTTGGGAGAGAAAAGGGGATTGAGAGTGAGACTATTATTAATGTTGTGGAGTCTGCACTGCTCACAGCAGCTAAAAAGAGATATGGTCAATTTGAAAATATTCAGGTCAAGGTAGACCCTGAGACTGGTGCGATAGAATTGATCTCTCTGAAGACAATCGTAGAAAGTGTATCTGATCCAAATGTTGAGGTCTCTTTAGAAGAGGCAAAGAAGGTTGATGCAGATGCTGAGGTAGGCGATGAGATAGGTTCTTTGATTGAGATGGAGGAGTTTGGAAGGATCGCTGCCCAGATAGCAAAGCAGGTAATATTTCAGAAGGTAAGAGAGGCGGAATGGAATAATGTTGTTAAGGAATATTCCGTCAAAAAGGGAGAGATCATAAATGGGTTTATAATGGGGCATGAGAGGAAAAATTATATTGTGAATCTTGGAAAGACAGATGCTATTTTACCTTTAAACGAGCAGATACATGGAGAGATTTTCAGAAACGGAGACAGGGTAAAGGGATATCTCCTTGATGTAAGAAATTCCTCCAAAGGACCTCAAATAATATTATCAAGGACTCATCCGAATTTTGTCGCAAAACTCTTTGAGATGGAGACCCCTGAGATATATGAGGGGATAGTTGAAATAAAAGGGATAGTTAGAGAGCCAGGGGATAGGACAAAGATATCTGTAAGTTCCAATGATTCAGCAGTTGACCCGGTAGGTGCGTGTGTAGGAGTAAAAGGGTCAAGGGTGCAGGCTGTAGTGAGAGAATTAAGGGGAGAAAAGATTGATATCATTACATGGACAGCAGACCCAAGGATATTTATTGGAGAGGCATTAAGTCCAGCTATAATAGAAAAGGTCGGCATCAATGAAGAGAAAAAGATAGCTGTTGTAGTAGTATCACCTCAGCAACTCTCTCTGGCAATAGGAAAAAAGGGGCAGAATGTAAGACTGGCAGCAAAATTGACAGGATGGAAGGTGGATATTATCAAGGAAAGTGATTATGAAAATGAGATCGCCAGGGAAAAGGAAGAAGAGATAAAAGAGGGAATTAAACAGGGAAAGAAGGAAGAAGAAAATATGGGAGATGGAAATGTGGATATTATATCCAAGTTTCCGGGAATGGGAGAGAAGATAGCAGAGATATTAAGGGAAAATGGATTTGATGTTATGGAAAAGATTGCCGCAGCAAAAGGAGAAGATATTGAAAAACTCCCTATGATTGGGAAAAAGACCGCAGAGAAGTTATTATCAATAGCAAGGGATTGGGTAAAAAGGAAAGAAAGAAATGAAACAGAAAAAGTTTAGAGCCTGTCTGACAGCCTCTAAAAATACAGAAGAATAGGAGTTAAAATTTAAATAGTTATGAGAGTCTTTAAACTGGCAAAAAAGATTGGTATAACAAGCAAAGAGCTTATTCAGGAATTGAATAAAATGGGGGTTGCTATAAAAAACCATATGAGCATGGTGGAAGATAGCTGTGTCGATTCAATCCTGAATAAATTTAATAAGAAGAAAGAAGATGTCTCTGAAGGAGCTGTAAAGGCAGCCAAAAAGACAAGGATATTAATAAAAAAGAAACCTGCAAAGATTGAAGAAGAACCAAAGATTGAAGCAAAAGCAGAAGAGGAGAATGAGATACAACCTCATATAGAGATTCATAAGGAAGAGGGTATTACTGAGAAGAGAGAAATCGAGAAGAGAGATATTGAAGAAAAGTCTGTAATAAAAGAGCCTTCTCCTGAGCCATTGACAAAGACAGAAGATATAAAGACAAAATTAGCAGAAAAACCTCCTGTGACTATCAATAAAGAGGCATTAAAATTAAAAGAAGAAGAAAAGGAAAAAGTTAAAAAGGGGAAGAAACTAAAGCATATAAAGCGAGAAGACTTCTTCTCCTATAGACAGGAAACCAAGAGATGGCAATTAAGAACTCATCAAAAGAATGCCCATAAAAAGAATGATCTGACTAATGTAACTGATTTAATAAAACCGCGAAAGAAGACAATAAAGATACATGAAGGATTAACAGTTAAAGAGTTTTCTGAGACGATTGGTCAAAAAAGTAAAGAGGTGATGTCAAAATTAATGGAGATGGGAACTTTTACCACAGTCAATCATCCTATTAATATAGATGCTGCCTTACTCATAGCTAATAACTTTGGATTAAAGGCAGAGGTTGTTCAGGAAAAGACAGAGGAAGAACTCTTAGATATTAAAGATGATCCATCTTCCTTGTTGCCGCGGTCTCCTGTCGTAACAATAATGGGACATGTTGATCATGGAAAGACCTCTCTTTTAGATGTAATCAGAAAGACCAGGGTGACTGATCTTGAGGCAGGCGGAATAACTCAACATATTGGTGCATACACAGTAAATGTAAATAATAAGATGGTTGTGTTTCTGGATACACCCGGACATGAGGCATTTACAGCTATGCGATCAAGAGGGGCAAGGATAACAGATATCGTAATCTTAGTTGTAGCGGCTGATGATGGAGTAATGCCTCAGACCATTGAGGCTATTAATCACTCTAAGGCAGCCAATGTTCCGATAATTGTGGCAATAAATAAGATAGATAAACCAAATGCTAATGCAGAGAGGGTAAAACATACCCTGTCAGAATATGACCTTGTTCAGGAAGAGTGGGGCGGAGATACAATCTTCTGTGAGGTATCAGCAAAACAGCAGAGAGGACTAGACAATCTCATAGAGATGATCCTTTTACAGGCAGAGGTTATGGAATTAAAAGCCAGCTATGACAGACCTGCTGTAGGAACTATTATAGAGGCAAAACTTGATAAGGCAAGGGGACCTGTATCTACAGTTCTTGTACAACGTGGCACATTAACTATAGGTGATGTTTTTGTTACGGGTTTCTGTGATGGGAGGGTCAGGGCATTAATAAATGATAAAGGCGAAAAGATAAAAGAGGCTGGACCTTCTACTCCTGTAGAGGTTATAGGTCTGTCTGGTGTTCCTCATGCAGGGGATTCCTTTGTTGTAGTTAAAGATGAAAGGGTAGCCAAAGAGATTGCTAACTCAAGGATG
The DNA here is from genome assembly GCA_046753905.1 of Nitrospirota bacterium. Lineage (GTDB taxonomy): Bacteria > Nitrospirota > Nitrospiria > JBHHUU01 > JBHHUU01 > JBHHUU01. Next base: position 8,462 of record JBHHUU010000064.1, on the reverse strand, counting down.
CATAGGCAGAGGATAATAGAACTCTCAAAGCGGAAAAAGATCACACTTGATGACCTGTATTTGCAGATTAAGGATGGGGTGATAAATGAACTTAATATCATCATAAAGACAGATGTGCAGGGTTCTATAGAGGCTATCAGAGATGGACTGGAAAAGATGAAATCCAATTTTGTAAAGCTAAAGATTATCCATTGCGGAGTGGGAGGAATTACTGAATCAGATGTCCTGCTGGCAGATGCCTCAAATGCCATAATTATCGGGTTTAATGTCAGACCGGAAAACAAGGCTCAGAAACTTGCTGAGAAAGAAAGTGTAGACATACGGTTATACACAATTATATATAATGTGATTAAAGATGTTAAGAAGGCTATGGAGGGTTTATTGGAACCTACCCTGAAAGAGAGGGTATTAGGCAGGGTAGAGGTGCGTGAAACCTTTAACATATCAAGGATAGGTACAATAGCAGGTGTTTATGTGCTTGACGGCGTGATTTCGAAAAATAGTGCAAGAATTATCAGGGATAATATTGTTATTCATGAGGGAAGGATTGCAGGTCTGAAAAGATTTAAAGATGATGTCAAAGAGGTAGATACAGGATATGAGTGTGGTATATCTATGGAGAATTATAATGATATAAAGGTTGGTGATATTGTAGAGGTCTATACCTTTGATAAAGTTGCAGGCAAACTGTAGAGGATAATCAAATATCAGAAATTAAAATGGTAAAGTCATCACATTACAGGAGGGCTGATAGGGTTGGAGGGCTTATAAAGGCTGAAATTTCAGATATATTAATGACAAAGCTTTCTCCTGTTAAATCCAAAAAGGGGTTTATAACAGTAACAGGGGTGGATGTCTCTGATAATCTTAAGAGTGCTAAAATATATGTGAGCATTTTGGAAAAAGGTAAATTGCAGGATGAGATATTCAGTAATATTAAGAAGGCAACTGCTTTTATTAGAGGAGAATTAGGAAAGCGGGTGAGACTAAAATACATCCCTGAGCTTATTTTTAAGATAGATGAGTCAATAGATTATGCGTTTCATATCTATGAGTTAATTGAAGAGATAAAAAAGGAAGGTAATAATAATGAGCCTCGAGAAGATTAAAAAATGTATTAAAGAAAATAATTCTTTTCTTATTTCATGCCATATCTCTCCAGAGAGTGATGCAATAGGGTCAGAGTTAGCCCTTGCCATCCTACTTGAAAAATTGGGGAAAAAGGTAAAGGTTGTAAATTTTGACCCTGTCCCCAACCTTCTCAGTTTTCTCCCGTATGCAAAGAAAATAATACAAGAGAAAGAGGTAACAGAAAATTTTGATGTCATCTGTGTGGTAGACTGCGGAGAGATTGAAAGAACAGGTCTGTTTAAGAAGGATAATTCAGGCTGCACGAGTAATGGGAGAGATATCTCATCAACTATAATAAATATAGATCACCATATAACCAATACATCTTTTGGTCATATTAACTGGATAGACCCGGATGCAGTCGCGACCTGTGAACTAATATATATTATTGCAAAGAGCTTTAATTGCGATATTGATACTGATATGGCGATATTGCTTTATACAGGAATATGGGAGGATACAGGCGGGTTCAGATATGCAAACACAAAACCAGACGCACTCAGGATTGCGGCAGAACTTATAGAAATAGGTGTAAATCCATCAAAGATAGCAGAATACTTATATGAGATGAATTCTTTTGAAAGGTTAAAGTTATTAGGGGAGATACTTGCTGGTATGGAAAAGAGCAGGGATGGAAAGAGTGCATGGGTTGTTGTGACACAGGATTTATTTAAAAAGACAGGCACTACCTCAGAAGACACAGAAGATATGGTAAATTTCCCCCGTTCATTAAAGGGGGTAGAAGTAGCAATGCTCTTGAGAGAGATTGACCCTCAATCATGGAAGATAAGTTTCAGGTCCAGAGGCAAGGTAGATGTGGCTAAGTTAGCAGAAAAATTTGATGGGGGAGGGCATAGACAGGCTGCTGGATGTATTGTAAAAGGAGGTATGATAGAGGCAAAAGAGAAGGTATTGAAAATCGTGGAGGATGAGATAAATAGTGGTTCTTAATGGAGAATAGCCCTCTTATAAAAAGGGATGGTATTTTAAATATAAATAAATCATCAGGATGGACATCACATGATGTGGTGGCCAGGATCAGGAATCTTTCAGGGATTAAAAAGGTAGGGCATACAGGGACACTTGACCCTATGGCAACTGGTGTATTGCCTGTATGCCTGGGTAAGGGGACAAAGGTTGTCAGGTATATACAGGAGTTTGAAAAAGAGTATTTAGCGGTTGCCAGATTAGGAATAACTACTGATACTCAGGATGCCTCAGGGAAGGTAATAAAACATATTACAGATTTTGATATAAAAGAGAGTGAGATAAAAAGCCTGTTTGAGGAATTTGTAGGTGTTATAAAACAGATTCCTCCAATGTATTCAGCGATCAAGGTGAAGGGTGTTCCTTTATATAAACTGGCAAGATCAGGGAAACATATTGAACGTAAACCGAGAGAGGTTATAATAAAAAGTATAAATATCATAGATATAAAAGATAGGGATATTACATTTGAGGTAACATGTTCAAAAGGGACTTATATAAGGACTCTATGCGCAGATATAGGAGAACGGTTAAAGGTGGGTGGACATTTATATAGATTGATAAGAAAGAGGGTAGGACCTTTCAGATATGATAATGCTATTACTGTCAATGAAGTCGAAAAACTTGTAAATGATAATAGACTTGATGAAAAGATATATCCATTGGATAAGATATGGGAACTGATAATTATTGACTGACAATTGTTAATTGATAATAAGATCTTTTGAGGAGGAAATAGTATGCCATTAGTAAGGGAAGTAAAAAAAGATATAATTGATTCATATAAAGTCCATGATATGGATACTGGATCGCCGGAGGTGCAGATAGCATTGTTAACTAATCGTATATCATATTTGAACACCCATTTTAAGATGCATAAAAAAGACCATCATTCAAGAAGAGGGCTTTTAAAGATGGTAGCAAAGAGGAGAAAATTACTTGATTACTTGAAACGCAAAGATATCGCAAGATATAAAACAATAATTAAAAGGCTTGGAATAAGAAAATGAGAGGAGAGATATGATTCATAAGGCGGAATTGGATTTCTGGAAGAGGAAATTGACACTTGAGACAGGGCGGGTTGCAAGACAGGCAGATGGAGCTGTACTTGTCAGATATGAAGATACAGTTATATTGGCAACAGTAGTAGCATCAAAAAATCCTAAAGAGGATATTGATTTTTTGCCTCTTACCGTTGATTATCAGGAAAAGGCATACGCAGCAGGGAAGATACCAGGTGGATTTTTTAAGAGAGAGGGAAGACCAGGAGAAAAAGAGACCCTTGCCAGCAGGCTGATTGATAGACCAATCAGACCTCTTTTTCCTGATGGATATTATAATGAGACACAGGTGATTATTACTGTGCTGTCTGTAGATCAAAGCAATGCATCAGAACTTCTCGGAATAATAGGGGCATCTGCGGCACTGTCTATCTCAGATATTCCCTTTAGTGGTCCGGTAGGTGCTGTAAGGATAGGACGGATTAACAATGAGTTTATTATTAATCCAGGACTTTTGGAAATAGATAATAGTGAACTGAATCTCATTGTAGCAGGGACTAAAGATGCTGTGGTAATGGTAGAAGGTGGTGCCCTTGAACTGTCAGAGACTGTGGTGGTTGATGCCATAGAATTTGCACACAAGGAGATACAGAAAATTATAGAGGTACAGGAGGAGCTTGTCTCTCTATCAGGCAGGAAGAAGAGAGATATCCAACCCGCTAAGGATGATCCGGTAATAAGAGAAAGGGTTGAGGGAGCAATTCTTGACAGACTCAGAGATGCTATCCTGATTCCAGCTAAACTTGAACGACAGAATAGACTGGATAGTATATTAGAAGAGACATTAGAATCACTTAATGACAGTGAAGATGATAAAAGCGATGAAATCAGGAGTATCTTTCACGAGCTTGAAAAGAAAGAGATGAGGAAGATGATCCTTGAAAAGGGGACCAGGGCTGATGGAAGAAAGATAGATGAGATCAGACCTATTTCCTGTGAGATAGGGATACTTCCAAGAACTCATGGCTCTGCCCTCTTTACAAGAGGAGAGACCCAGTGTCTGGCAATAGTTACGTTAGGCACAGCAGAAGATAGACAGAGGATAGATAGTCTGGATGGAGAGTCTTCAAAGACTTTTATGCTTCATTATAACTTTCCGCCATTCAGTGTAGGAGAGGTCAAGTTTTTAAGGTCGCCCGGCAGAAGAGAAATAGGACATGGCGCATTAGCTGAGAGGGCGCTGAAACTTGTAATTCCTGAAAAAGAGGAATTTCCGTATACCCTGAGAATAGTCTCTGACATTCTGGAGTCAAATGGGTCTTCTTCTATGGCAACAGTCTGCGGAGGGACATTGGCATTGATGGATGCAGGTGTTCCTATAAAGATACCAGTAGCAGGTATAGCAATGGGCTTGATAAAAGAGGAGGAAAAGACCGCTGTTTTATCAGATATTCTGGGATTAGAAGACCATTTAGGTGATATGGATTTTAAGGTAACAGGGAGCAGGGATGGCATAACTGCCCTGCAGATGGATATCAAGATCGCTGGAGTTACTAAAGAGATTATGCTGCAGGCTTTACAACAGGCAAGGGAAGGGCGTCTCCATATACTGAAAAAGATGTTAGAGATCATATCTGTTCCAAGACCTGAATTATCAATACATGCCCCCAGAATTATTACAATGAAGGTTAAGAGTGAGAAGGTAAGAGATATCATCGGGCAGGGAGGCAAGGTTATAAGAGGGATAATTGAAAAGACAGGTGTAAAGATAGATATAGAAGACAATGGGATGGTCTCAATCATATCTATTGACGAAGAAGCAGGAAAAGAGGCAATGGAGATCATACATAAGATTACAGAAGATCCAGAGGTTGGGAAGATATATCTGGGCAAGGTAAAAAAGGTAACAGATTTTGGGGCATTTGTAGAGATATTGCCAAATACCGATGGTCTTGTACATATCTCCCAATTAGCGAACTATAGAGTAAAAAATGTAGAGGATGAGGTCTCTGAAGGAGATGAAGTAATGGTAAAGGTACTGGAAATTGACAGACAGGGAAAGATAAGACTGAGCAGAAAGGAATGCTTAAAGTGTGAAGACACTTAATTAACACTTAATTAAATGATCAGGAAATTGAAAGTTTAGCGTAGGTTGCAGGTATGTATCATGGTGCAGGGTGTAAAAGAATTTTTATAGCTGCACCCTGACAACTGCACTCTGCACCCTTAATTTATGTGACATGTATAAAAAAGAGATATTAGATAATGGAATAACTGTAGTAACAGAATCTATCCCTCATGTGAGGTCTGTGAGTCTGGGTATATGGGTAAATGTAGGTTCCAGAGATGAAAGAGAGGGAGAGGATGGCATATCGCATTTTGTGGAACATATGTTATTTAAAGGCACAACAAGCCGATCTGCAAAAGATATAGCCAGTGAGATAGATTCTATAGGAGGAGAATTAAATGCCTTTACCTCTAGAGAGATAACCACCTATTATGTAAAGGTATTGGACGAATATCTGCCAAAGGCAATAGATATCCTTTCAGATATCTTTTATAACTCTGCATTTGATCCTGAAGAGATAGAGAAAGAAAAGCAGGTAGTGATTGAAGAGATAAAGACTGTTGAAGATAGTCCAGAGGATTATGTCCATGACCTTCATGCCCAGAACATATTAAAGGGGAATCCATTGGGAAAGCCCATTTTAGGAAATTTAAAGGTAATAAAGTCATTAACAAGAGAAAAGATCATAGACTTTATAGAGAGAAATTATTATCCTCAGAATATAGTAATATCTGTTGCAGGTAATTTGAAGTTTGACAGCCTGATTGACTCCTTATCAGAATTATTTGGAAAAAGGTCTGAAAAAGATTATAAGAATATCGCGATAAAAGAGGATATCTCATCTGAGATAAAGGGAGATATTGTTTTAAAGAAAAGGAAATTAGAGCAGACTCATATCTGTTGCGGGACAAAAGGACTGCCCATTGCACATAAAGATAGGTATGGCATCTACATCCTGAACTCACTCTTAGGCGGGAGCGTAAGCTCAAGACTCTTTCAGGAGGTAAGGGAAAAAAGGGGTCTGGCATATTCTATATATTCTTATCTATCTTCATATAGAGATATTGGAATCTTTAATATCTATGCTGCTACAGGTCTCTCCACAGGAATTGAGGTAATAAATCTGATAAAGAAAGAGTTTAATAACCTGAGAGAAAATGGGATAAATCAGAAAGAACTCCAGACAGCAATAAACTACCTCAAGGGACATCTGATGCTTAGCATGGAGAGTACTGGCAGCAGGATGAGTCGCTTAGCTAAAGACGAAATATATCAGAGACGGTTTTTTTCATTGGATGAGATAATGAATGATGTGGAGATAGTTTCCATGAACCAGATAGAGGGTCTGATTAATGAACTCCTGAAGGATGACTTCTTTACATTAACCACATTAGGCGCTATCTCTAAAGAAGAAATATCACTTATTGATTAAAAGGAAATTAAATGGATATTAAGCCAAATTGGAATTACCCTTAAAAGACATGGAAAAGAGGATATATATACTGGAGACTATAAAGACAGGAATCGTGTTGTGATTGTACCAAGAAATAAGAGGAGCATTCCCCGTGGTACTTTAAGCTCAATCTGGCGACAAGCTGGGATTAACAATAAGATTGCTAATGAAATTTGGAAAATAAGATAAAACGGTGAATAATCTGCAATTGGCAGTGTTGCCCGGACATTTTGTAGGATAAATTGAATGTTTAGAATAAATATGAGTAAGCCTACCCTAATATTTCTACTAATATTTTCCCCCCTTGCTATCTTTCCCTTACAAGATGCTTTTGCTATCCGTCCTTTTTTTGTGACTGAGAATGCAATACCTGTGGCTAAAGGTAATTCTCGACTGGAATATGGTATCAGATATGATAGATTATCAAGTAATCATAAGGTTTATACTGAAACAGTTGAGTTGACATACGGTATTATGAATGACATAGATTTTGAGGTCGAAGTTCCATATATATATCAGAGGAGAGATAGAAGCGGACTTAATAATATAGATGGATTAGGAGACCTGAAGATAAAATCAAAACTGATCTTTTTAAAGGGGAGAGAGGCAAATCCACTCTCTCTGTCAGGACAGGTAATAGTAAAATTTCCTACATGTAATGAAAAGGATGACCTGTCTAAAGAATGCAGCGGAGAGACAGATATAGGCTTTACTGCGATTGCAAGCAAGGAATATTATCCCCTTACTGTACATCTTAATATGGGATATCTCTCTGTAAGAAAATTCAAAGATGTCTTTAATTATTCTCTTGCATTTGAATATAATACAGGAATCAGAGGTATCAAAATAGTAACAGAGATAGCAGGAGAGACAGTTAGAAACAGAAGAATAGCAGAGTTTTCAGAAGATCCCCTCTTTTTATGGACATCTGCGACTTATGATATAGGGTATAATATTATTGTTGATACTGGTTTAGGAGTTGGTCTGACAAACTCCTCTCCTGATTATACATCAGAAATAGGAGCAAGTTATAATTTTTAGACAGGCTTTTTAAGCATATTAATAATAGAACTGCTTACAAAACTCAATCCTATACTAATATTTGTTAAATTGACATTTAATGGCTTTGTGACTAATTCTACATGATGATTCTTTATGGAATCTATTATAGATTCTATATTTCTTTCAGCATTAACAAGAGAATAGGTCTTGCCGAATTGATTTAGGAAATGTGCATCTGAATTTGCAACAAGAGGGAGACAATGCTCTCTGGCTTTAATCTCCGCCTTTTTATTAAAATTTATCATCTTAAAATAGAAGTGGGTATATTCCACAGCATCAAAGATATCTATATAAGCACTGAAGAATTCTCTTAATGAGTGGAGACAGGGGAAAAAGGGGTGTGGAGCTATTATCAGGTTTTCGTCCCCCTTATATCTCCTTACATCATCTAAAGTAGTTATATCTTCTCTAATAAAATTGGCTGGATTTATAAATAGGATATGCCTGTTACTTACCGTCAGTTCTATGCCAGGAATCAGAAGAATACCTCTATCTTCTGCATACCCTTTCAAGTAATCATTATAAGTAAAGACATTATGATTGGTTATAGACAGGGCATCAAATCCATTTTCTACTGCATTATCTATCAATTCTATTGCAGAATAACTAATATTCTCACTTATATCCTCATTTGTATGTATATGGAGATCAACCTTTAGTTTCATAGGAATTGGTTTAAAGAACTGTAAAAAAAGTGTAACTATTCATCTAATACAGAGCAAGGGGTTTCAAAGACTTTATAATGCGTATGATTATAATA
>JBHHUU010000063.1:0-12534 GCA_046753905.1 Nitrospirota bacterium | reverse complement strand
TGCACTCAGAATGACAAATCGTTATGTTTTTATCTTTTTAGAGAATTTTTACTATTAAAACACATTTTCATACTCGGGGGTGAGCAAGTTTGCTCATGAGCGTTTAGTTTTGATATTTAATCTTTAATTGTTCGTATTAGTTAGTTGCCGAAGGACTAACTTAACAGAGAGGAGCAGATGATAGAGTCTATAAAACATATTGGTGATGAGATTGTATTAGTGACTCTGACAGGAGAGCTGACTATTTCATATATAGATGGTCTAAAGGAATCGTTAGTGGATATACTTAATAAGGATACATATCAGATAGTCTTAGATGTTGAGAAGGTAATTGATGTAGACATATCCTGCCTTCAACTCTTATGTTCTGTACACCGCACCTCAAACAGAATGGAAAAAAGACTTATGTTGAATGGCAAAAGCTCTGAAGTATTTAAAAGAATAGTAAAAGATGCCGGGTATTCAAGGCATGTAGGCTGTGCCTTAGATTGTAATAAAAATTGTCTATGGATAGGATGGGAGGAATCATGAGTAAGAGAATTATGACAGTAGACGATTCTCCAAGTCTACGCCAGATGGTAAGTTTTTCGCTAAAACAGGCAGGTTATGATGTAGTAGAGGCAGTAGATGGCACTGATGCCTTATCAAAGTTAAATGGATCACCAGTCAATATGGTGATAACAGATATGAATATGCCCAATATGAACGGCATTGAATTAATAAAAAGCCTGAGGGCAAATCCTGCCTATAAGTTTATTCCTATTATTATGCTGACTACTGAATTTACAGACTCAAAGAAAGATGAAGGAAAAAAGGCTGGAGCCACTGGCTGGATAATAAAACCCTTCAAATCAGAACAACTGCTTGCAGTGGTAAAGAAAGTACTGGGATGAATAAAGAAAAACGTAATAGTTTAGAGGGTGCACAGTTGTCAGGGTGCAGGGTGCAGAAAAAAAATCTTTAAACCTGCACCTGCACCCTGACAACTGCACCCTTCTGAATTTGGATATTTCTATTTATTAAGGGGTATATATCACAGATGGATACGCATGGCGAAACATTTAAAGAAGAGGCCTACGAGCTTCTTTCCAAACTTGAGTCTGCACTTCTTGAATTGGAAGAGATCCCTGATGATGCTGATCTTATCGGCTGTGTTTTTCGTTATATGCATACGATAAAGGGGTCTGGGGCAATGTTTGGTTTTGATGATATTGCTGCCTTTACTCATGAGATCGAGACACTCTTGGACCTGGTGCGTAACGGAGAGGTTCCTGTCACAAAAGAGCTTGTTAATCTGATCCTCTCTGCCTGTGATCAGATTCATTCAATGCTGGATGCCTATGATGGCAGCGAACCGGCAGATGAGCGTAAGACAAGTGAGATTATTACATCACTCAAAAAGTTTATTCCGGGGATATCAAAAAAAGATGACTCCCCTGCTGCTGACTCACCTACACCTGCACATACAAATGAGAACCTTGCTGTGCTTGAAGAGAGTGCTACCTACCGTATACGCTTTTGTCCAGATTGCGATATTTTAAAAAATGGCACAAATCCTATTCTGTTGTTAAATGAGCTTAGACAGTTAGGTATATGCAAAGTTGTGGCGCACACAGATACTGTTCCAGAGTTAGAAGACTTTGATCCTTGTTCGTGCTACACATACTGGGATGTGATTCTTACCACACGGCAGGGGAGTAATGCGATTAAGGATGTCTTTATCTTTGTTGAAGATCAGTGTGAACTTAAAATTGAGGTCATTTATGAAGGAGAAGAGCTGGATGAAGAGTCTGGTTATAAAAAATTAGGTGAGATCCTAATGGAACGTGGTGATGTTAATCAGGAAGAGATTAAAAGGATATTGGGTTCTCAGAAAAGACTTGGAGAGATGCTTGTGGATGCCGGTCTGGTTGACTATGCACATATAGAGTCTGCCCTGCTTGAGCAACAGCATATCAAGGAATTAAAGAGGAAGCGTCATAATATTAAGACGGTATCTAGTATTCGTGTTTCATCAGATAAATTAGACAACCTTGTAGATCTGGTAGGTGAACTGGTAATTGCACAGTCGCGCCTCAGCCAGACTGCTGTTGAACAAAAAGACCCTGCTCTGCTCTCTATTGCCGAAGAGGTTGAGCGTCTTACAGGAGAGCTCCGTGCTACTGCAATGAGTATCCGTATGGTGCCTATAGGAACGACATTCAGCAAATTCAGGCGTCTGGTACGTGATCTCTCCAATGAACTGGGACGAGAGGTTGAAATGACTACAGATGGGGCTGAAACAGAGCTCGATAAGACTGTAATCGAACAGTTGAATGACCCGCTGGTTCACCTCATCAGAAACAGTATAGACCATGGGATTGAGCAGCCAGAGATCAGGGAGAGTTCAGGAAAATCCCGGCAGGGTAAAATAAATCTGTCGGCGATACATTCCGGTTCTAATGTATTGATTCAGATCAGGGATGATGGTGCAGGTCTGGATCCAGAGGCAATTCGTCTCAAAGCAATAGAAAATGGAGTGATATCAGGAGATGCAGAATTATCTGAGAAGGAGCTATTTTCACTGATTTTTGCTCCTGGTTTTTCCACTGCTAATAAGGTTACAAATATATCCGGACGTGGAGTGGGTATGGATGTGGTAAAGAAAAGCATAGATTCTCTCAGAGGAACTATAGATATTATCAGCAGAAAGGGTGTAGGAACAACAATTACACTTAAGCTGCCGCTTACTATGGCTATCATAGAAGGACTCCAGGTAGAGATAGAAGATGCATGTTTTGTGATGCCCCTTTCTGTTGTAGAAGAGTGCATTGAATTAACCCGTGAGGATATTTCAAGGTCACACGGGAGATATATAATAAATGTCCGCGGTGAAGCCGTGCCATATATTCGTCTCAGGGAGTGGTTTATGATTAATGGAGATATACCACTTATTGAACAGATTGTGATTACTGAGAATGATGGGCATAGAGTAGGACTGGTCGTAGATCGGATTATTGGAGAGAACCAGACAGTAATAAAGACGCTTGGAAAATTCTATCATAATGTAAATGGTATTTCAGGGGCTACTATTCAGGGTGATGGAACAGTGGCTTTGATTTTAGATATTCCAGAACTGGTGCATACCGTTGAGATGGAAGAAGTAGCTTCCTGCTAGAGATTTTAGTAAGTTCAAACTGAATTCAGAGACATTTTCTTCCCTCTCCCCTTGTGGGAGAGGGTTAGGGTGAGGGGAAAATTACGAAGAGAGGAGGTTTTGTTATGTCATTTTTAAGGAATATGAAAATCTGGATGCGATTGGGACTGGGTTTCGGGGTTATCCTGTTAATAATTGCAATACTGGTTGGAGTTGTCACACTATATCTAAATAAAGTAATAGATAATTTAAAAGAGGTTGAAGGTGAAAGCATGCCCTTTGCACTCCTTGCAGATGAGATGAGATTTTATACTGTACAGGTGCAGCAGTTGTTTACAGATATAGCAGTAACACAGGATACATCTGCATATAAAGATACAGAAGATGCAGCCAAAGGGTTCAGAGAAGGCATAGCAAGGTTTAAGGATATGTATAGAAAAAATGGAGATACAGAGTCACTTAAACGATTTAATGAGCTGGAAGCAGCATTTGATCAATACTTTGAAAAGGGAAAAGAGATGGCATTTGCCTATATAAGTCAGGGAAGCAAGGTAGGAAATGAATTAATGAAGAATTTTGACGATGCAGCTCTGGGATTGACAGCCAGAACAGAAGAATTGCAGAAACGACAGATTGCAAGGGCAAAGGTAAAGATAGAGGGTGTCGTAAATGGTGTAGGTAAGGTTCATCAGCTTCTCTTTCTCCTGAGTGGAACTGCGATATTTTTGAGTGCGATAATTGCCTATTTTGTTACACGGAGTATTACCCGTCCCTTAAACGATGTGGTAGAGATATCCAATCAATTGGCAAAAGGAGATATGAGCATAACAATTGATGTAAACAGCAGCAATGAAACTGGTCAGTTGCTTATTGCAATGAAGAGCATGGTTGAAAGGATTAAGGAAATCATGGATGATATCAAAAATCTAACCAGATCAGCTATAGAAGGAAAACTCAATACCCGTGTTGATGTCACGAAACATAGCGGTGAGTTTGGCGAGATTGTTGATGGGATCAACAAGACCATGGATGCAATAATTGGACCATTGAATGTGGCGGCAAGTTATGTGGAGAAGATCGCCATAGGTGATATTCCTCCAAAGATTAGTGAGACCTATAATGGTGATTTTAATGGGATAAAAAACAATATTAATATGCTTATTGAGGCTATGCACAAAGTTACTCTGGTTGCTAAAGAGATTGCAGAAGGCAATCTCATGATTGAGCCAAAGGAACGGTCGTCTCAGGATAAGCTAATGCAGGCATTGGCATTCATGGTAAAAGGGCTTACTGAGACAGTAATAAATGTACAGACAGTATCAAATCGTCTCGCGATAGGCAGCAGGGAATTAAGTGAAGGTTCTAATAGGGTGGCAGAAGGAGCTACTGTACAGGCTGCTGCTGCTGAGGAGGCATCTGCATCTATGGAAGAAATGACATCCAATATCAGCCAAAATGCTGACAATGCCCTGCAGACCGAAAAGATCGCGATGAAGTCATCTCATAATGCCAGGGAAGGAGGCAAAGAAGTAGCAGATACAGTACATGCCATGAAAGAGATAGCCGGCAAGATATCAATCATTGAAGAGATAGCAAGACAGACAAATCTGTTGGCATTGAATGCAGCTATTGAGGCTGCACGTGCTGGTGAACATGGCAAGGGATTTGCTGTGGTAGCTGCTGAGGTACGTAAACTTGCGGAACGCAGTCAGACAGCGGCAAGCGAGATCAGTCAGTTATCTGCCTCCAGTATTGAAATAGCCGAATGTGCAGGCGAGATGCTGGATAAGATTGTGCCTGATATTCAGAGGACATCAGAACTAGTTCAGGAGATCAATGCCGCAAGCAATGAACAGAATATTGGGGCGGAGCAAATAAATAAGGCAATCCAGCAATTAGACCACGTAATTCAGCAAAACGCAGGATCTGCAGAAGAAATGGCTTCAACAGCTCAGGAACTGTCGGGGCATGTGGAACAGCTAAGGAGCAACATAGCATTCTTTAAGATTAAAGACAGTGCAGATATAAAAGAGATGGAAACAATGAGAGATATAAAGTCAACCCATAAAATAAACGGGGGAGATATATTGGCTAAAGATAACCATAAGCGTACTTCTGCCGCATCCAGATTAGAAGAAGGGAAGAATATTGCTGTTGGCGCTGGACACACAATTGATTTATCTCCTGATAACAATAAAGGAGATAGTATGGATGCTGAATTTGAGGAATATTAAGAGCCTGTTTAAGAATAGGCTCTAAGGAGGGGTTATATGACAATATCTGAAATAACAGAGATAACGCAATATTTAACATTCAATCTGGGGGATGAATTGTTTGCATTAGATATTACAAGGGTACGTGAGGTATTGGAGATTACTGCCATTACAAAAGTTCCCAGAATGCCGGAGTTTATGTGCGGTGTAATCAATCTTAGGGGTAATGTAGTGCCTGTAGTGGATCTGAGATTAAAATTCGGGATGACAAAGATAGAGAAGACACTGAAATCCTGTATAATCATTGTAGAGGTAATATTAGATGGTGAGACAACAATACTTGGGGCGTTAACTGATTCTGTACAGGAGGTCTTTGAACTGGAATCTGATAATATTGAGCCAGCGCCAAAGATAGGCACACGTCTGAACACAGAATTTATAACAGGAATGGGCAAACGTGATGATCAGTTTATAATAATCCTTGATATTGACAGGATATTTTCTTCGGAAGATATTTCCCTTGTACAGGAAACAGGCTCAAATTCTGTTGAGCCTGAAGCAAATGTTGCTGCATAAAAAGATTAACCGTTCACAGGGTGCAGGGTGCAGGTTTAAAGATTTTTTTGCTGCAAAGAACAGGAAAATCATTGTTAAGGTACTAACAACTGCACCCTGCACCCTGTGAATGGTTAAAAGGATTAGAGTATGAATAATAACCATCATGGTAGTATAGGAAACATACATCCAGCATCTCTGCCGGACAAACTCTTTTTCCGTTTAAGTAAACTAATTCATACAGAATGCGGCATAAAGATGCCTATTGCCAAAAAGACCATGCTTGAGGCACGTCTGCAAAAGAGATTTCGGCTGCTTGGTATGAAATCATTAAGGGAATACTGTGACTATCTCTTCAGTCCGCAGGGGAGAGATAGGGAACTTATCAACATGATTGATGTAGTCACCACCAATAAGACAGATTTTTTTAGAGAGCCTTTGCATTTTGATTATCTTGTACAAAAGGCATTGCCAGAATTAATAGAACAATATGGCGCTGGCACAAGGAGAAAACTTACAGTATGGAGTGCTGGATGTTCTACAGGGGAAGAACCTTACACACTGGCAATGGTCTTGAGGGAATTTGCCGATAGATACCAGAGATTGTATTATCTCATACTTGCCACTGATATTTCTACCAACGTATTGGAGAAGGCAAGGAGAGGCATTTACGGACAGGAAAAGGCAGAACTAGTTCCCATGCCAATAAAAAGGAAATATTTTTTGAAGAGCAAGGATAGAAAAAAAAGGCTTGTCCGTATTGTGCCTGAGCTAAGGGCTTTTGTAAAGTTTAGAAGACTTAACTTTATGGAGAGTAACTTTGAGATGCGTGAACCCATGGATATAATCTTTTGCAGAAATGTTATCATCTACTTTGACAGACCAACACAGGAGAGACTCTTGAATAGATTTTGTCAACACCTGATATCTGGAGGTTATATCTTTATGGGACATTCTGAGACACTAAACAACATGAATGTGCCTCTAATACAGGTATCACCAACAATTTACAGGAAATTTGAGTGAACCTATATAATAAACAATTACCGGTTATACATCTCAAGCCCGGAGAACTCTATATTGCCAGAAGTCCAACTCTGGTGATAACTGTATTAGGTTCATGTGTATCAGTCACAATGTTTGATCGACTCAAAAGGATTGGCGGCATCTGTCACGGAATACTGCCAGAAGAGAATTGTAATGATAAGAGCAATGGCAGCAATTATTATAAATATAAAAGATTTCATTATGTGGACTCTTCGATTCGGTATATGATTATGAAATTTCAGTCTCTGGGCATTGAGCGTAAAGATGTTGAGATCAAGATATTTGGCGGTTCTAATATGTTATCATCCAATGAAGGTACCTCAAGGGTTGTGGCAGTTGGAAGGAAGAATATTCAAACTGCCTTACAGACAATAGAGGAAGAACATCTCAGTCTGATTATATCAGATGTTGGAGGTACAATGGGTCGTAAGATCTATTTCTATACACATAAGGGTGAGATATTATTAAAGAAACTTAGAAAATAGGTTAACATGGTTTTTAACTAATTAACCAATTTAAATCAACAAGGCATTTAAATGAAAAAAAAGATCAGAGTGCTTATAGTTGATGATTCTGCTCTTGTGAGGCAGACATTAAGAGAGATACTTTTATCCAATCCTGATATAGAGGTAATGGGGGTTGCCTCAGACCCGGTTATTGCTGTTGAAAAGATCCGTCAGGAAGTCCCTGATGTAATCACTTTAGATGTTGAGATGCCCCGAATGGATGGTATTACATTTTTACAGAAGATAATGAATCAACATCCCATCCCTGTTGTTATGTGCTCAAGTTTGACTGAAAATGGATGCGAAACAACACTGAAGGCGCTGGAGTATGGAGCTATAGATATTATTCATAAACCAAGAATTGGCACAAAGCAGTTTCTGGAAGAAAGCAGGATTAGTATCTGCGATGTGATAAAGGCAGCTTCCGCTGCCAAACTCAAGCCCATCTCTGTAAATCTGCATAAGATTCGGCCAAAACTCAGCGCTGATGCCATTATTAAAAAACCTGCAATAGGTGCAATGCTTCAGACCACAGAAAAAGTGGTTGTTATCGGAGCATCTACAGGAGGCACAGAGGCTATTCAGGTATTTCTTGAATCATTGCCGTATGATGTGCCTGGTATAGTTATTGTACAGCACATGCCTGAGCATTTTACCACTGCCTTTGCTAACAGACTTGATAAGCTCTGTAGTATATCTGTCAAGGAGGCTGATAATAATGATACTGTGGTTCGTGGTCGTGCCCTGATTGCACCTGGAAACCGTCATATACTTCTCAAACGAAGCGGTGCAAGGTATTATGTGGAGTTAAAAGGAGGTCCTCTCGTATCTCGTCATAGACCTTCAGTGGATGTGTTGTTTCGATCTGCCTCCCGTTATGCCGGGAGAAATACCATAGGAATTATTATGACAGGAATGGGTGACGATGGCGCCAACGGTATGCGTGAGATGAAGGAGGCAGGTGCATATACCATAGCACAGGATGAAGCAACATCGATTGTCTTTGGTATGCCGAAAGAGGCTATTAATCGTGGTGGTGTTGATAAAATCTTACCGCTCGAAAGGATACCGGGAGAGGTTTTAAGAATGGGTTAGGGTTTTGTGAAATACTGTAACTATTCAGTTAATTACAGGGCAAGGGATTCCAAAGACTTTATAATGCGTATGATTATAGTCAGGTTTATGTAAATAGAACAGCATCATTTTAGTTTAGTTCTCTATGAGTAGTCAGAGCTAAACGCTAAGGCGACGCTATAAACTCTTTTCCACCCCTTGCCCTGTAATTAACTGAATAGTTACGAAATGCTTATGGTCTTTTATTCCTTCAGTCTTGGATTGAGGGCATCCTGCAGCCCTTCTCCTAACAGGTTGTATCCAAGAACCGTGATAAGTATTGCAAGACCAGGGAATAAGGTAAGCCACCAGGCAATCTCTATATTATCCTTTCCTGCTGTAAGTATGCTTCCCCAGCTTGGGGTAGGCGGCTGTACCCCAAGCCCTAAAAAACTGAGAGAAGATTCAAGAAGGATTGCCCCTGCAATCCCAAGTATAGCAGATACATATACAGGTGATATTGCGTTAGGGAGAATGTGTCTCAATATTATCCTCAAATCACTTGCACCCATTGCCCTGGCTGCTATTACATAGTCGGTCTCTCTAATGGACAGGAATTGTCCACGTATGAGCCTTGTAACTCCCATCCAGCTAGTTGCGCCTATTACAGCCATAATATTCCATATATTCGGTTCTACTAATGCAATTACTGCCAATATCAGGAAAAATGTAGGCACTGCAAGCATAATATCCACAAACCTCATTAAGATATCGTCTATTGTGTGTCCATAATATCCTGAAACAGACCCGATAACTATACCTATAAGAATAGATATTCCAACCGCTACAAAACCTACGAGCAGGGATATCCTTGATCCCCATATAATCCTGCTCAGTATATCCCTGCCTAACTCATCAGTCCCAAATGGGTGCATCTGATTTGGAGGGATTAATATCTTTTCTACATCTATCCTTGCAGGGTCATAGGGAGCTATAACAGGAGCTGTTACTGCTATAAAAAGGATTATTAATACTATTGTACCGCCTGCAACAGCAGTCTTATTTCTTTTTAACCTTTCCCATACAATTCTATCAGTCCTTTGGACACCTTTGGTCATCCTAACCCTCTCTATCGTATAGCCTTACCTTTGGATTTGTTAAGGCATAAGAGATATCAGCTAAAAAATTCCCTAATAATGTAAGAACCGCACCTATTACCGTTATACCCATTATTATAGGATAATCCCTTGCAAGAACAGATTGGTAAAAGAGTTGCCCCATACCGGGTATTGCAAAAATGGTCTCAAAGATCACACTCCCTCCAATAAGTCCTGGCACAGAAAGCCCTAATATAGTAACAATAGGTATAAGGGCATTTCTCAAGGCATGCTTATATAATACCCTCCCTCTGCTCAACCCCTTTGCCATAGCCATTCTTATATAGTCCTGCCTTATTACCTCTAACATCTCTGACCTTGTATACCTTGAGAAGGAGGCAAGTCCGCCAAAGGCAGAGACAAATATCGGGAGAATAAGATGGGATATCCTATCAAACAAAAGCTCTGATGTTGACATACCGCTTATATCAATAGACTGGTATCCAGATATAGGAAGCCATTGAAGATTTATCCCGAATAATATCATTAGCAGCAATGCCAGCCAGAATGTAGGTATAGCAAACCCTATAAAGACAAGAATAGTAACAACCTTATCATATACTGAATATTGATGTGCTGCTGATAATATACCTATTGGCATGGCTATGATGATAATCAAAAATATAGAGATAAGGTTAATAGTTATAGTAATTGGCAGTCTCTCAAATATCCTGTCTATGACAGGTCGGCCATTTACAAATGACCTGCCGAAATCTAAGATAGAGAATCGCTTCAACCAGTTAAGATATTGAATATAAAGGGGTTTATCAAGTCCGTATAATTTTCTGAGATGCTCCTTTGCCTGTGCAGATACCTTTGGATTGAGAGTGGTCTGGAGGTCTGTCGGCTCTCCAGGTGCAAGGTGCATTATCCCAAACGTAATAATTGTTATCCCTATGAGGGATATAATGAATTGCCTGAACCTTTTAATAAAAAAATATATCATCTCTCAATATTTCCTCTTGCAAGCCTTATAAACAGGTCCTCAAGATTCTTTTCATTGAAGAAAGAGACCACCTCTTTTGGTCTGCCTGCGACCTCTATTTTCCCCCTGTTTAAAAAGATGATCCTGTCAGATATCTCCTCTATCTCTCTCATATTATGAGAGGTATAAACAATTGTGCAGGCTGTACTTTTCTTAAGTCTCTTTAAGAACTTTCTTATCTTATCTGCAATATCAGGGTCAAGACTTGCTGTAGGTTCATCTAAGAATACTATTCTGGGGTCATTAATTAACGCCTTGGCAAGAAACAGCCGTGTCAACTGACCTGATGAGAGTGTCTTTGTCAACCTGTCTTTAATATCTGTTATCTCAAAGATGTCTAATAGTTCTTCTATCTTCTCTTTATAGCTTCTCATACCATAAAGCATGGCAAAAATCTTCAGATTTTCCATAACTGTCAAAGAATATGGCATGGATACATACGAGGAAGAAAAGTTTACACTGCTGAGTATCTTTTCTCTGTTTTTTTGCAGTTCAAGCCCAAACATCTTTATAGACCCTGATGTGGGAATTATTATATTAAGCAGCATGTGAATTATTGTTGTCTTTCCAGCGCCATTTGGTCCTAATATACCTAATATCTCATTTTCGTATGCCTCAAAAGATATATTATCTACCGCAGTAAAAGTATCGTATGACTTTGACAGACCCCTTACCTCTATAACCATATTCTTCATAATATATTGTTCCTTAATATAATTAGCTGAGATTGACCATTTTTATCACATGTAGATATACAAAGCAAACCCCAACTTCCTTCACCCTCACCCTAACCCTCTCCCGTCAAGAGAGAGGGAACTATCAGAGAATCTCTATCTCTGTTTTTGGGGCAATTGGGTCTCTTGACCAGTTATTATTTATATGGTATGTATGTTATGATTATAATCTCTCAGATATTGAACAGGCTCTTAAACAGAACATCTAAAGAAAGGAAAAATTTAATGCCTGATATTGCGTATGTAAATGGAAAGTTTGTCAGATTAAGCTCTGCAAAGATATCAATAGAGGACAGGGGTTATCAGTTTGGAGATGGGATATATGAGGTCATTAAAAGTTACAATGGGAAGATATTCTATTTAGAAGAACATCTTAATAGACTTTTAAGAAGCGCAAAGGCTATTGAATTGGATATAGGGTATCCTATCCATAAGTTGAGAGAATTAGTTGATATTTCATTTAAAAAGTCAAAATTTCAAAATGCAAAGATATATCTACAGATCACGCGAGGTGTAGCAAGCCGATCTCATCCATTTCCCAAAGATGTATCACCTTCAATAGTTATTACAGTAAGAGAGATAGAAAATATTCCAGAAGATTTAATCAATAGAGGCATAGATACTATTACCTTGCCTGATATTAGATGGGGAAGGTGTGATATAAAGTCCTTAAATCTTCTGCCAAATGTTCTGGCTAAACAAAAAGCAAAAGAGAGAGGGGCATTTGAGGCAATATTTGTCAAAGATAGAATAATTACTGAATCTTCTGCAAGTAATATTTTTGCAGTTATAGATAATTGTCTGATTACACATCCTAAAGATAATTCCATCCTGCATGGAATAACCAGAGACATAATAATTCAACTGGCAAATGATAATCATATCAGGGTTGTTGAAAGAAAATTCATTATAGAAGAAATGTTAAAGGCAGAAGAGGTATTTATTACAGGTACTACAATTGAATTACTATCTGTGGTGAAAATAGACGGTCTTGTTATTGGAAAGGGAAAACCAGGAGATATATATAAATTCTTTCGGCTAAAATTTACAGACATTATAGAATCATAACTATTCAGCTAATACAGGGTAAGGGGGGTTCCAAAGGGGGAATATAGGGAAGTCCCCCTTTAGCAAAGGGGGATATAGGG
>JBHHUU010000062.1:0-12604 GCA_046753905.1 Nitrospirota bacterium | reverse complement strand
GACGCTATAAACTCTTTTCCACCCCTTACTCTGTATTAGCTGAATAGTTACAATTCGTTTTATATTTCCTTTCATACAATTCTATAGTTCGTTTAGCCCGATCAATTCGTTCCTGACAGCTTCTAACCAGATAGTTATGCAATGCGAAATTTACAATTTTAGATGGTTCTCCAAAATAATTCAGCATCTCAGCAAGATCATCCTTTATTAATAGTTTAGTCATACTGCTATACTCCTATACTATCTTCTTATAAGTTCCAAAACTATTGGTATTTTCAGACTATCTCCCTCATCCTTACCTTTATTCCATCGATCAGATCAAACTCTTCATCAAAGCTGTAAGAATAGATATCGCTTTTCTCATGTCGATAGACTGTAACCACCTCTGTAAAGGGGTCAACAACAACTATCCTCTTTACATCTATCGACAGATAATCCCTGACCTTATCATTCATGCTACATGCGGTATCATCCTTTGAAAGGATCTCTATTATCAGATCCGGTGCGATCTCAAGTATACCATCAGGTTCTTCAGGAGAGGTATCTTTGCTGACATATACGACATCTGCCGCCCTGAGCCTGAAGGGCTTTCTCGCTATGACAATCCCTATCTCTCCAACAGCAATATAGCCTTTTTCACCAAGATGTCTTCTCAATAAATCCGAAAATATACCTTCAAACTTTCCGTGTCTGAATCCTGTTGGTGTCATATCTATCCTTTCTCCATCTATAATCTCATAATTGCCGTCAGGTAAAAGATGCATGTCTTCATATCTGAATATCTCTTTATCTGTTAATGTTATCTCCATTGTTACCTCTGATTTACTCTTCTGGCAGGCACCACATAGCAGCGCCTGCCAGATAGATCACCCAGGTCTTTACTACCTTTTGAAAAAGATTCTCTTTCTCTTACTTATGGCGCAGCTATTACTGGCATCCTCCTTGGCTGGATATACTCAACATCAATGCTATCCACATCATCCATACTCCCTGTAGGGTCCTTAGTTCTCCTGTCCCTTGCAGTATATACCGCGACGACATCAAGCTCAAACCTGGTCCTTAAGACCACAAATCCTTTGATAAGGGGAGGAAGTTTCATCCCTGCAAAGAGCTGTTTTCTGATTACACCGCAGTCCACTTCTAATGCACCATCAGGAAGCAGTATATCTTTTCGGAGTACTGATCTTAGCTGGTCTATAGGCTGACCATCAGGGGTCTCAGTGTAGGCTATTACAGCCTGTTTTTCAAACCATACAGGATTCGTAGCACCAGCTATATGAAGGGGATTGTGTATATTGATTGCAGTGCCGTAAAGTCCTTTCACAACCTTGTTATCGTTAGTAGTCTTTCCGCATACAAACTTTACAGAATACTGAAAGGGGAGATGTTCTGCTGAGGCGTCAGAAGGCAGGAATATCCCTAATCCGCCAAAGATAAGGGTTATCCCTAAGATTATGGTTATTATCTTTTTTTGTCTCATCTTAATTCACCTCCTCTCTATTTTTGGATTGTGCTCCTCACAATAAGTTAAGGAGGAGCTTCTTGTGCCAGGAGACAGGGTTGAAACCATACTCCTGACTTCTTTATAACCAATTACTCCGTCTCTTCTGTCTCATCCTCTGTAAATTCCATGATCAGTTCATGGGCAACCATCCTCACCTTTGGATTACTGTCATTCATGAGTGTCCGAATAAATTCAATCGCACTCTCTCCTCCATAATCTAATAGACCCTCCATTGCAGCTATCCGCACATTGGGGTCTCTGTCATGCAATGCCTGTTTCAATGATTCAACTGATACTTCATCGCCCATCTCACTTATGATAGATAATGCCATACTCCTGACATTTGGGTCTGCATCATGCAATCCCTTCTGAATAATAATATCC
Organism: Nitrospirota bacterium; assembly: GCA_046753905.1. GTDB lineage: Bacteria > Nitrospirota > Nitrospiria > JBHHUU01 > JBHHUU01 > JBHHUU01. The sequence continues at coordinate 10,716 of JBHHUU010000062.1, read as the reverse complement.
ATGGGAGGAGGGTCATCAGAGTCTTCAAGAACAGAAAGTGCTGTTCGCCTGACACGACTATCACTGTCTGTAAGCGCTGAAATAATAGCAGAACGGGCATCAGGGTTATTGCTTGCGCCAAGGGATCTTATAGCCTGTATTCTGATATTGGGATCAGGAAAATTAATTGCATCATGTATCAATTGAAAGATATCCTCACGTCTATGCACAGGTTCTATCTCTTCAGGCAGTAGTGACAGGGGTGTTTGAGAAACACCCCTGTCACCCTGTGATGATTCTTCAGACCTTGATAATATCCATATTTCTGCAAGTCCTGAACCAACAGTTTTTTTGCCTTCGATCCGTTCATCAGTATTATAGACGAGGATAAAATTCTGTCCATTAAGTATACGCTCTATCCCCTCTGCAAGGGGAAGATTATTTATATCCCGTGAAACCATTTTCCTGCCGCTGTCACCTTCAAAAAAGACACGTATCCCACTCTGTCTTTCTATCTCTTTCAGTATCTCTTCAAGTTTAATATCCCTGAAACTTGCAGTAATATTTCCATTTGCAACATTAATAAGAGCTGTTTCTTCTTTTACATCCTGTGCATAAGATTCCACTCTAAATGGGGTTAATATCAACCACATTATAATGATGAGACTATACATTATCGCCTTCTTGCTGGTTTTTTTCCTGACTCCTGACTTTTTTTCTGACCCTGCCTACGGACAGTTTTTAAATATCTGCCTGAGTGCCTTAAAATAACTTCCATGCGGCTTAATTACAAAACTTACCATACACTCCTCATTCCCTTTATTATCATACTTTGTTATGCCTACCTCAATTTTATTGAGGCCGGGATTGGACAATAATATCAGGGTATCCCCTCTGATTTCACCTGTGTTTTGATCGATCCTTTGTGCCCATGGAGCTGTGGTATGACGAAATATGTCCATTCCATTGATCTCACCTAATGCTGGAATCTGATATGATATCTGGGGATTTCTCAGGATAATGTCATTATACATCACCAACCCCACGGGACGTCCTCCGGCAAATTCAAAATTAAGGCTGCCGAATATTGTTCTACCGGGTGATGCATAAACAACACTCCCTATCAAAAGAGATGCTGCACAACCTAACATAACTATCTTTAATAAATTTTTCTTTCTTTTCATTTTATTTTCCTCCTTTTTTGTCCTTTTTCTATATTGACATGGTTATATCTTTACAGTCAACATAATAATACATTTTACAACCACTCACTTCTACCTATTTTTTTATCACCCCCTTCAATTGGGCACATAAAGAATCACTTTAGTTTTTAGTTTTTAGTATGAAAATCCCCCCCTGCTCCCCTTTGCTAAAGGGGGAGTACAAGTTTCCCCCTTTGTTAGAGGGAGGTTAATGTTCATCCTCGGGGGTGAATAACTCGTTCATGAATGTTTAGTTTTAAACCAGAAACTTAAAACCCAAAACTAAAAACTATCTCATATCATAGCCTCTTCAGACAATGCCTTAAGTTTTATATATTCTTTCTCTCCCTCCTTTACAAGATTGAGTCTTGGCCAGACAAGCCACTGGTCTGGATATTGAATAACATATCTTTCAAGATGATTGGCATATTCAGAGACTGCAGCCCTGATACTCACAGAATCATCTCTCTTTACTATAATAGGTTTCTTAATAATAACCCTGTGCCTGCCGTCTTTTTGCCGTATGATAAAGATTGGAAGTAATGTGCTCTCTGTTTTAGAGGCTATAATAGCAGGACCCAATGAAAATTGCATTCTATATCCTATAAAATCAACATCAGTAAATCTCTTGCCAAGAACACCATCTCCAATCAGTATAAAGATACTTTTATCGCGAAGTGAATCATATACAGGGCGGATAGAGGAGTTTTGCTTATGATAGATAAAGTTTGATGGTGCAGCAGAATGACATTTTATTTTTATCTTCAGGACTGCATTCCTCAGCCACATTGGAGATATGACAGATGCCCTTGCGGATAAGACAAGATATTGGGTGATATCATATCCTCTATAGCCGAGTGCACATATAAGAAGACCTAAGTTACCAAGATGTGAGCCAAGCAGTATAATACCGCTTTCCTGTTTTATAGCCCATTTCAGGTGTTCCTCTCCTTCAAAATAAGGAACTTCTTTTAGTGTTGATTTGGGATCGAGTCTATGAGCAAGAAACATAATCACAAGGTCATAATATCTTGCAACAAGGTTTAATCTCACTATCTCTTTTATCTCCTTTGCCGGCATATCTAAAAAGATGGTTGATATGCCAGAGTATATCTGCCGTTTGAATGGAGTTGGTAATAGATAATGAATATTTGCTATAATCTCTGCCATCTTTAAAGCAAGTCCCCATGATAATGCCTGAACAATCCAGCGAAATGGGAAGAAAAGTACTACTATGCCTATGTTTTCAATTATATTGGCTTTATTGAATATGTTTTTTTTCTTTGCCATCGTAGATAATTAAATTATTACTATGAAAATCCCCCCTGCCCCCCTTTGCTAAAGGGGGAGTATAAGTTTCCCTCTTTGTTAAAGGGAGGTTAATTTTCATCCTCAGGGGTGAACAACTCGTTCATGAATGTTTACTCTATAATTAACCTCATAGGTGTAATAGGAATTCTTTCTCCTGGTTTTTTATTTAGCTCCCTTGCCAAAAATTCAATGGTATTTTGATTCTTCATGTCTTTGAGGTCTCTTGTATATACCTCAATATAAGTAATTGGATAAGATAGCCCCTTTTCAAATGTCCTCTTTAAATCTCCGTGATTCTTTGGCATCCTTGTCTGAAAGCCTATAACATTGGTACCAGCATATCTTTTCATCAATCTGTGGCTGATAGTCTTTCCGATAGTCTCTGTATTCTGGCTCAGACCATTCTGCTGGAGATATAGGCGATCACCAAAGACTCCTACAGCATATTTAACTATCTCTTTTTCCAATCCTTTATCCCTTCTATTCTTTACCTTCCATATTACTTTGGAAATATTCAGAAATAAAGGTTTAGTCTTAAAAGATTCTTTATATGTATCTATTACTTTTTTCCATGTTCCTAATATGATATCTCTTGAAAAACCATATTCATAGACCTTGGTTATCTCTTTATCAGACATCATGTTTCCTCGTACATAATACATTTCACCACTATGTCCAATGCTTATGCCTACCCTCTGGACATAAGGGTTATTGTCATACCTCTTTCCTAATTCTCTTACAAAATTGCACCATGCCTGAGTAAATATCGGATCCCAGACAATAGGCAAACGATGTGTATAAGCCCCTTTTTTGCTCCTCCTTGTGACATATTTAATTCCTTTTTTCCACAGCCATTCAGGAATCGTTTTAGGATTTGCGCTACCTATTACCCGTAAGACTATCGTCTTATTATAAGCTCTTGCAACATCAATAATCTTATCTATCGGTCTCCAGTCATATATATTTTCTGTCGGTTCAAGCAGACTCCAGACAAATCGCGCAGATAATCCTCTGACATACGGGTTGTCAGCCTCTAATAATTCTGCCAGCGATTTTATATCCATGTCAGGAACATTTTTTGCCCTCATATCCAGCATCTTAAATGCCCAGATACCAGAGGCATTCCTCCTTTGAAGATCAATATTCGTTCCATATATCTTATCAGAGATTTGTCCATCTGCTCTCTCTCCGTTGTATAAAAGAACGATAAGCAATGTAAAAATCACTAAACAACAATAAAATAGAATAGAAGTTATCTTTATCCTCATCCTCTTATTTACCATGCACACCTATCTATTCCACAAATATATAATTGTATTGGTGGATTCATTCTTTGCTGTGCTATTTTTTTTAATATATCTTATAATCTCATTGTCATTTACTGATCTAAAAATCCTATCATTGGTGGCAACGATCCATACCCTTTTATGTCTGTTAAGCACATCTAATAACTCATTAAGACTTCTAATAACCTTTCCTCCAACATATCTATCAAGATAATTAGGGTCTTTCTTGCTGATATCATAAAAGACCCGTCTATCAGTATACATTTGCAGATAATAATCTGGTCTCTTATCACTATAGTATTCAATAGTATGTGACATGTTTGATATAATAATATCCCCTTTCTGAAAGTTAGTCTGAATAAATTTTCCTGTAGTTCTATAATCAGTAGAATATATGTTCATTCTGGAGGTAAATATAGGGTTTGAGGGAAAACTCGATAATTTATATAGCTTTAGAAATCGGGTATTTGTAGTTAGAAATAGTAGTATTGCGAGACTGCTCATGGCAGCTATTCCTGATATCCTGCTAAAGATTGAGATACTCCCTTCCTTACTTTGTGATATGATATCTATAAGTGAAAAGAGTATTGATGTTGATAGGAGAATAAGTACAGGCAGGAGAAAATAGACATGTCGGTTTGCATGATTAGGAATAAGACCTGTCATCATAAATAGCACTGAGAAGAGAGTAACATATAGATATCTATGTGCTTTATTGTAAATAAGGAATGGGATTCCTATTATCAGAAGGAGTGTCATCACTACATGATTCTCTATGAGGAGAAAATTGTTTATATAAAAATAGGGGTCATACATTGAATCAAGAAAAAAGAGGGATGGTAAAGTAACGTCACTTGTCCCTGTTCCTACCACAATATAGGGAATCTGGTATGAGAGTCTTCTTGCCTGTTGAAGAAAGATTCCCATTCCCACACCGGTTATAGTTAGCCATAGATGTTTATTCTTTAACCATGAGAGTTCTTTCCCTTTTATAGCTGCAACTGCACATAATAGGGCAGGGAGCATAAAACCTACTCCTTCCCAGCTTAGATAAGAGATGATAAAGGATATACCTCCGAGATATAGGTATTTGGGCTTTATATCTGATTCACTGACTGCAAGATAGATAAAAAATATGGTTAGCAAGGCAAATAACTGGGTCTGTTGAGGGTGATAGGTATTCTGAGACCATTCTATTGCCCATGGCAGAAAGGCATATATCACAGATGCCAATATTCCTACCCTTTTGTCAAATAACCTCGCACCTGTAATACCAATTATGATTATTGTAATGGTTCCAAAAAATAGAGAGGGTAGCCTCGCACCAAACTCATCCATTCCAAAGATGCCCATAGAAAGGGCTATGGGATATGGAACAAGTTCATAGGTAGTAAGAGGTTTTTCTATAGGACCGATTGTCTTATATGGATATCCCTTTGTCAATATCCCTTTAGCAAATTTTACCATGCTTGCCTCATCATGGGTATACGATAGATAGCCAAGATCATAAAATCGGATGTAGAAACCCATAGTCACTATACAAAGCAAAGCAAATATGTATATCCATTTATAGAACATATTCCTTATTCTCTCATTAGATAAAAAACAAAACCTATTCCCTTTATATTTCTCAAAAAAAATGAGATAGAGGATCTGTTCTATGATTAAGACCACCCTCGAAAAGATGAGAATAAAAAGGGAAATAAGAATAAATCTTGACTCAAATGGATAAGATGGGTCATAGCGGATATCATAACGAAGCAAAAATATAAAGAGAAGAGCAATAAAAGGGAGAAGATGGATAAGAGCATCTAAAAACAACATATCTGACCATGATTTGTTTCTTATCTTACTGAGTATAAGTGCAGATACCATCCATAATATCAGAATAATCGCAAGGATTATAGAGATAGTGATAACCATTTTACTCCGTTCTATTAATAATGAAGTATATGATAATGAGAGTTCTAAGTCTCGTCTCACTTTTGGAAGGTATTCTCCCTCAGAGTTAGAGGGGGTGAGTATAACTACATCAGAATCTACTCCTTTATCTGTGCTATTATATATCTTCCATGCAGTATCAGTTTTAAGTCCAATCTTTACCCCATCAGGCATAAAAATATCTCCATCAGCCATGATATATGGAGAGGAAAGATTGCCATTAATCCCTATACCGATAGTATTTAATCCCTTTTTAATTAAAGGGGCTATCCTATAAATATCAAGTCTATTTTCAAACTTATCTTTCGTTATTATCTTTATTCCATTAACAATAAGATCATATTGAGTTGAGGCAGCAACTCTGAGCCATGCATCATCAATCCTCCCTGGTACCTCAAACCTCTTTACAAAAAGTATTCTCCTTACAGTAGGATCAGGATGGCCGATCCACTTACCTTTTGGAGGTGTTGTGATAAGCTCATGCCTGATATCTACAGGAGATACCTCACCTGGTATCACCTTTCCTGCTAACCTCGCATTTACCCAATTAATATCATCAAACTTCTTGGCATACCATGTAATAGCCTTTTTTCCCTGTCTCTCTTCATTAGAGGCTACCTTCCATGTGCCATCTGAAATAAAACGATTAACACTGCTTTGCATCTGCATGGAAAACCCGCCTTCTACTGCTAATTGAACTCCACCAGGATAACTCTTTCTATCTACCTCAACAGCTATAATATTCTTTCCTGATTGTAGATAACTGGAGATATCATATATACCTGAGACATTTAGAGAGAGATATCTCTTTTTATCAATCTTTCTGCCATTGATATAAAGGATATAAGAGTCGCTCGCTGCTATTTTGATCCATGTTCTTACTGGATAACCATGAACAAATATCTCCTTCCGAAAATACGCCTGTGGAGACCCTGAAGGAGAAGTGATCCATTGGGCATACTCAAAAGATATGGGATAGGAGTGTGGAGTATATGTAAAGGCAGACTTCCAAACAAAATAGCCGAGCAATATTCCAAATAAAGAGACTACTATAAGAGATGAGAAAATTCTTTTCTCCTGACTCCTGACTTCTGACTGTGGATTCTTCTTTCCTATCTTCACACCTATGTCCCTCCAAGGCTTTTTATAATACGATAGTTATCGTATCTGTCCAGATTCAATGACCTCTTATAGTACTCCCTGGCACGATTATACTCACCAAGGTTATAATAGCTGTCCCCAATATTGGCATACATATTGGCATTAAAGATAGGATTCACTGAATAGGTGATAAATCTGATATCCTCCTGTATAGATTGCTCATAAAGGCTAATATCGTAATATCCCTTACCAAGGTAATAATATGCCTGGAGTTGATTACTATCCATCTTGATGGCCTTATTCCACAACACAATAGCAGTATTGACCCTCTTATTTTGGTATTCCTTAAGTCCATACCTAATATAAAACCAGCCAAACCTTTTCCTTGCAAGATTTTTTAGCTCCTCCTGACCTATTTTTACTGCTATCTGATATTCAAGCTCGGCATCAAGATATTTTCCCTCTTTAAATAAGAGATCGCCTTTATAAAGATGGTATTCTGGTTTTCCTGTAAGTTCTAACTGATAGTAAAGAGCGCCTATCCTATTGGAATATCTCTTGGTAAGCACCAATGATGGATATATATCTACGGCATTAATATACATCTGGTAGGCTTCTTCATATTGACCATGACCAGAGTAACTATCACCTTTATATAACTCATACTCTGCCATTAGAGGCGAAAAGAGAAAAAAAAGAGAAGAACCTATGAGGATCGCTATACTCATACCCATATATCTAACTGCCTTACCTATGCTTCTATCAAAAGATAGAGCCTTGAAGACAAGTATCACACCGCCAATAAGAGCAAGATACCATCCCCAGCTCATAAAATATAATGTTGCGACGAGGGTCTCTATTATATCTCCTTCCGCAGGATATGATAAAAATGTAGGTTCTACTCCTGCATTTAAGGGAAGATAAGATTTAGAAAATTCTATCATATTCAACTGTTGCTGATTGAAGTCAACAAAAGAAGTTATCAATTCTGGCTTGAGGAAGGCTATCTGATAAATCAGGATAAGGGCTGCCATTATAACGACAACACCAGATATCAATCTAACGAATGGGTAATATAGAAAGAGAGCTAAGAGACCAATAATACAGACAAGAAAACCAAAAGATAATGGATTAAACCTAACCATATAATTATATGTCTCACTATAGGGAAGGAGAGAGATAGCATATCCCATTATATATCCCTTTAAAGGTATATATAACCATCCACTAAATCCTGATATGATCAGGACTAAAGAGGCTATTATAGAAGTGCAGCTATTTTTGTTTCCTTTCAATATTTTCACCTAATATACTCCCTGTTATTACTTTATCGCCATCTTTAAGATATAGATGTCCTACAGTAACCACCTTTTCTCCTTCAGATATTCCACTTATCACCTCTGTCATTGCATCAGCTACAACACCTATCCTTATCTTTCTGAGATGAGCCCTTGAGTCTTCCTCAACTACAAAGATAGTGCTTTCCTGTATTCCCACAGGATTAATAATAGAAATACTCGGTATAGCAAGTGCAGTATGTTTCCTTTTTATGCGGACAAACCCTGTCATTCCTGGTTTGAGTCTCAGATCAGAATTTGCCATCTTGATATATGCCCTGAAAGTTCTGGTACTTGGGTTAGCTACAGGATCTATCTTTGTTATCTCCCCTCTAAATATCTCTTCAGGAAAGGCATTAAAGGTAACCTCAGCCTTTTGTCCTATATGTATCTCTCCTATCTTTTCCTCTGCTATATTGGCAGCCATCATAACTACATCTATCCTCGCCAATGTCATCAACAATTGATTATATTTTGGTATCTCCCCTGAATTTGCTGGTCTTTCAATGACTATACCGCTTATAGGCGACCTTAATATAGCATTTTCTAAATCCTTTCTTGTCTGAACCATTTTATAGCGGGCTTCACTATATTGAGCCTTTTTTGCGTCTAAACCGATCTTTGCATTTTCTAACTCTACGACAGAAATAAACTCCTGAGCATGGAGTGACGATACCCTTTTAAGATTAACGCGACTGTTTTTAAGCTCTGCCTCTGCCTTTTTAACATTATCTCTGGCACTGTTAAAGGCTGCCTCCAATAGTTCTGAGTCAAATTCTACCAGTATCTGCTCAGGTGTAACAAGGTCTCCTATATCCACTGTTATGGTCTTAATAGTAGTGCTGACCTTGGCAGTAAGATTTATCATAGAAGATGGTGTTATCTCTCCGCCCGCCCCTATTACTTCAGTCAGGGTTGTCACCTTTGTAGCCACTGTCTGGACAGGTATATCTGCATTTACCAATCGTGCCTTTTTTGCATCAGTACGGATCATGTGAATCGCTACTTCCATACCAATGTAAATGAAAACCGCAGACAGGATAACCACCGTTAATATTTTTATTGCCTTTTTCATCTGAAACCTCCTACCTAAAGACCCCAAAAACAGGATTAAGTCCTGATGCGGCTCCTGTTATACTCCTCCTCATTATCATGTTCCCATTAGTAGTACCATCATTTTCCCATATCTTTAGACTGCCTGACGATAAGGCAGTTGTCCCTGCCACATCCATTATCCCATCACTGTTAAAATCACTCTCTGTTACTTTTGTGCCTCCTGTAAAGCCTGCCCCAAAGGGATCTGCTATGGTAAGGATAATATCCCCCTTAAGTGTTGAGTTATCTGAGAATCCTTTTATTTTTCCTTTGCCAGATGCCATAGATATAATAATATCCTTCCCTCCTGTGCCACTAAGGTCTGCCATAGTAATATTAACTCCACCTGTATATGCTGGTCCAAAGGGACTCATCCTTTTGAAAATAATGGATCCTCTCAACATCCTATTGTTTGTCCACCCCTTAACACCTGCACCACCTGTCGCCTGGGCTATGAATATCTCTTCCTTGCCATAATAATATCCCCAGCCGTAATAATATCCATTACTATAATAATCTCCAGTCGCTATACTAACTCCACCTGTAAAACCTGGTCCAAATGTCTGTATCTTTTGAAATAACTTATTCCATCCCAGTGTGCCATTATAGTCATAAGCCCTTACTTTCTGTCCACTGGATGCCATGCCTGTCATGATCTCGTCATCCCCATCTCCATCCCAGTCTCCTGTGGCAATGCTTACTCCACCTGCAAAACCTCTCCCAAAGGTATTTTTATTAAAAATCATATTTCCTGTCATCGTACCATTATATTCATATACTTTTACCCTTGTGCCGTTTGATGACATACCTACTATAACCTCGTCATCCATGTCTCCATCAATATCTCCTGCTGCTATATTAATTCCACCTCTAAATCCTGTACCAAAGGGCCTTATTTTAAAGATCAGTTTTCCGTCATATTCATATCCCTTTACAAAACCGTCTCCTGATGCAGCGGCAACAATATATTCATCAAACCCATCTCCATCAATATCCCCTGTGGTGATATTAATTCCACCTGTAAATCCCGTACCAAAGGGCATGCGTGTAAATGCCTTTTTACCATTTATAGTACCGTCATCAAAGTATCCAATAACCTTTCCTCCTCCTATCCCCTCAGACAGGATCAGTAATGGGACAGGCAAAGTTATCTTTACAGGGAATTCTCTCCATGTTGTCCCATCACCCAACTGACCATTGCTATTGTCTCCCCATGCCCAGAGGCTGCCGTTGGTTTGTATAACTACAGCATGATTCCTCCCGGCGGCAACTGATGCCCAGTCTGTAATAACACCTATTCGTGTAGGAATATTCCTTGACATCCTCATCCCATAACTCAATCTGCCATAATAGGTATATCCCCATGCCCAGAGGCTACGGTCTCTCTTTATGGCTATTGTATAATTCCAACCAGCAGCAACTGATGCCCAATCCAAGGCTCCGCCTATCTGTACAGGTCTGTTC
>JBHHUU010000061.1:0-12620 GCA_046753905.1 Nitrospirota bacterium | reverse complement strand
TTGAGATGATAAAAAGAGAGATAGATGCAAAGGAAGATATAGAAATAAGTTTTAATCCTGAAAAGAAAAGTATTTATGCAGATATAGATTATAAACAGATTAAACAGGTCTTCTATCATCTGTCCATAAATGCCATCCAGTCCATGCATCAGGGAGGAAAATTAATTATTAAAAGTTGTTGCAAAAATAGTGAGATAGATATATCTTTTATAGATACAGGAGAGGGAATAAAAAAAGAGATTAAGGAAAAGATATTTTACCCGTTTTTTACAACCAGAGATAGAGCTTCTGGATTGGGACTGGCGCTGGTTCACCGCATTATAGAAGAGCATAGTGGGAAGATTGAAGTGGAAAGCAAAGAAGGGAAGGGGACAAGATTTAGCATCTTGCTGCCGATGGAAGAATGAAGAATGAAGGAGTCAGGAGTTAGAAGCCAGGAGTCAGAATAAAACCAGAACAGAAAAGGATACAGAACTATTGTTAAGTTTTATTCCAGACGATTATATCTTAAATGAGTTTTTTATTCTGGCTTCTGACTCCTGACTTTTTAAGGAGGTAATACCTTGGAAAAGATATTAGTAGTTGATGATGAAAAGAGCATGAGGGATTTTCTCGCAATAATGCTGAAAAAAGAGGGATATCGTGTGACTACAGCAGAAGATGGAGAGGATGCCCAGAATATATTGAGCAAAGAGGATATCTTTGATCTGGTAATTACAGATATAAGGATGCCAAGAGTAGATGGACTGAAGGTGTTGAAGACAGTGAAAGAGGTATCTTCTGATACAGTAGTTTTAATGATTACAGCCTATGCGTCAACAGAAACTGCCATTGAGGCTATGAAAGAGGGTGCATACGATTATATACCAAAGCCATTTAAGACAGAAGAGGTAAAGCTGATTATAAGAAATGCATTAGAGAAGAGAAGGCTGCAGGAGGAAAATATAATCTTAAAGAGAGAGATCAAAGAAAGAGCCATCTTTGATAATATTGTGGGAAAGAGCAAAAAGATAGAAGAGGTCTTTGAGATGGTCAGAAAGGTAGCTGATACAAGAAGTAATGTGATCATATTCGGAGAAAGCGGTACTGGCAAGGAACTTATTGCCAGAGCAATACATTTTAATAGCAAGAGGAGGGACAAACCATTTGTTACTGTAAACTGTACTGCACTTCCAGAGACCCTGCTTGAGAGTGAATTATTTGGGTATATGAAGGGATCATTTACAGGAGCAGTAATGAACAAAGAGGGTCTGTTTGAGATGGCAGATAAAGGGACAATCTTTTTAGATGAGATTGGTGAGACCTCTCCTGCTATTCAGGTGAAACTTTTGAGGGTATTACAGGAGAGGGAATTCAGAAGAATTGGCGGCATAAAGGATATAAAGGTAGATGTAAGGGTAATAGCAGCCACGAATAAAGACCTTGAAAAGGAGGTAGCAGAGGGAAGATTCAGAGAAGATCTCTATTATCGATTGGATGTTATTCCAATACACCTTCCATCATTAAGGGAAAGGTCAGAAGATATACCACTTTTAGCAGTGCATTTCCTGAACAAATTCTGTTCGTCTATAAATAAGAAGATTGATAGTATTACTAAAGAGGCAATGGATATGCTCGTAAGGCATGAATGGAAGGGAAACGTGAGAGAGTTAGAGAATGTAATGGAGAGAGTAGTTGCCCTGACAACAAACAATATGATAACACCTGATGATCTAAAAGAGTGTCTCCAGAAGAGTATATCAGTAAAGGAGGCAGTACCCACTGAAATACCTCCAGAGGGCATAGATCTGGAAGGATTCATTGAAGAGATTGAGAAAAAACTGCTTCTCAATGCCCTTGACAGGACAAATGGAGCAAAGAAAAAGGCATCTGAACTATTAAATATCAATTTCCGTTCTTTCAGGTATAAGTTAGAGAAATACGGGATAAAATAGAAAGAGAAAAAATAAATAGAAAATTAAAAACAATCAAGAACAAAATTTTACTGGATAAATTAGTGCCTTAATAATTATTTTTGTGTTTTTTGTGGCAGAAAATAAATTCAAAATACAAACTTTCAAATGTTCAAAACTTCTTGTTTTTGTCATTTGATATTGTTTCGGATTTAGGATTTAGATATTCAAACTTTCCAGATTGTCTGGGTTAGGGGTAAAATCAATTGTTATTCCTTCACTTTGTTCAGTGACGGTGTCTGACCTTGCACAAGCATTTACAGACATCAGTCAGGGATCATCATTTCAGGATATTTTCGGGATATTCTATTTTAACTTCTTAGGCTATACTTATAATATGATTATCCAGTTTATCGCTAATGGAATCGTCTCTGGTTCCCTGATAGCCATTATGGCTATTGGGTTCAGCATGATCTATTCTACGACCCGGGTCTTTCACATTGCCCATGGAGCGGTTTATACTGTCGGTGCATATGCCTTTTACACATTTGCTGTCATTTTCGATCTCCCTTTTGTTCTCTCTTTCCTTATCTCTATATGGATAGTTATCCTGCTGGGTATATTTATCGAATGGCTTATATATGCCCCTCTCAACAAAAGAAACGCCTCTATGGGTGTTGTATTTATTAGTTCGCTTTCTGTCTATATACTCGTTGTGAATCTTATACCCCTATTTTATGGGAACGAGACAAAGGTGTTATCATCCAGCATAGAAAAGAGCTTTAATTTCGGCAATGTGATCCTTACAAGGATACAGGTTGTCCAGGTTTTTGCTTTCATGGTTATTCTACTAATCACGACCATCTTTCTCAAAAAGACAAGGGCTGGAAAGACCTTTCAGGCAATGAGCAACAACCCATTACTCCTGACAGTCCTTGGCACAAATATGAATAAGATGCGTTTACTTGTCTTTGCCCTTGGTTCTGCACTGGCAGGAATAGCCTCTATCCTGACAGCCATAACCTTTCTCCTGCTGATAATATTTCTATTATATAAACCAGAGGGTATCTTTGGATTTAGAAAGCGGGTGGAGGAGATATGAACTACATCTTTCACATACTGGTTATGATAAATATCTACATCATCCTCTCCCTCTCTCTTAACCTTCTTGTGGGATATACGGGTCTCCTCTCCCTTGCCCACGCAGCCTTCTATGGGATAGGGGCATATATCTCTACCCTTTTAATAATGAAGATAGGTCTGAACTTTTTTCTGTCCCTGCCAATTGCGATCATCTTTTCAGCCGTCATCTCCCTGTCAATCTCCTACCCCTCTCTCAGGCTGAAAGGGGATTACTTCATCCTTGCATCCCTGGCCTTTCAGATTATCATCTTCACCATTCTCTATAACTGGATTGATGTTACCAGAGGACCTTACGGTATCCCTGGCATCCCGAGACCACATATCTCTGGTCTGACTATCGACACCTTGCCCGCCTACTTCATCCTGAGTACCCTCCTTGCCATTATTATAGTTGGCATCTTTAGAACAGTCTACAATTCACCTTTTGGCAGGGTGCTCAAGGCCATAAGGGAGGATGAGCTTTCAGCAATCTCTTTAGGCAAGAATGTTTTCTGGTTCAAGGTCATTGCCTTTGCCATAAGCAGCGGGATTGCTGCCATAGCTGGCGGACTTTATGCCGGGTATATAACATATATCGACCCCACAAGCTTTACCCTTGATGAGTCTATCTTCATCCTTTCCGTCGTCCTTGTGGGCGGATCAGGGAACTTCAGGGGACCTATAATCGGAGCGATCTTGATGATACTCCTGCCAGAGGCATTAAGATTTCTTGGTATCCCGGATTCCATAGCCCCCAATCTAAGGCAGATCATATACGCCATGACACTGATTCTACTTATGAGATACAGACCGCAGGGTCTTGCAGGGGAGTATAAATTTGAATAACGTACTCAACACATATAGATTGAACAAGTCCTTTGATGGATTGAGGGTTGTAGATGTCCTGAACCTTTCCATTGAACCGTGTAGGATTACAGCCCTCATAGGGCCAAATGGGACAGGTAAAACTACCTTGTTCAACCTCATAGGTGGCTACTTAAATCCTGATGAGGGGATAATTAGATACATGAGTAAGGATATAACCCATCTTTCACCATGGCAGAGGGCAGGTCTTGGTATCGGCAGGATGTTTCAGGATATAAGGGTCTTCGGAAAACTTGCGGTTATTGAAAACCTCATGATTGCTGACAGGGACCCACTGGGTGAAAACCCTTTTACCCTCTTCTGGAGGATACATAAGATAAAGAAAAAGGAGAGGAAAAGAGAGGAGATGCCATAGAGATGGCTGGAGTTTGTTGGTCTTACAGATAATAGAACCATGTATGCAGAAGACCTCTCCTATGGACAGCAGAAGCTCCTTGCCCTGGCGCGACTCCTCTGCGGAGACTTTAAGCTTCTCCTCATAGATGAGCCAGTCTCTGGTGTAAACCCAACAATGATAGGGATTATTCTGAAGAAGATAAGAGAATTGACAGCCCTGAACAAGACCATTATACTTGTAGAACATAATATGAATGCAGTTAGGGAGGTAGCCGATATAGTCCACTTTATGAATGCAGGGAAGATCCTTTCTTCAGGGACACCAGAGGAAGTTTTAAACAATCCCGGGGTCAGAGAGGTATATATAGGGGTATAAGATGCTAAAGGTAATAAATATTCACGCCTCATATAACAAAAGAGAGATACTGCGGGGGGGCTCAATTGAGGTCAAAGATAGGGAGATTGCAGCCCTTATAGGACCTAATGGTGCAGGTAAGTCCACACTCTTAAAAGTAGTATCTGGACTACTGATGTCCTTAACTGGCAGTGTGCACCTATCTGATCAGGAGATAACCAATCTGCCTATTCATTCAAGGGTAAAACTCGGGATTGGTTATTTCCTTCAGGGCGGAAGTGTCTTCCCGCACCTGAGGGTCTGTGATAACCTTGAATTAGGCGGAATAAACCTCTCCAATGGGCATATAGAAGAGAGGACAGAGGAGATTCTGAAGACCTTCCCTGCCTTGAAAGATAAATTTAAGGTAAGGGCAGGACTCCTTTCAGGTGGAGAGAGACAGATGCTTGCACTGGGTATTGTGCTTATGACCAGACCTAAACTCCTCCTTTTGGATGAGCCCTCTGCTGGCCTTGCACCAAAACTTGTAAAGGAAATACTTGATAAAATTCTCGAAATCAATGATAATTATGGTACATCTATCCTTCTTGTAGAGCAAAACATAAAGGAGGGACTAAGGATAAGCCAGAGGGTCTATCTTATGAAGAACGGCCATATCATAAAAAAAGGCATGCCACATGAGAAGATTACAGAAGAGATGATTGAGACAGCATTTTTTTACTGAGAAGAAAAGACTTTTGACAGGATATACAGGATATACTGGATAAAAATAAAAATCTTGTTAATCCTATCAGAAAGAAGGAGATTGAAGATGAAAACAATAAATATAGAAGACCACCTATATGAAGACCTACAAAACTTAGCATCCTTGCATAAGATAGAGATTGGAAAATTGTTAGAGGATGCCCTTCAGAAGAGTTTTACCTCTATGAAAGAGAAATATGTCATGGAGCTATACCAAAATGGTAAAATAACCCTTGCGAAGGGGGCGGAAATACTTTCTATAGATATATGGGAAATGATAGAAAAGATAAGAAAGTTAGGGCTTCACCTGGATTATGGTGAAGAAGAACTGCGAGAGGACATCTGTCAGTGATAGATATTGTAGCAGATGCCTCACCACTTATTTTCCTGGCAAAGATAGGGGAATTGAACCTACTGTCT
This sequence comes from Nitrospirota bacterium, assembly GCA_046753905.1. Classification (GTDB taxonomy): domain Bacteria; phylum Nitrospirota; class Nitrospiria; order JBHHUU01; family JBHHUU01; genus JBHHUU01. The sequence continues at coordinate 6,866 of JBHHUU010000061.1, read as the reverse complement.
AATTATAAACTTTTTGTGCCGCGCCAGGTTAAGGAAGAAATATTAAAAGGCTATAAAAAGGAGCATAAAGATGCTCCTTTGATTTTAGAATTTTTGAAGACCTCAAATGCAACAATAGTAGATGTTGATATAAAAGAGACCTTACCTGCTTATCTTGGAAAAGGAGAACAAGCAGTTATAAGTTATGCTATTGATTCGAAGACAAGAGATGTATTGATAGATGAGGGCAAAGCCCGGGCAGTTGCCCGTTTTTATAAGCTAAAACCCAAAGGAACTCTTGGAGTATTAAACGATGCACTCATTAGAGGAACTATTACAAGACAAAGATTGGAGGAGATGGTTTTTGACCTTGTTCAGAAAGGATATAGAATAAGGGAAGAGATTCTTATAGAATTTCTTAGAAGGATTAGAGGTGAAAGGAAATAATCCTGATAGAAAAAGAACTAACAACCCTTGAGCTATACAGAGAGGGTGAAATATCCAGCGGTAAGGCCGCAGAATTACTTGATATGGAGCGATTTGAATTTATAAGACATGCTTCAAGGTTAGGGATACCTTTTTTGGATTTAACGGAAGAGGAGTTAGAGAGGGATATAGAGAGATCAAAGACTGTATCGGGGGATAATGGGTGAAGGTCATCTCTAACGCAAGTCCAATTATTCTGTTAGATAATGTTGGCAGGCTAAATATATTGCAGACCCTTTACAAGGAGATTGTAATTCCAGAGGCTGTGTATAAAGAGGTCTTTGAAGTTCAGAAGAAAACTGAAAGACCTGAATGGATAAAAACAGAAAATGTTTCGGATGAGACAACTGTCAGATTCTTAATGAATAGACTTGTCCCTGGGTCAGACTATAGAATATCCGAATCCTTATACAATACTATTATTAAAAGGGCTGGAGAGTAGTAACAGATGGTAAATAAGATATTTAATAAAACAAGGAGGACTTAACCGATGAAAATTTCTAAGAGAGTCTTATTGCTGGTTCTGATAGTAACTTTTGGCCTTGCCTTTAATATCGGCACCTTGAGGGCCGAAGAAACAAAGATGTATAAGATCGGGGCGATATTGCCGTTGACAGGAAATTTGGCTGTTCTTGGTGAACCAGAGAAAAACGGTATGTCGCTTGCTGTAGAGGAAATTAACACTGAGAATAGCTTAAACGGGAAAAAGATCAAAATTATTTTTGAAGATAGTATGGGCAAAGCTAAAGAAGGGGTTACGGCCGTAAATAAACTTATAGAAATTGATAAGGTAAGTGTTCTTTTGGCTTCAACAACTGGAATAAGTCGTTCAATTGCTCCAATTGCCGATTCAAGACGCATTCCTTTTTTATCTTTGAGCATGGATCCGACAATACAGAAAGATTCTAAATACGTATTTAGGCTTTATGAAAGTATGGGGCAAGAAGCCGAGGTACTATTAAGTTACTTTAAGGATAGAAAGGATATTAACAAGGTTGGAATTCTATACGTGCACCATCAAGGAGCAGAGCAACAGTTGAATGATTATTTTATTCCAAGTTTCAAGAAGATGGGTATAGAAGTGGCTGTTGCAGAAACATATGAAATATCAGAAAAAGATTTCAAGTCACATATTGCAAAAATCAAAGCTTCTAAGGTCAATTATCTCTTAATAATAGGATATGGATTTGAATATCCTATTATTTTTAAGGAACTTAAACAATATGATGTAATAGGGAATATTAGTATTTTACTATGAAAATACATTTTCATACTTGGGGGTGAGCAAGTCTGCTCATGAGCGTTTACTATGAAAATCACCCCTGCCCCACTTTGCTAAAGGGGGGAAGTACAAGTTTCCCTCTTTGCTAAAGGGGGGTTAATTTTCATGCTCGGGGGCGAACAACTCGTTCATGAATGTTTACTTGAAGAATTCCTGAAGTAGTATTAACAGTTTTGTTAGAAACTTATATGAAAGGAATAATATATGCCGCTTGAGAAGAAAAAACATCCTTATCAGCATACAGAACCTGTAACTTTATACAACAGGACTCATGATACTCCTGACAATGTTAAAGAAAAGATAGCCGATTTTATTTTGGAATTGGCCCAAAAATTTGCAACTGATTCGGGAAAGATTAGGATTTTAGATGCCGGGATTGGAGAAGGCTCGGTTATAACCATTCCTTTGATTTGTAGAGCAATAGATAAAAATATTTCCCTACATATTGTTGGGTTTGATAATTCTTTGGAAATGCTCAATAGGTTTCATGAAAATTTAGAAGAAGTTTTTAATGATTCGATTTTTAAAGAATCCAATGGCAATGCATCTATATTTTTAAAAGCAAGATTTAATGAAAAAGTGTCATTGACAATATACAAGGCCGACATTGAGAATAAAGATAGTTTCAACACATTTAATCGCACTTTCTCTACCCAGAAATTTCATATATGTCTTTCCTTTTTTTTATTGCATCATTTAATTAATTGGAGAAGTGGATTGGCTGAGCTTATAGATATTTTGGACGATGGGGGATATTTTATTTACGCAGAAAGGCTGCATGATATAGCAGCGATGGATGGGAACCAAAAGAGACTTTATGAACTTATAAAAGAAGCTGAGGATAATAACGATACTACAAAATTAAATTTTTATAAAATGTTAGAAAGGCTTTGTAAGAAAAGGAATAAAACTCTTTTTTGGAATCCTGAAATAAGTGCCACTAATTATATTGAAGTTGAAAATGCAATAGATTTTTTTCCACAAAAATAGATATAGATAGAAAGCCAATAGATTACGATTATGAACTTTCATACAGAGATTTTTATGCCTAGATAGAAAATGGCGTATACACACACTTCTGGTGGGGACTTACGCCAGAGGATAGAAAAAGCCTTTTGAAAGAGATTAAAGAGGGTCCAGAAAATAATAAGACGATCAATATAAAGATAAAGGACGGATTAAATGTAAAAGCCCATAAAATTTGCAAGAAAAAAGACATAAAAAAATATCTGTTTGTAAAGAATTTACTTAATAATAGAGTTGTTGAAAAATTGCATAGTCCAGTTGATATAGATGTATCTAAGAAACGGAATATACGATACCAAACTCTTAAGGATCTACTAGCTCTGATTTCAACTCACGATGTAATAAACCATACTACACTTTGGTCATTTATGACATATTGGCGTCTTACAGAAGATAGATTTGCAGAGGAAATGCCACTTTATGTTATCAGAATAGACCCAAATAACATCGATAAGGTTATAGATAATATATCTTTTTTGGTGCTTTATTTTATCTTCATAGAACAATTTGATTTTAGTATAACAAATTTTATTTTTAGAGATTTAACTCAAAGACCGATACTAACCGTTAAACAAGGTGAAGAAATTTTACCTGAGTACACAAGAGACTTGGATGGCAGTTTATCTTTTGTAGATATTACTATACCTCAAACTAAAATCAAGAGTTCACAACTTGAAGAAAAACTGGGCGATATAAAAACAACAATAAAAGATTTATTAAACACTATCGTTAATAGATCAGTTCATGAAACAAGGGGTAGTATCGTTTTTCTTGAATGGGATAAGATTTTCGAAAAGTTTAGATATAAAGTAGGATGTTGGGAATGGGGATTATTTATTGAACAAGAAGAATATAAGAAATTTAGTGCTAATTTGGAGGCTAAAATATGTAGCGTGGAGGAATCAGAAAGTGAATCAGCAAGTGTTGCTCTCTTTTTACCAACTATAGAAAAGAAAAAAAGGAATGGGAAGGTTTTACTAAGGTGCTATATACCCTCGGTTTATTATTTTCTACTACCAAACTTAACCATGTGGCATATGTTGGTTCTGAGACAGTGAAGGAGATACATAAAAAGAATGGGTTAATCAATTATGGATTTGGTGGTGCTATTATTGGCGAAACAATTTCTTCGCCTACTGATTTGGAATATTTAAGAAGCCGATGTAGATTGTTACGGGTTATTTTGAATCGACGTTATACACAGTTTGGCATAGGTGAGTATTCAGAAAAGGCCACAAAGGAGTCAGAAAAAAGAGAAAAGACAGAGAGACTTGCAAAAATGATGCTGGAGATTACAGCACATGATATAAATAGACATATTATAGTAAAGGTCAATTCAAATAAGATAAAAGAGTACTTAGAAGCTAAATTACATTATTTTTCAATAATAACGAAACAAGTTGAAGCAGAAGATGTCGATGAATGCTTTACATTAAATATCTTAGAAGAGTTTAAATGTTTAAATTTAGCTATAGGTGTGGATTGGGAAAAGTTAAATATAGAAGGAGATAATGAAAAGTTTTGTACAATCAAAATTGCTTTTTTTTCAGTATTCGAAAACCTTATTGCAAATTCATATAATCATAGTAGCAAAATGGAACATACAGAAATTAAAGTTATTGTGAATAAAAATGATGACAAAATTAAAATTAAATATTCAGATAATGGTAAGGGGTTCGATAGAGATGCTCTTAATAGTTTGACACGATGGAGTGAAGGAGAATTGACTGAAGAAGAGTTTAACGAAGATACGGGTACAGGCATATTTGCTGTACAAAATGCTATTAATATTTTGGGAGGAAAAATAGAATGGCCATCAGAAGTAGGCAGTACATGTATTTATTTAGAATTACCCGCTTGGAAATGGAAAAGTTTATATAACCAAAAACTCAAAAAGAATAAAGCAAGACCTCCAGATTTATTTTTTTAAAGGCAATTACTATGCAAAATAAATATAATATAATCTTTATTGATGCAAAGGAGAGAAGTGACAAGATACGTTGTGCATTTAATAATCAAGGGCATTTAACAGAAAAAATTAGAGAAGTTACAAATGCTTCAAGTTATATTAACATGTTGGAGAACGAATTTAAAAGCATAATAATCTGGCATTTATCATCGTCATTTTATAATAGGAAAAAACTTATCATCCAAAATGTGCCATCTGCTATAAAAGCGTTTGATGGAGCAAATATTTTTGCCAAATATGCTGTATCAGATACATCGGGTTATAGAATTAAGGCTATAGAAACTGGCTTTTTTTGTTCAAAAAATTATCCAGATGTTAACTTGGTTTTTGCATGGGATGGCCTGAAACAGCATTTTAACAAATAGTGGAGAACTATGCAATATAGTTTAGAAAAAGGTCTGCAAAATATAAGAAACTTACATTTTCAACACTTCACAAATGAAATTTTCTGCCTCTTCCTCCCCCTTGACATAGACATGCAGGCATTGGCAGAGATTTTAAATGATGGCAAGTTGGAAAATTCTAAAAAGGAGAAGAAGATAATAGATTATCTCACAACTGAAGAAGAACCAAAGGGGATGTTTAAAGATAATCTTGAGAATAATGTGGATTATAAAAAAAAATTGAACGTGGCTCAGAAAAAAGCAAAGGAAACAGAGAAAGTTAAAAATAATGATATTATTCGAAGGCTCTTGGGATTAGAGAATAAAGAAGACTCCAGGATTTTAAAATTTATGGAGCTACTTAATTCAAAAAAGGATGAAGTTAAGAAAAACGGAAAAATTCCTATTGAAAATGCAAAAGATATTATTAATTACTTCTCTCAAAATGGTGGATGGAAAGTTAAGGGAGCAAACCCAGAGGTCATCAAATCCTTCCACGACTGGTATCGTGTCCTTGACTCATGCCTTAGGGCTGTGGATGTTGAGAAATAGGAGGTGAACAACATGGAACAGACCTTAGCAGCAGTTAAAAATCTGGAGAGATTTATTCAGAAACATGGGGACGATCCCTTTATCTCACAGACTATCTCTAAAATGTTAGATTATAAAGTTCAAGAGTATACTATAGAGATAAAGAGATTGGATAAGGATTTGAGAAAGTTTGAACGTACCTACAACAAAGAGTCGGCAGTCTTCTTTAGGGAATTTAAGGATGGCAGAATAGGGGATGATATGAATTTTATTGAATGGGCTTCCCTTTACCAGATGCGTGATCATCTCCTCGAAAAAAAGGCTGAACTTGAAGGCAAGAAATAAATGATAGGGAAATATTTCGATGGTTTATTTCAGGAGCTTTTCATAAGTCGTGCTGTTTCATCCTTTAATATATTGAGATGTGAAAAGGGAGATGATGATGGTTACATCCGTCTGAAATGTATCTTATTGAATGGTGATATTTTAGAGTTTGCTGAATATGTCCAGGTTCGTAGAAACAAGATAAATATTGAGACTTATAATTTTCATTGGCAGACCGCTAAGGGCAAATTAATAAAGAGGTGGGATAATGTAGGACACCACAAAGAGATAGATACATGCCCAGATCATCTTCACATTACTGAGGGTCAAGTGATTTCTTCTTCTCCAATGAATTTAAAAAAGGTTATAACAGAGATAGAGAAGACATTAACTATCAAAGATGAGATGTGAGAAATGTTGCCAAAGTAGTAATAGTTCAGAGGGTGTAGTTATCAGGGTGCAGGATGAGATTTGAAAATTTGGATGTATGGATAAAAAAACCAGAGCAATATCAGCCATACGGGTTTGGGCTAATTAAAGCGAAAGGAAATAATAGTTGAAAGCGTGCAAAAGAATCTTTAAACCTGCACCCTGGCAACCACACCTCTGAACTATTAAAGTTAAAACTTTCCCCCGATGGTATTCCTGCCTTAGGGCAGAAGGGGCTTGTAAAAAGGAAGATACAGGATGAAACAGAGATTATCAAGGTATCCAGCACAAAGGGGTGAAGGAGATTATTAAGAGAATGGATAAAAAGAGGGCATTTCTATGAAAGAGGTATTGGTAAAATTACAGATAGAAAGTCTTGAGCAACAGATAAAGGTTTTAAAATCTGTAACTATTCAGCTAATACAGAGCAAGGGGTTCCAAAGACTTTATAATGCGT